>SCUD01000043.1 GCA_004297335.1 Gammaproteobacteria bacterium
CGGGGTTCCGGTGATCGACCTGCCGGCGCTGATCGACCGCCGTGACCTGCGGTTCATGGGCGATGCCGCTGCCTACGCCGCCGTGGCGATGGCCGATGCGATCCGGATGAGCGGGCTGACGCCGGAGCAGGTTTCCAATCCGCGTACCGGGCTGGTCGCGGGTTCCGGCGGCGCGTCCTCGGCCAATGTGGTCGAGGCTGCCGACCTGCTGCGCAGCAAGGGCATCCGCAAGGTTGGCCCACTGCGCGTGCCGCGCACGATGTGCAGCACGATCGCGGCCTGCTGTGGGACGACCTTCAAGATCCAGGGCATCAGCTACTCCGTCTCCTCGGCCTGTGCCACCAGCGCCCACTGCATCGGCGTCGGTGCCGAGCAGATCCGCTGGGGCAACCAGGACATCGTGTTCTGCGGCGGCGGCGAAGAGGAACACTGGTCGCTGGCGGCACTCTTCGACGCGATGGGCGCTCTATCTTCCGGCTACAACGACACCCCGGAGCTGGCTTCCCGCCCCTACGATGCCGCCCGGGACGGGTTCGTGATCGCCGCGGGTGGTGGCATGCTGGTGCTCGAGGAGCTGGAGCATGCCCGCCAGCGCGGGGCACCGATACTCGCGGAACTGGTCGGCTTCGGCTCGACCTCCGATGGCCACGACATGGTGCAGCCTTCCGGCGAGGGTGCCGTCCGCTGCATGCGCCAGGCCATGGCGACCGTCAGCCGGCCGATCGACTACCTGAACACGCACGGCACTTCCACGCCGCTCGGCGATGCCATCGAACTCCAGGCGGTGCGCACTGTGTTCGGTGCCGAGGGCATGCCACCGATTTCCTCGACCAAGGCCCTGTCCGGCCATTCGCTGGGTGCCGCCGGTGTGCACGAGGCCATTTATTGCCTGCTGATGCTGCGGGATGGCTTCATCGCCGGCTCGGCCAACATCGCCGAACTCGATCCCGCCTGCCAGGGCTTCCCGATCGCGCGGGAAACCCGGCCGGCCCGCCTTGACACCGTGATGTCGAACAGCTTCGGCTTTGGTGGAGCCAACGCTACACTCGTGTTCCAGCGCTGCGACTGAGCTGCACCACGAGCCATGGCCTTCCACGATCTGCGCGGGTTCCTCGACCGCCTCGAGGCCACCGGCCGCCTGCGGCGGGTCGCGGAGCCGGTGGATCCGGAACTCGAGAGCACGGCATTCTGCCTGCGCGCGCTGAAATCCGGCGGGCCGGCCCTGCTGTTCGAACGGCCGCGGGGATCCGGGCATGCGCTGCTCGGCAACCTGTTCGGAACGCGGGAGCGCATCGAGGCCGCGCTCGCCGGCCGGCCGCTCGCCTCTCTGCGCGAACTCGGCGAACTGCTGGCGGCAATCAAGGAGCCGCGCTGGCCGGGCAGCCTGCGCGACGCGATCCGCAGCTGGCCCGAGATGGCACAGCTCGCGCACGTCGCGCCACGACGCGTCACTGAGGCGGCCTTCAACGAGGAGATCATCGAGGCCGGGGACGTGGATCTCGCCCGCCTGCCGATCCAGCGCTGCTGGCCGGAGGATGCCGGCCGGCTGATCACGATCGGCCTCGTCGTCACCCGCGGCACGCGACATCCGCGCCAGAACGTGGCGGTCTACCGCCAGCAGCTGATCGACCGGAATCGCCTGATCATGCGCTGGCTGCCGCATCGCGGCGGTGCACTGGATTACGCCGACTGGCAGAAGGCCCATCCGGAGCGGCCTTTCCCGCTGCTGGTCGCGATCGGCGCCGATCCCGCCACGACGCTCGCCGCTGTCGCACCGGTGCCGGATACGCTGTCCGAATACGAGTTTGCGGGCCTGCTGCGCGGCGAGCGCACCCGGCTCTGGCACAGCGAGCTCACCGGTCTCGATGCCCCGGCCGGCGCCGAGATCCTGCTCGAGGGGTTCATCCAGCCCGGTGATCGCGCTCCCGAGGGCCCGTTCGGCGATCACACCGGTTACTACAACGCACGCGCGGAATTCCCGGTGTTCACGGTCGAGCGCCTGCGCCTGCGTCGCGGTGCGATCTATCACGGCAGCTACATGGGCCGCGCGCCGTTCGACGAGCCCTCGGTCCTGGCGCTCGCGCTCAACGACATCTTCGTGCCGATCCTGCGCCGGGTGTTTCCGGAGATCGTCGACTTCCACCTGCCGCCCGAGGCCTGCTCGTACCGGATCGCGGTCGTCAGCATCCGCAAGCAGTATGCCGGCCACGCCCGCCGCATGATGATGGCGATCTGGTCCTACCTGCGCCAGTTCACCTACACGAAGTTCGTGATCGTCACCGATGAGGACATCGACGTGCGCGACTGGTCGCAGGTGATCTGGGCCGTCTCGACCCGCGTTGATCCGGCCCGGGACAGCCTGATCATCGAGAACTCACCGATCGATTACCTCGACTTCTCGAGCCCGGTCGCCGGCCTCGGCTCGAAGCTCGGCCTCGACGCCACGAACAAGTGGCCGGGCGAGACGACCCGCGACTGGAGCCGGCCCATCCGGCTGGATCCGGGCGTCGAGCGCCGCGTGGACGAACTCTGGTCGCGGGTATTCGGTGGCGCCCGGCCCCCGGCTGAGCCAGGTCAATGACCCGGCCGGAGCAAACAGCGAAGATGACCATCCCGAGCCACCGGACCCCACCATGCAGCTCGTCTGCCCCGCCGGCAACCTCCCCGCGCTGAAGGCGGCCATCGACCACGGTGCCGACGCGGTCTACGCCGGTTTCCGCGACCAGACCAACGCGCGGGCTTTCCCGGGACTCAATTTCGACGAGTCGGAGCTCCGCCAGGGCGTTGGCTACGCCCATCAGCGCGGCCGCAAGGTCTATATCGCCCTCAACACCTACCCGGACGCTGCGCGGCTCGTCGCCTGGCAGTCCGCGGTGAATCGGGCCGCGGAACTGGGCGCCGATGCCATCATCGCCGCCGAGCTCGCCGTCCTCGAATACGCTGCGCGGGCCCATCCCGGCCTGCCCCGCCATCTGTCGGTGCAGGGTTCAGCGACTACCGCAGCGGCATTGCGTTACTACTACGAGCGTTGCGGCATCGCGCGGGCGGTACTGCCGCGCGTGCTGTCGATCCAGCAGGTCGAGCGCCTCGCGGCGACTGCCCCGGTACCGATCGAGGTCTTCGCGTTTGGCAGCCTGTGCATCATGGTTGAGGGCCGCTGCCAGCTCTCGAGTTATCTCACCGGCGCTTCGCCGAACCGGCATGGCGTCTGTTCCCCGGCCCGCTTCGTGCGCTGGGAGGAAGGACCGGATGGAGCGCGGACGGTTCGCTTGAATGGCGTGCTGATCGACCGCTTCGATCCCGAGGAGCCGGCTGGCTACCCGACCGTGTGCAAGGGACGGTTCGACGTCAATGGCGAGATTTTCCATGCGCTCGAGGAGCCGACCAGCCTGAACACGCTCGAACTGCTGCCGCGACTCGCCAGCGCCGGCGTCGCTGCCATCAAGATCGAGGGGCGCCAGCGCGGCGTCGCCTACGTTACGGCCGTCACCGGCACCTGGCGCCAGGCGCTCGATCGCCTGGCCGCCGACCCCGCCGGCTGGCAACCGCTGCCCGCATGGCAGCGGACACTCGCCGCGCACGCCGAGGGACACCAGACCACGCTCGGCCCCTATCACCGTGCCTGGCACTGAGCCCGGTCGTCCGGGCGGGCCCGCAATGCGCTTGAGCCTGGGGCCGCTGCAGTATTTCTGGCCGCGCGATCGCGTACTCGAGTTCTACCGTGCCGCCGCCAGCTGGCCGCTGGAGGTGATCTACCTGGGCGAGACCGTCTGCAGCAAGCGACGGGAACTCACCGCGCGCGACTGGCTCGCACTCGCCGCTGAGCTCGCCGATGCCGGCCGCGAGGTCGTGCTCTCGAGCCTCGCATTGATCGAGGCCGAATCCGAACTCGCGGCGCTCGAGCGGCTGATCGACAACGGCCGCTTCCGGATCGAGGCCAACGATCTCTCAGCCGTACAGCTCTGCCGCGAGCGCCGACTGCCGTTCGTCGGCGGGCCTTCGCTCAATATCTACAACCATCGCGCGCTGGCGCTGCTGATGGAGGATGGCCTGTTCCGCTGGGTCCCGGGCGTCGAACAGGGCCGTGAGCTGCTCGGGGAACTGCGCACGGAAATGGCTGCCGCCGGTGGCCGGATGCCGGAACTCGAGGTCATTGCCTGGGGGCGGCTGCCGCTGTCATGGTCGGCGCGGTGCTTTACGGCCCGCGCCTTCGACGTCGGCAAGGACGACTGTGGCTTCCGCTGCATCGAGCATCCGGATGGCCTGCCGCTCGCGACCCGCGAGGGCCAGCCGCTGCTGGTGATCAATGGTGTCCAGGTACAGGGCCACGCGGTCTGTGACCTCGGGCCGGAGCTGCCGGAGCTGCGGGGACTGGGCGTCGACCTGCTGCGCCTGTATCCGCAGGCTGAGCGCATGGCGGAAATCGTGCAGCACTTCCGTGCCGCCGTCGACGGCACGGGCACACCAGAACGGCTGGGCGCGGTGAATGGCTACTGGCACGGCCAGGCCGGAGATGCGGCCCTGGTGACCAGCACCTAGGACCGGGCCCGCCGGCCGCTACTTACCGGCCGCCGGCTCGAACTGCACTGCGATCCGGTAGCTGAGACGCAGCGTGCAGGGTTGCCGTACCGGCCCCTGGCTCGCACGGGATCCGCCGCACTGCTGGCTGCCCTCGGCATACGGTTTCGACGCCCGCATCAAGGTCCGCGCAGCATCCGTCAGGTCAAAACCACCGTCACAGCCCCCATGCGGACAAGGGAACTCGAACAGCGCCGGTGCGGATGGATAGACATCATGGATCTGACCGGTCGGGCCCGGACCCGCTGAGTCCTGGAACGCCAGCCGGATGCGCAGCTGCTGGACGTGGGGGAAGGATTCCCCCAGCGTACCAGCGGCCACCCGCCTGCGGCGCGACTGCTCGCGGCGTTGCTCCGCAAGCGAAACACTGGACCGGGTCACGAGGCGCATACGCGGCTTGACATACGAGGTCCCCGGCGGGCGTCACTCAATAGCGACGGTTGCCACCGTTGCCGCCACCACTCGAACGGTCACGTGCCTGGGCCTCATTGACCTTCAGTGCGCGACCATCGAAGTCCTTGCCGTTCAGTGCCTGCATGGCACGGGCAGCATCAGCATTCGACATCTCGATGAAGCCGAAGCCACGTGGACGGCCGGTCTCGCGGTCATTGATCAGGGCGAGCGAGTCGATCGTGCCATGCGGCGCGAACAGCGCACGGACGGATTCTTCGGTGGCGGAAAAGGGCAGGTTGCCGACAAAAAGCTTGGTCAATGGAGTTTACTCATAAGGGAAAGGATGGAGAAACGACAGGTCATTACCCGTCGGATCGGCGGAACTTCAGAGTTATGGACCTGGCCGGACAGTGGGCCGGATTGGCGCGATGGGCCAGGCAAGACAGGAGTCACCGACGCGCGGATTGTACACGAGCGCCGCTTGCAGCGCTCGACTTTCGCACAGGAGGCTGCCAGCGGCAGCACCGACCGGTCAGTCGTCCTCGCCGCGACGGGCCGCGCGCGCGGCTCGGGCGAAGCGCGCGCCACGATTCAGCGCGATGCGCAGTCCCAACGGCAGTTGCTCGAATGGCAGGCGGTCCAGCAGGTTCCGCGCGGTCAGCCCGAGTTCCGTGTCGCCCGTCAACCACAGGCGCCGCTGGAAAAACAGCGTATCCGCGTCCTCGAGGCGAGCCGCGAGCAGGAGCAGGTCGGTCAGGCCGCCACGGACCGTGGCCTCGGCGGCGATGCCGGGCGCGCAGGCGCGCAACCGGCCGCCCTCGAGTTCGACGACCCACGCGAGTCCGAGATCCGCGACCTCGATGCCGAGTCGGCGCCCGCGCATGAAATCCAGCGACCCAGAGGCCAGCGGCTCCGCCAGCACCCGGGCCATGGCGGCCTCCAGCAGCCTGCGCTGCAGTCCCGGTGGCACGAGGCGCGCCGCCGGCGCCCAGCGCGCCGGCGGCGGTATCAGCCGCAACAGCCGGCGCCGGGCGGCAGGTGAACCAACCGGCATCAGCCGCTCCCGCGCGCCAGCCAGCGCTCCAGATGGCTGACATGTTCCGACTCTTCCTCGGCGAACTGCTGGGCCAGTTCCTGCACCGGTTCGGACCGCGTCTGGCCCGCAATCGTCGCGTAGAAATCGCAGGCCTGTCGTTCGAGCGCGAGTGCCATCTGCAGTGCCCGTGGCACATCGAGTCCCGGCTGGTCCAACGCCGCCAGCGGATTCTCCGGGCTGCTGCCGTCCGGCCAGCGAAACGTCGGCACGGGCGCGGGCCGCCCGGCCAGCGCCGCTACGAGACGCGCGCGGGCCTCGGCCAGGTGCAGGCGTGAAAACTCGCCGAAGCGTTCGAACAGCGCCGCCAGATCCGGCTGTTCCCGCTCCCTCATCACTACGCCCAGCCGCTGGTAGCCCTCGGCGGCATCGGACTCCAGCCGGACCGCGTGCTGCAGGAACTCCACCAGGTCGTCGGTCATGGCCCGCCCTCTCCGCCCAGCAGCAGGGGCACCAGTCGCATGGCGATGATGATCAACACGAGGAATACACCGAAGAAGATCACGGTCCGCCAGGCGCCCAGCGCCCGCCCCAGCCGCCGTTCGACGGCCATCACGGAATAATGCGAGGCCAGGTAGACGACGACTACCAGCAGACCCATCAGCAGAATTTGGGCCATCCGCGCTTCCTCCGTTCACGCCGTCCCGCGCCGGCGCAGCGAACCGGCTACCGCCACCAGGAACAGGATACCGCCAATGACGGCGACCAGGCCGCCGACGCCGGTGACGACCATGCCGCCGATCTGCAGCGCGCCCTCGAGGCCCTGCGCGGCACCGGCCGTCTTGCGTTGCACGCCCTGCCCGCCGGCGACCGCGAGCCCGGTGACATGCAGGATCTGCCCCACCCCATACACCCACGGCATGGCGACCAGCAACCGCGGTCGCACCGGCCCGAAACCGAACTGTGGCAGCAGGTGCAGCGCGAGCCCGAGGAAGGCCAGCGTCACAGCCACGATGCAGCCATGATAGTGCGCGGGGATGATGGTATTGCTGGCCTCGATCATGAAGCCCAGCAAGCCACCCAGTCCGAAGAGTGCGATCGAAAAGCCGAGCGCCACACGTCGGCCACGCATCGCCGCATCACTGGCAACGGGGCTGTGCCACCAGCCGGCCAGCACAGCAAGACCGATCGGTCCGGCCGCCAGGCCGCCACCAGCCGCCATGGCCCAGGTGAAGAACTTCTGCTGTTGCTGGTCGCCGAGCTCGTGACCCACGTAGCCCCACATCGAGATGAATGCCGGCAGCAGCCCGAGCACCAGCAGCAGCACCACCACTCGCGGCGTCAGCGGCACGCGGATGCCGCTCGCGGAAGCCAGCCACAGCCAGGCGACCAGCATCAGCTGCGTCCACGCCACTTGCGCGATGTGCCCGCTGCCCCAGAACAGCGTCTCGAACCTGGGAGTACCCGTTAGTCCCGCTGGCAGTTCAGCCAGCGTCCAGGCGAGCGCGCCGGCCGCCACCACGAGCGCGATCGCCGAGCTCTGGACGCCGAAACGCATGGCCTCCCCGGGGCCGAACACCGGAGCAGATGGCAGCGGCCGCAGCAGCGAGCGCAGCGCGAGCAGCAGGATACCGGCGCCGAACAGCGCGAGTCCCGCCAGGAACGCCGCGTTGTCCAGCACCGGCACGTAGTTGCTCATGATCGCCTCGCCGGGCCGGAACGGCGCAACGCAGATCATCAGGACACCGGCCACCGCCAGTCCGAAGGCGACGCCGTGCACGAGGTGATCGCCCGGACGTGCGGCCAGTACCAGGAACATCGCCGCGACTGCCGCAAACCAGACCAGTACCGACAGGTCCACGTGCGCGACCAGCGCCAGGCGGAAGAAATCCTCGACTGCGAACAACGCCGAGACTCCGGGCGTCCGCGCCAGGATGATCAGGATCACGAACAGTCCCGACAGCAGCAGTGCCGCCACGCCGAACAGCAGCCAGGCTGCGGCCAGCCGCCCGCGCGGGTCAGCGGGCAGGTTCAGCCGGTAGTCGGCCGCGCTCACGGGCCCGTACCCGCTGCGCCACCGGCCAGCAGCTGTACCGTGCCGTCGCCCACCAGCAGCAGCGCCGAGGCACCGGGCTTCAGCTCCAGCTCGAATCGGTGCTGGTGATCCGGACCACCTTCTCCGGGCGTGTCACGCAAGCCAAGCACCAGGCTGTAGCGTCCGGCCGGCATGGACCAGCGCCGATGCAGATAGACACGTCCATCGTTGTGCAGTCCCTTGGGCATCACCGTGGCATCCAGCAGCCCCCGCCCGGCGAGCTCGATCCAGGTGCGGGCCGGAGCGCGCGCCCGCTCGCACTGCTCGACCTTGCGCATGTTCGGCGGCAGCGCCTGCCGCTCCACCGGGCTCAGCCGGCGGCAGGGCTTCAGGCGCTGGGTCGTATGCACCAGGCTCAGGCGCAGCTCGCCGTAGCCCGGCGGCAACGGCTCGTGCAGCGGCCACTGAGCGAGCAGGATGGCCGGGGCCAGTAGCAGCATCCAAACCAGCGTCTGGCCGATCACCCGCAGCGCGATCACGAGTCGCCTCCCGGCTCCGTTCCCGGCATCTGCCGCAGCCGATGCCGGAAGGCCTTCAGCTGGCTGAACAGGCGCTTGTGCTCGGTCGCCTTCAGCCGCCGCATCAGGATGCGGTCGCGCGGAACCCGGGCCCGCAGCAGTGGCGGGCGGGCACGCCGGATCCGGTCTCGCGTCCAGCGATCACCATAGCGGTGGAAGCAGTCACCGGCAGCGCACCCACCCAGCATCACGCCATCGAAGCCCCCGACCCGCAGCGCGTAATCGATGGCCGCCGGTGGCAGCATGCCGACGCAGGGCAGCGACATCGTCGTCAGCCCCGGTCCGGAGAAGCGCTTCACCGGGACCCCATGTTCGCAGCCAACCAGCAGCACCGCAGGATGCGTTCCCGAGCCATCGGTATGGATCGCCTGTTTGATGTCCTGCATCGTCAGCGCCGGCAGATCGATGCCGGTCGTCAGCGGCTCATGACGCCGAAACGGAGACGAAGAGGGGCAGGAACCGGTGCAGATGCCACAGGCTACGCACAGGTCCGCTGTTACCTTGGCCTCGGACTCGTACTTCCGCCCATCCGTGCGCGGCACCAGGTCGATGGCCCCGTAGGGACAGTCCTCGACGCAGTAGCCGCAACCGGTGCAGTCGGAAAGGTGTACCTGTGCCGCCGCCGGACGGCGCCCGGGCCACAGCCATGGCAGGGCCGCAAGCAGCAATGAGAATCCGGCCAGTGCGGCCCACACGCTGCGCTCCGGGAAATGGTCGAGCAACGGATAGACCGCGAGATACAGCCAGTCGAGCGCCAGGCTCTGCGGCACGATCATCAGGTCCGCCGGCGGATGACTTTCCGCCGGCACCAGCAGCGACAGGATCAGCAGCCCGATCAGGCTGCCTGCCATCAGGGTTCGCGGCGGGTTGATCCGCGGCAGCCGGATGCGCAGCACATGGAACCAGATGCCCAGCACCAGGACGATCGGCAGGCCGATCAGGTGGATGAAGGCGATCAGCGTGAAGAAACGGTCGCTGACCGATTCGTTGGTCAGGAAACTGCGGACCATCGGATCGCTGAAGACTGGCAGCACGTCCAGCAGATGAGCACTGCCGACGGCCACGAATTGCGCGAGCTGGTCCCAGACCATCCAGTAGCCGGTGATGCCGAAGACGATGACGATCCACAGCAGCGGCACGCCGGTGAACCACGAGTACCAGCGTACGCCACGGAAGCGTCCGCGCAGGAATTCGCGCAGCAGGTGCCCACCCATGACCAGTACCGCGGCATCCGAGGCATAGCGGTGCAGGCTGCGCATGACACCACCGGCGAACCACTGGTCGTGCGTCAACCGTTCGACCGAATCGAAGGCGCCCGCCAGGCTGGTCCGATAGAAGATCAGCAGGTAGATGCCACTGACCAGCACGATCCAGAAGAAATAGACGACCAGGGCCCCCAGGTGATGGAAGGGGTTGCGGATCGATCCGAACAGCGGCGTCAGCAGCAGTTCGAGCCGTGCCAGCAGCGAAATTCCCAGGCCTGGCTTCCTGCCAGTCGATTTCATGCGCGACTCCGTTTGCGCCAGATCTCCACCACCAGCCAGGCAGCCGCCGCACCGAGGACCAGCACTCCCGCGAGCATGCCGATGAACAGCGAGTAATCGAACAGGTAGCGATCGCCGCGCGCATCGTACACCGTGCACAGCAACCGCACCCGCTTGCCCAGCCGCGCCAGCATGCCGTCATCCGGCCGCGGCCGGCCCAGCACGAGTTCCTTCAGCGGCTCGACCAGCTGCTGTGCCTCGAAGACCTCGCCATACACCTGCCGGTAGACGATTCCCTCGGCATCGATGAGCGTGAGCTGCACCGTGTGGTCGAAACCGCGGGGCGACGGCTCGCGATAGAAACCCACGGCGGTCATCAGGTCCTCGAGACCGGCCGGATCCGCACTGCTCAGGAACTGCCAGCCGGGATCGCGCACGCCATGCCGCACCGCAAAAGCGCGCATCGCCTCGGGACTGTCGACCGGCCGGTCGAAACCGATCGTGACGACCGCGAAACTGCCGGCGCCCAGTGCCGCCCGCGCGATCCGCACCACGCGATCGAGCTGGCGCGTGCCGACACTGCAGGAGTCGGCACAGGAGGTGAACACCAGGCTGATCAGCAGCGGCTTGCCGCGGTAGTCCGACAGCCGGTGGGCCGTCCCTTCGCTGTCGACGAAGGCTGCGTCCGGAACCGCGCGTCCGAGCGCCGCCTGGCTCAGTGCCAGGAGATCCGGTTCATCCGCGGCTGCGGCCCCGGCCAGCAGCACCAGCAGAATCGGCGGCAGCCACCGCCGGAACCAGCCACAGCCCGCACCGTAGGCAGGGGATGACCGGCGCTCGCTCTTCACACTGCGCCGGTCATCCTCCACGACTGCATCGGACTGGCGACACGTCTCAGATCATCCCGCGCTCAGCTGATCTTCCACAACGAGGCCAGGTAGGCGTAGTTGATCACGTAGTACACGACGAAGATCACCAGCAGGAACATCGCCAGCACGAAAGTGCCAGGGGCCACCAGCCAGCCCATTCCAATGCCGGCGTGACCACCGGTCTCCGGCGCCGGCGGCAGCAGTGTCGCCGGCCGTTGCGCCGAGTACTCCGCCGGCACACCGGACGGACGGCCGAAGAAGATCGTCCCGACCATGATCAGCACGAACAGCAGGCCACCGGTGACCGCCATCAGTGCACTCATGCCGTTGAGCGCCATCATCGTGTAGGCGAGGCCGGAGTAGGCCCAGTCGAACAGCGCATCGGTGAAGGCGATGTCCCAGTGCCGGCGCGAGACGCCGAGCGTGCCGGCCCCCATCATGAAGAAGGCCTGCAACGCGGTGCCGATGCCGAACAGCCATGGCTGCCACTTCGCCAGCCCCGGCCAGATCAGCTCGCGCCGGAACAGGATCGGTACCAGCCAGAACGACAGCGCCATGAACGCCAGCGTCGTGCCGATCGCGACTGTACCGTGGAAGTGGCCCGGCACGTAGATGGTGTTGTGAACCAGGAAGTTGATCTGTTCCACGCCCATCACGACGCCCGAGATGCCGCCGATGAAGCCGAAGCCCACCAGCGACAGGAACATCCCGGAGAACACCGGATTGCCCCACGGCGCCTTGCGCAGCCACTCGAACAGGCCGCCATTCAGGCCCTTCTTGCGCTGTGCGACCTCGATCGAGCCCGGCACCGTCAGGCCGTGCACGAGGCTCGCCAGCACCGCGAGGTACATCGCGTAGCTGGTGTTGAAGATCTTCCATTCGCTGCCGACGCCTGGATCCACCAGCAGGTGGTGCGCCGAGGCCAGGTTGATGAACAGGATATAGAGCAGGAAGGCGCCGCGGCTGACCTTCTCGGACAGCGGCTTCGCGCCGAACACGATCGCCGCGATCGCGTACCACACGGACACGTGCGCCGCGACATTGATCTGCTGCGACGAGTGGCCCATCGCCCACCAGATCACGCGGTACATCAGCGGATCGACGCTGCCGATATAGCCAACCGACCACAGGAAGGTTGGAATCAGGATGATTGCACCGCTCGCGATCGTGAAGATCGCAATGATGCAGGCCGACAGCGCGCCGAAGGTCACCAGCGGGATCGAGCCCTCGTAGGTACGCTCGTCACGCGCGATCACCAGCGTGCCCAGGAAGATGAAGCAGCCGATCAGCGCGCCGACCGCGAACAGGATCAGCCCCAGGTAGAACAACGGGCTGGCCGGCATCGGCACGTAGGAGGTCATCATCACGCTGGAGCCGCCCTGGATGATCGCGACGGCCGTGATCGCGGCGCCGACGAGCATCAGCACAAAGGCGGTCCAGGCCACCCTCGGCATCGCGATCCGGCAACGCAGCAGCACCGCCGAGCAGAAGTACAGCACCGCGATCTCGAAGAAGATCACCCAGACCAGCAGCGTGACGACGCCATGGCCGGTCAGCACCTGGTAAAAACGCTGCGCATCCAGCAGGTGGACCGACGGCCAGCGGGTCAACGCGACCAGCAGGCCGAGCAGGCCCCCGACTGCGAGGAACACCACCGCCGCGACGGCGTTGGCCTTGATCAGGTTCTCGGCGTCCCGGTGCAGGACCAGGCCGGACTTCGGACAGGTACGGAACAATGGCTTCATCACCGATCTCCCCTCAGTCGACGACGTACAGTCTGCTGAGCATCGTGTGGTGCATGATGCCGCAGTATTCGTTACAGACGAGCCCGAACTGCCCCGATTCGGTCGGGGTCACGGTCAGGACCATGTCGTAGCCCGGCAGGACCTGCACGTTGACGTTCAGCGGCTGCAGCGAGAAACCGTGCTGCCAGTCCGCGGACGAGAGGTGCAGCCGGTAGGTCTGGCCCTTCTGCAGTTCGAGAATCGGGTACCACTGCCACAGCCGTGCCAGCAGGTAGACGTCGCTGCCGGCCGGCGGCCGCACGACGGGAATCTGCAGGTCTGTCTCGTGGCGTACGGTATGGGCCTGAACCATCTGTTCGACCCTGGCGATATGCTGCTCCGGCAGCACGTTGTAGGCCTCGCCGGAATAGTTCTGTTCTCCGAACACGTGCCACAGCGGCATCGCGAAGAACATGATCAGGCACCAGGTCAGCGCAATGATGATCCAGGTCAGCTCGACACCGTCAACCGGCTGCTTCCACCAGAGCTTCTCGGCCGGGGGATGAATCGCACTCATTTCAGGACTCCCTCTGTTCTTGTTCCAGGTTTCAGCGCCCGATCGGGATGTTGGCGATCTCCATCACGCCCCAGATGATGTAGAACACGGCCGGCACCGTGATGCCGAGGAACAGCAGCAGGAACGGATTGTCGAGCACCCGCTGCATCGCTGGAACCGGTTCATCGTTGGCCTGCCCTGCCCCGGCCTTTCCGCCGTCGTTCTGATTCATGCCCTGCCCTCCAGACACCCAGTGAGACGAAGTCAGCGACCTCGCCGGAACCCACCCCTTGCCATGCAAGGTCTTGGCGCGCGCACTGTAACTGATTTCAGTAATAAAACGGAATAGGCACACGCCGGTGGACAAGCGTGGCCCGATGCCGGATCCTTGCCGGCCCATGACCCAGCACGACCGTCGGCGCAGCGCAGGGATCCAGGCCGCAGCTGCCGTGCTGCTCCTGGCGATTGCCGCCGGCTGCGGGGCGCCGGAACCGCTCCCCACCGGAGCCGAGCGCTTCCTGCGCCTCGGCAGCGATGGCCAGCCGCTGGCGCCAGCCACGACCGGGCCGCATGCCTGCGTACTGGATCGCGTCACCGGCCTGACCTGGGAGGTCATGGAGGCCCGGTCTGGTGCCGGGACCTACAGCTGGTTCAGCGCGGACCCGGCCACGCACGCCAGCGATCCCGGGGTCCTGGACGGTGGCCAGTGCCAGCTCAGCAGTTGCGATACGGCGGCGCTCGTCAGCAGTTTCAATGCCGCCGGGTACTGCGGGCAATCGGACTGGCGGTTGCCGAACCGCGAGGAAGCGCTGACGCTGACCGCCCGGGCTCCCGCGGGCAACCCGCACGTGCTCGACCCGGAGTTCTTTCCGGACACCATCTCCGGCGAGTACTGGACCGGCGAGACCTTCCGCCTGTATCCGCAGAGCGCCTGGGCCTTCGACACGCGGACCGGTCTCGATCGCACGGACTGGAAAAAGAACGCCAAGCCCGTGCGCCTGGTACGCGGCGTCTTCGACCGCGCCAGTCTCAAGCGACACACCCGCTGAACCGCGCCGCTCAGCGCCCAAGGTAATCCCGCAGCCCGCGGAAGCTCGCCACCATGCGTTCCGGTTGATGTGGCGGCGGCAGGGCGCCGACCACCTGTCCGGCCGGGTCGACGATCATCACCGAACTCGTGTGATCGATCGCGACCAGGCCATTGGCGTCCGTCAAGGTCTCGTAGCGCACGGCGAGTGCGTCCGCGAACCGGCGCAATTCCTCCGGAGTACCGGTGAGGCCGATGAAGTCCGCGTCGAAGTGCGCCAGGTACGGGCCGATGCGGGCCGCGGTATCGCGCTCGGGATCCACGGACACGAAGACGATCCGGTAGCCGGCGGCCTCGCGGTCCTGCTCCTGCAGCAGGCGGCGGAACCCGCGCAGCGCATGCAGCGTGACCGGGCAGACATCCGGGCAGCTGAGGTAACCGAAGAACAGGAAGCCCCACTGCCCGCGCAGCTCCGCCGGGCCGAAACGCTGCCCGTGCTGGGTCGTCAGCACGAAGTCCGGCAGCGTCCGCGGCTCCGGCCACAGCACCGCGCGAACTTCGTCCGGCGCCCTGCCCCACGCAGCCAGCGGCGCCTCCGGCTGCCGGGCGCAACCGCTCGCCAGCACGGCAGCCGCGCCGGCGGCGAGCGCCAGCAGTGCGAGCGCCGGGCGGCGGATCGGGTACATCATCGCTTCATGATGCGAACCAGCACCATGCCAGCCCATGACTCAAGTCAAACGTACGCCGATTGGTGGGCACTGTTCGAATGATGCTAGTTGCACGGTAAGGTGTACTGTAAGGTGGCGCATCGAAGATGAGAAGATGAGAACCTCGGTGTCCTCGTACTGAGGTGGCCAACATTGAGTATTTTCGACGCCTATTGCCCGCCATTGCGGCGTAGCTGGAGCGGTGCCGCGGTTCTGCTGGCCGCCCTGGTGCTCAGTGCACCGGCGGGTGCCAATGTCACCGCGATCAGCGACGGCAGCGGCGGCGGTGCGAGCCGGACCCTCAGCTGGGACGGGCTCGACCGGCTGACGCAGGCGGGCGGGCTGTGGGGCAACGCGAGCTACGGCTACAACGCCGCCGGCGACCCGGTCAGCCGCAACGGCAGCGGCTATACCTGGGATGCGGCGCACCGGCTGCGGGCGATCGCCAGTCTCGCCAGCTATGGCTACGACGGCCACGGCCGGCGGATCCGCGAGACCCCGCAGGGCGGGACCACCCGCTATCCGGTCTACGACCGGGACGGGCGGCGGCTCTACACCCGCGGGCCGAATGGCGAGCAGCGGCGCTATGTCCTGGCCGGCCCGCTGCTGGTCGCCGAGGACCTGTACCCGGCGAGCGGCTCCTCGAGCCGGCAGTACCTGCACAGCGATGCGCTCGGCAGCCTCATCGCCCGCAGCAACAGTGCCGGCACCCGCCTGACCCGCCACGACTACGGCCCCTGGGGCGAGAGCGTGGGCGCGACCCCGGACGGGCCCGGCTATACCGGCCACGAGAGCGATCCCGACAGCGGGCTGGTCTACGCCCAGCAGCGCTACTACGACCCGCGGATCGGCCGGTTCCTGACCCCCGACCCGGTCGCGGCCGATGCCGGGACCGGAGCGAACTTCAACCGCTACGGGTACGCGAAGAACAACCCGTACCGCTATGTGGACCCGGACGGGCGATTCGCAGACGTCATTCTGGATCTCGGATTCATTGCGTACAGCGCGCACACGCTGGTTACGGGGCCAAGCTGGACGAACGCAGCGGCCTTGGGTGCCGACGTCGTTGGTGCAGTGGTTCCATTTGCCACAGGACTGGGCGCCGCTGTTCGCGCTGCCAATCATGGCATCGATGCGGCGAAGGCTTCGGACTCGGTCGCACGCGAAATCACACTTACCACTGGGCAGCATGGCGAAGCAGCGCAGCATGCCGCAGACGCAATCAGGGCTGGTAAGCCTGATGTGTTGACGATTGACAGAGCGGGAGCTTCCGCGAATCGGCAGGAATCGATAGGAGGTCTGGACAAGGTTCCTGGGCAGCACCTCGATGAGTATCCGCCGGCGATGTTCAAGGAGGGCGGCTCCGGCGCCAGCGTCAGACCAATCAACCCGCGCGACAACATGTCGGCCGGCGCGTGTATCGGCAACGCATGTCGGGGACTGGCGGACGGTGAGCGCGTGCGGATCAAGGTGGAAGACAAGTGACGGAGTGCCGGGTGCTCGTCTCGTATGCGCAGTTAGCTGTGTTCCGCAGCGACTTGCAGCATCCGTTCAACAACTGGACCGACAAGCATGTAGCTCAAGGCTTCTCTTGGAGGCCTGGAAGTGTGTCGTTCCGGTCCTTGATCGAATCGGGCATGCACTCGATTTCCATTGATGTCGTTGATCAATTGGGTTCGCTTGACGCAACTGTCGTTCGCGCGGTGGAAGTGCCATTCGATGTTCCGGAAAGTGGCTGCATTGAGGTCGGCAGCATTGGCGACGCGGTACCGTTGTCGTTGGCGCCTGGGGCGTACTTGTTGCGTTGTGAGTTCCTGACTCCTGGCCCAGATGGGGGTGAGCGGGTCCAGCTGAAGTTCTCAAAGAGCGACCCAGCAAACTTTGCGATCTCGCGAGCGGACTCCGACCTTAGCGTCGAAGGAGATCTCGTTACTTCTGCAGAGCCTGCAGTAGCATAGGCAGTGGTAGCGCAGTAGTGCCAGCAAGCCCGCCGATTGGCGGCTTGTTGGTACTCACGTCGTGACGGTACGCCTCGATCTCAGCCTGAATTTCGTCAGGGGTCATTGGATCCGGCGGCTCGGCGACGAGCTTGGCGCGTGGGGTCGGCAGGCGCTCGATGCGCTCGGCACGCATGCGCCGCTGGCGCAAGACCGCCTCGGTCGTTTCGGGGGCCAGCAGGAGGGCATTGGCGGCTTCCTGCGCTATGGCGTCTGGCAAGGTGATCTGCTCGCTGCGCTGCCGACCAGCGTAATACACAGTGTTTCTGGCACCTGGGAGTCCCGATGTCTGGAGTTCGTGTCGAGGAATGACTTGGCTGCAGTCAGTATTCAGCCGGCGCTGCCCGGCATTGCGGCGTGGCTGGAACGGTGCCGCGGTACTGCTGGCCGCCTTCGTGCTCAGTTCACCGGCCCGCGCCGAGGACGAGTATCGCGTTGCCGACGAGTATTCGCGGCAGGTCGCCGCGCTCAGCGGCTATGCGAGCGGGCTCAGCTACCACCCGGACGGGGCGCTCGCCGGCCTGACGCTCGGCAACGGCGTGCTGCACACGCAGGTCCAGAACGCGCGCGGGCTGCCGGCCCGGATCACGGCGGCGAAGAGCGGCAGCGCGGCGCTCGTCGATGAGTACTACAGCTATGACGCCAACGGCAATGTCACCGCGATCAGCGATGGCAGCGGCGGCGGCGCGAGCCGGAGCCTCAGCTGGGACGGGCTCGACCGGCTGACGCAGGCGGGCGGGCTGTGGGGCAACGCGAGCTACACCTACGATGCGCTCGACAATCTGGTCAGCGCCGACCAGGGGAGCCGGCAGTACCGTTATCGCTATGACGCGGCCAACCGGCTGAGCCGGATCGAGGATCCGGCCGGGGCGCTGCAGATCAGCTACGGCTACAACGCCGCCGGCGACCCGGTCAGCCGCAACGGCAGCGGCTACACCTGGGATGCGGCGCACCGGCTGCGGGCGATCGCGAGCCTCGCCAGCTATGGCTACGACGGCCACGGCCGGCGGATCCGCGAGACCCCGCAGGGCGGGACCACCCGCTATCCGGTCTACGACCGGGACGGGCGGCGGCTCTACACCCGCGGGCCGAACGGCGAGCAG
>SCUD01000044.1 GCA_004297335.1 Gammaproteobacteria bacterium
CGTGCGTCTCCGCCATCACCTTGGTCAACGCCGCCGTCAGCGTCGTCTTCCCATGGTCCACATGCCCAATCGTCCCCACATTCACATGCGGCTTCGAACGTACGAATTTTGCCTTAGCCATGTCCCTGCTTCCCGTTGTAACTTTCGCCGCCGGCCCGGATGATCAGGAGGCCTTCTTCATCACGGCCTCGGCGACGTGGTTCGGTACCTCGACGTACTTGCTGAACTCCATCGTGAACGTGGCCCGCCCCTGGCTCATCGAGCGCACCGTGGTCGCATAGCCGAACATCTCGGCGAGCGGCACATCCGCCGTGATCACCTTGCCGGACACTGACTCGTCCATGCCGGTGATCTGCCCGCGGCGCCGGTTCAGGTCGCCGATCACGTCGCCGGAATACTCCTCCGGAGTCACGACCTCGACCTTCATGATCGGCTCGAGCAGCACCGGCCGGGCCCTGGCGAAGCCCTCCTTGAAGGCCATGCTGCCGGCGATCTTGAACGCCATTTCATTCGAGTCGACGTCGTGGTACGAGCCGTCGAAGATCGCCACCCGCACGTCGACGATCGGGAAACCGGCGATCACGCCGCCCTGCAGCGCCTCGCGCACGCCCTTGTCGACGGCCGGGATGTACTCGCGCGGCACGACGCCGCCGACGACTTCGTTGGCGAATTCGTAGCCCTTGCCCTCGGCCAGCGGCTCGATCCGCAGCCAGACATGCCCGTACTGGCCGCGACCGCCGGTCTGGCGCACGAAGCGGCCTTCCTGCTCGACGGTGCCGCGGATGGTCTCGCGATAGGCGACCTGCGGCCGGCCGACGGTGGCCTCGACCTTGAACTCGCGCTTCATGCGGTCGACGATGATCTCGAGGTGCAGTTCGCCCATGCCGGAGATGATGGTCTGGCCGGACTCGGCGTCGCTCGACACGCGGAACGACGGATCCTCCTTGGCCAGGCGCTGCAGCGCCAGGCCCATCTTCTCCTGGTCGGCCTTGGTCTTCGGCTCGACCGCCACCGAGATCACCGGCTCCGGGAACTCCATCTTCTCGAGCACGATGACCTGGTTCGGATCGCACAGCGTATCGCCGGTCGTCACGTCCTTGAGGCCGACTGCCGCCGCGATATCGCCGGCGCGGACCTCCTTGATCTCCTCGCGGTCGCTGGCGTGCATCTGCAGCAGCCGGCCGATGCGTTCCTTGCGCGAGCGGTTCGGCACGTAGACCTGGTCGCCCGAACTCAGCGTGCCCGAATAGATCCGGAAGAAGGTCAGGTTGCCGACGAACGGGTCGTTCAGGATCTTGAAGGCGAGCGCCGCGAACGGCGCATCGTCCACGGACCTGCGCGTCACCTCGGCGCCGTCCTCGGTCTGGCCGCGCACGTCCGGGACCTCGATCGGCGACGGCATGTATTCGATCACCGCATCGAGCACCGCCTGCACACCCTTGTTGCGAAACGCGGATCCGCAGGTAACCAGGCAGATCTCGTTGCGGATCGCGCGCTCACGCAGCCCGCGCCGGATTTCCTCGTCCGTGAGCGCGACTCCCTCCAGGTACTTGTGCAGCAGCTCCTCGTTGGCCTCGGCCGCCGCCTCGACCATCCGGCCGTGGTACTCGTCGCACTGGGCCTGCATGCCGGCCGGGATCTCCCGGAACTCGAAGCTCGTGCCCTGGGTCGAATCGTCCCACCAGATCGCCTTCATGCGCACCAGGTCGACGACGCCCTCGAAACTGTCCTCGGCACCGATCGGCAGCTGGATCGCCACCGGATTGCCCTTGAGCCGGGTGCCGATCTGCTCGACACAGCGCAGGAAATTGGCGCCGGCGCGGTCCATCTTGTTGACGAACGCGATCCGTGGCACCCGGTAGCGGTTCATCTGCCGCCAGACCGTCTCCGACTGCGGCTGTACGCCAGCGACCGCGCAGTACACGGCGACCGCACTGTCCAGCACGCGCAGCGAACGCTCGACCTCGATGGTGAAGTCCACATGCCCCGGCGTGTCGATGATGTTGATCCGGTGCTCGGGGAAGCGGTTGTCCATCCCCTTCCAGAAGCAGGTGGTCGCGGCCGCGGTGATGGTGATGCCGCGCTCCTGCTCCTGCTCCATGTAGTCCATGACCGCGGCGCCGTCGTGGACCTCGCCGATCTTGTGGGAGACGCCGGTATAGAACAGCACGCGCTCGGTGGTCGTGGTCTTGCCGGCGTCGATATGCGCCGAAATGCCGATGTTCCGGTAGTGCTCGATCGGGGTCGCGCGGGGCATGATGGTTCCAGTTACCAGCGGTAGTGCGCGAACGCCTTGTTGGCGTCCGCCATGCGGTGGGTGTCCTCGCGCTTGCGCACGGCGGTACCACGGTTCTCGGCCGCATCCAGCAGTTCGTGCGCCAGGCGGTGCGCCATCGACTTCTCGCTGCGCGCCCGCGCCGCGTCGATCAGCCAGCGCATCGCCAGCGTCTGGCGGCGCTGGGACCGCACCTCGACCGGGACCTGGTAGGTCGCGCCGCCAACCCGCCGCGACTTGACCTCGACGGCCGGCTTGACGTTCTCGAGTGCGGCCGTGACCACCTCGAGCGCGGCATCGCCGGACTGGCCGGTCTTCTCGGCGATGCGGTCGATCGCGCCGTAGACGATCCGCTCGGCGGCCGACTTCTTGCCGCTCTTCATCACCATGTTCATGAACTTGGCGAGCGTGTCATTGCCGAACTTGGGATCCGGCAGGACGACGCGCGTGGGAGCCTGGGTACGACGGGACATGCAAATTACCCCTGTGCCTCAAATCACTTTTTCGGGCGCTTGGCGCCGTACTTCGAACGGCTCTGCTTGCGGTCGGCCACGCCGGCGCAGTCGAGCGTGCCGCGCACCGTGTGGTAGCGCACGCCCGGCAGGTCCTTGACGCGGCCGCCGCGGATCAGCACGACCGAGTGCTCCTGCAGGTTATGGCCCTCGCCACCGATGTAGCTGGTGACCTCGTAGCCATTGGTCAGGCGCACCCGGCAGACCTTGCGCAGCGCCGAATTCGGCTTCTTCGGCGTGGTCGTGTACACGCGCGTGCACACGCCGCGCCGCTGCGGCGAGCGCTGCAGTGCGGGCACCTTCGACTTGTACGTCGGCTCCACGCGGCCGCCGCGGATCAACTGGTTTGTCGTCGCCATAACCTGCCTGTCAGCCGGCGCGCCGGCGAAATTGCCGGGGCGCATGAAACGCCGGGCCGCCCTGTGGCGGCCCGGAACACCGTGTGCTGGGCCCCCCCGCGGGTCGTCGGGGCGGGCCGGAAAGGCCCGCGATTCTAGGAAGCCCCCCGGGACCTGTCAAGAAACCCGCCGGAGGGCCCCGCCCTCAATCCGCCAGACCCTCCGCCGCCGCCGGCGCGGCTTCCTCGGCGGCGGCCTCGCCGCCACCGGTGAAATCACCAGCCGGCGCCGCACCGCGCCGGCGCTGGAGATGGTAGGAGCAGCCGGTACCGGCCGGAATCAGCCGGCCGACGATCACGTTCTCCTTGAGCCCGCGCAGGTCGTCCTTGATGCCGCGCACCGCCGCGTCGGTCAGCACACGGGTGGTTTCCTGGAACGAGGCCGCCGAAATGAACGAATCGGTCTGCAGCGAGGCCCTGGTGATGCCCAGCAGCAGTGGTTCCTCGAGCGCCGGTGCGTGCCCATCGGCGGTGGCCCGGTCGTTGATGTCGAGCAGCCGGGAGCGATCGATCTGCTCGCCGCGCAGCAGCGCCGTCCCGCCAGCCTCCCGGATCTCGACCTTGCGCAGCATCTGCCGCACGATCACCTCGATGTGCTTGTCGTTGATCTTGACGCCCTGCAGCCGATAGACGTCCTGGATCTCGCGGGTCAGGTAGTTGGCCAGCGCCGCCACGCCCTGCAGCCGCAGGATGTCGTGCGAGTTCGGCTCGCCCTCGGCGATCACCTCGCCGCGGTCCACGTGCTCGCCCTCGAACACGTTGAGCTGCCGCCACTTCGGGATCAGCTCCTCGTAGCGGTCGCCACCCTCGCCGGTGATCACCAGCCGTCGCTTGCCCTTGGTCTCGCGACCGAAGCTGACGGTACCGGTCACCTCGGCGAGGATCGCCGGCTCCTTGGGCTTGCGGGCCTCGAACAGGTCCGCGACCCGCGGCAGGCCGCCGGTGATGTCACGGGTCTTCGACGACTCCTGCGGGATGCGCGCGATCACGTCGCCGACCGACACCCGGGCACCATCCTCGAGCGACACCAGCGCCCCGGCTGGCAGCGTGTAGACCGCCGGGATGTCGGTGTTGGCGAAGGTGATCTCCTTGCCCTTGGTGTTGACCAGCTTGATCACCGGCCGCAGCTCCCGCCCGGCGGCACCGCGCTGCTTGGGATCGAGCACCTGGATGCTCGACAGCCCGGTGACCTCGTCGACCTGGGACTGCACGGTCATGCCGTCGACAAAGTCGCTGAAGCGCAGCGAGCCCGCCACCTCGGTGACGACCGGGTGGGTGTGCGGATCCCAGCTGGCCACGACCTGGCCGGGCACCACCGCATCGCCCTCCGCGGCGCTGACCATCGCGCCGTAGGGAATCCGGTAGCGCTCGCGCTCGCGCCCGAATTCGTCAATGACGCCGATCTCGCCGGAGCGCGAGGTCGTGACCAGGTGTCCCTTCTCGTGGCGCACCGCCTTGACGTTGTGGAAGCGCAGCGTGCCGCGGCCCTTGATCTCGACCTGCGAAACCGCTGCGGCCCGCGACGCCGCGCCGCCGATGTGGAAGGTGCGCATCGTCAGCTGCGTGCCCGGCTCGCCGATCGACTGCGCGGCGATGACCCCGACCGCCTCGCCGATGCTGATCAGCCGGCCACGGGCCAGGTCACGTCCGTAGCACATGGCGCAGACCCCGTAGCGGATCTCGCAGGTGATCGGCGAACGGACCTTGATCGAGTCGATGCCGTGCGTTTCGAGCTGCTGGACCCAGTGTTCGTCGATCAGCGTGTTGGCCGGGGCGAGCAGCTCGCCGCTGCCCGGGATGACGATGTCATCGGCCACCACCCGGCCCAGCACGCGCTCGCCGAGAGCCTCGACGACATCACCGCCCTCGACGATCGGCGTGACCTCGAGGCCGCGCACCGTGCCGCAATCCTGCTGCGTGACCACCAGGTCCTGGGCCACGTCCACCAGCCGGCGGGTCAGGTAGCCGGAGTTGGCGGTCTTCAGCGCGGTATCCGCCAGGCCCTTGCGCGCGCCATGGGTCGAGATGAAGTACTGCAGGACGTCGAGGCCCTCACGGAAGTTGGCCGTGATCGGCGTCTCGATGATCGAGCCGTCCGGCTTGGCCATCAGGCCACGCATGCCGGCCAGCTGGCGGATCTGCGCGGCCGAGCCGCGCGCGCCGGAATCGGCCATCATGAAGATCGAGTTGAACGAACCCTGCTGGACCTTGTTGCCCTGCGCGTCCACGACCTCCTCGTAGCGCAGCTGGTCCATCATCGCCTTGCCGATCTGGTCGTTGGTGCGTGACCAGATGTCGACCACCTTGTTGTAGCGCTCGCCGTTGGTGACCAGCCCGGACTCGTACTGCTCCTGGATCTCGCGCACCTCGCGATCGGCGACCGCAAGGATCTGCGGCTTCTGCGGCGGCACCATCATGTCGTCGACGCCGATCGACACCGCTGCCCGGGTCGCATAGGTGAAGCCCATGTACATCAGGCGGTCGGCGAAGACCACGGTTTCCTTGAGGCCCAGCGAGCGGTAGCAGGAGTTGATGACCGCGGAGACGCGCTTCTTGGTCATGTCCTGGTTCACCAGCTCGAACGGCAGCCCCTTCGGCAGCAGCTCGGACAGCAGCGCGCGCCCGACGGTGGTGCGCACCCGCCGGCGCACCCCGAGCAGGCTGCCGTCCGGCTGGCGCTGGTGTTCCACCAGCCGCACCTGGACCGCCGCGTGCAGCTCGGCCGCGCCGGTCTCGTACGCACGGTGCACCTCGCGGACGTCGGTAAAGGCCATGCCCTCACCACGCGCCCCCGGGCGTTCACGGGTCATGTAGTAGAGTCCGAGCACGACGTCCTGCGACGGCACGATGATCGGGTCGCCGTTGGCCGGCGACAGGATGTTGTTCGACGACAGCATCAGCGCCCGCGCTTCGAGCTGCGCCTCGATCGACAGCGGCACGTGCACCGCCATCTGGTCGCCGTCGAAGTCGGCGTTGAAGGCCGTGCAGACCAGCGGATGCAGCTGAATCGCCTTGCCCTCGATCAGCACCGGCTCGAAGGCCTGGATGCCGAGCCGGTGCAGCGTCGGCGCGCGGTTCAGCAGCACCGGATGCTCGCGGATGACCTCCTCGAGGATGTCCCAGACCTCCGGCCCCTCGCGCTCGACCAGGCGCTTCGCGGCCTTGATCGTCGTCGCCAGTCCACGCAGCTGCAGCTTGTTGAAGATGAACGGCTTGAACAGCTCGAGCGCCATCTTCTTCGGCAACCCGCACTGGTGCAGGCGCAGGGTCGGGCCGACGACGATGACCGAACGACCCGAGTAGTCCACGCGCTTGCCGAGCAGGTTCTGGCGGAAGCGCCCCTGCTTGCCCTTGATCATGTCGGCCAGCGACTTCAGCGGGCGCTTGTTGGTGCCGGTGATCGCCCGGCCGCGGCGGCCGTTGTCGAGCAGGGCATCCACCGATTCCTGCAGCATGCGCTTCTCGTTGCGCACGATGATGTCCGGGGCGTTGAGCTCGAGCAGGCGCCGCAGGCGGTTGTTGCGGTTGATCACCCGCCGGTACAGATCGTTGAGGTCCGAGGTCGCGAAGCGCCCGCCGTCCAGCGGCACCAGCGGCCGCAGGTCGGGCGGCAGTACCGGCAGCACGGTCATGACCATCCACTGCGGGTTGTTGCCGGACTCGACGAACGACTCGAGCAGCTTGAGCCGCTTGGTGAGCCGCTTGATCTTGGTCTCCGAGGTCGTCTCGCCGATCTCGCCGCGCACCCGCGCAGTCTCGGTCGGGAGATCGATGGTCTTCAGCAGCTCGAGGATGGCCTCGGCGCCCATGCGGGCATCGAACTCGTCGCCGTGCTTCTCGAGCTCATCGAGGTACATCTCGTTGGTCAGCAGCTGGCCCCGCTCGAGCGGAGTCATGCCGGCGTCGATGACCACGAAGGCCTCGAAGTACAGCACCCGCTCCAGGTCCCTGAGCGTCATGTCGACCATCAGGCCGATCCGCGACGGCAGCGACTTCAGGAACCAGATGTGGGCAACCGGGCTCGCCAGCTCGATATGGCCCATGCGCTCGCGCCGCACCTTGGACTGCGTGACCTCGACACCGCACTTCTCGCAGACCACGCCACGGTGCTTGAGGCGCTTGTACTTGCCGCACAGGCACTCGTAGTCCTTGACCGGGCCGAAGATCTTCGCGCAGAACAGCCCGTCCCGCTCGGGCTTGAAGGTCCGGTAATTGATGGTCTCCGGCTTGCGAACCTCGCCGTAGGACCACGAGCGGATCATCTCCGGCGAGGTCAGCGCGATCCGGATTGCGTCGAAGTTCTCGACGGGCGCCTGCTGGCGGAACATCCTGAGATAGTCCTTCATTCGATCAACCCTCCTGCTCGAGGTCCATGTTGATGCCCAGCGAGCGGATTTCCTTGACCAGCACGTTGAACGACTCCGGCATGCCCGCTTCCATCGCGTGGTTGCCGTCCACGATGTTCTTGTACATCTTGGTGCGACCATTCACGTCGTCCGACTTGACGGTGAGCATCTCCTGCAATGTGTACGCCGCGCCGTAGGCCTCGAGCGCCCAGACTTCCATCTCGCCGAAGCGCTGGCCGCCGAACTGCGCCTTGCCGCCCAGCGGCTGCTGGGTCACCAGGCTGTACGGCCCGGTGGAACGCGCATGCATCTTGTCATCGACCAGGTGATTCAGCTTGAGCATGTACATGTAGCCGACGGTGACCGGTCGCGCGAACGGCTCCCCGCTGCGGCCGTCGGTCAGCGTGGTCTGGCCGGATACCGGCAGCCCGGCCAGTGCCAGCAGCTGCCTGATCTCGGCCTCGCCGGCGCCGTCGAACACCGGCGTCGCCATCGGCACGCCGTCGGTCAGGTTGCGCGCCAGCTCGAGGACCTCGGCATCGGACAGCGAGGCCACATCCTCGCGCTGCCCGCCGGTCTCGTTGTAGATGCGGTCGAGGAACGACCGCAGCTGCGCCACCGCCCCCTGGGACTCCAGCAGGCGCTCGATCTGCCGGCCGAGCCCGCGGGCCGCCCAGCCGAGGTGAGTCTCGAGAATCTGCCCGATGTTCATGCGCGAGGGCACGCCGAGGGGGTTCAGCACGATGTCGACCGGCGTACCGTCGGCCAGGTGCGGCATGTCCTCGATCGGCACGATCGTCGACACGACGCCCTTGTTGCCGTGCCGGCCGGCCATCTTGTCGCCGGGCTGGATGCGGCGCTTGACCGCGAGGTAGACCTTGACCATCTTCAGGACGCCCGGCGCCAGATCGTCACCGGCAGTGATCTTGACCTTCTTGGCCTCGAAGCGCCGATCGAACTCACGGTGCTGCTCGGCCAGGCGCCGCCGTGCGGCCTCGAGTGCCTCACTCGCGATCTCGTCGCGCAGCCGGATCTCGAACCACTCGTCCCGCGGCAGCTCGTCGAGGTAAGCCGTGCCGACCTCGCTGCCCGCCTTGAGCCGGTGCGGACCGCCGCTGGCGACCTGGCCGACCAGCTCCGAGCGCAGCCGCGCGAACAGGTCGTCCTCGAGGATCCGGCGCTGGTCGTTGAGGTCCTTGCGGACCTTTTCGATTTCCGCCTTCTGGATCGCCAGCGCCCGCGAGTCGCGGTCGACGCCGTCGCGCGTGAACACGCGCACGTCGATGACCGTCCCGTCCATGCCCGGCGGCACCCGCAGCGAGGTGTCCTTCACGTCCGAGGCCTTCTCGCCGAAGATGGCCCGCAGCAGCTTCTCCTCCGGGGTCAGCTGGGTCTCGCCCTTCGGCGTGACCTTGCCGACCAGGATGTCGCCGGCGCGAACTTCGGCGCCGATGAACACGATACCGGCCTCGTCGAGCCGGGCCAGCGCCGAATCGCCGACGTTGGGAATGTCCGCGGTGATTTCCTCGGACCCGAGCTTGGTGTCGCGGGCGACGCAGGTCAGTTCCTCGATGTGGATCGTGGTGAAGCGATCCTCCTCGACGACCCGCTCCGAGATCAGGATCGAATCCTCGAAGTTGTAGCCGTTCCACGGCATGAACGCGACCAGCACGTTCTGGCCGAGCGCCAGCTCGCCGAGGTGGGTCGACGGCCCGTCGGCCAGTGCGTCACCCTTCGCGATCACGTCACCGACCCGGACCAGCGGCCGCTGGTTGATGCAGGTGTTCTGGTTCGAGCGCGTGTACTTGGTCAGGTTGTAGATATCGACGCCCGGCTCGCCCACCGTCACCTCGGCGGCATCGACGCGGACGACGATGCGCGAGGCATCCACCGAGTCGACCACGCCGCCACGGCGCGCGACCACGACCACACCCGAGTCGATGGCCACCGTGCGTTCGATGCCGGTACCGACCAGCGGCGTCGCCGCCCGCAGCGTCGGCACGGCCTGGCGCTGCATGTTCGAGCCCATCAACGCGCGGTTCGCATCATCGTGCTCGAGGAACGGAATCAGTGCGGCGGCAACCGAGACGATCTGTCGCGGCGAAACGTCCATGTACGCGATCCGGTCCGTCGGCATCAGCGTGAACTCGTTCTGGAACCGGCACGACACCAGCCCGTCGCCGAAGCGGCCGTCCCCGTCCAGCGGCGCGTTGGCCTGCGCGATCACGAACTCGCTCTCCTCGATCGCCGAAAGGTAGTCGACCTCGCCGGTCACGCGGCTGTCGCGCACCCGCCGGTACGGCGTCTCGAGGAATCCGTACTTGTTGGTGCGCGCGTACACCGCCAGCGAGTTGATCAGGCCGATGTTCGGTCCTTCCGGAGTCTCGATCGGGCATACGCGCCCGTAGTGGGTCGGATGCACGTCGCGGACCTCGAAGCCGGCGCGCTCGCGCTTCAGCCCACCCTCGCCGAGCGCCGAGACGCGCCGCTTGTGCGTGATCTCCGACAGCGGGTTGTTCTGGTCCATGAACTGCGACAGCTGCGAGGAGCCAAAGAACTCCTTGACCGCCGCAGCCACCGGCTTGGCGTTGATCATGTCCTGCGGGTTGATGTCCTCGCTCTCGGCCAGCGTCAGGCGCTCCTTGACCGCGCGCTCGACGCGCACCAGCCCGATCCGGAAAGCGACCTCGGCCATCTCGCCGACGCAGCGCACGCGGCGATTGCCGAGGTGGTCGATGTCATCGACCTTGCCGTCGCCGTTCTTGATCGCAATCAGCGTGCGCAGCACGTCGACCACGTCGGACAGGCCCTCGCCGTACTGCCCGAACAGCGCGGCGGCCGCGTCGTCACGGCGCTGCTCGGAATAGCCGCGGAAATAACGGCCGTCGTACAGGATCGTCGGCTCCTCCAGCCAGCGCTCGGCACTCGCGCCGGTCAGGCCCGCCGGGCACTCGCGATTCACCCGCCGGTTGAACTTCATGCGGCCCACGGCCGACAGGTCGTAGCGCTCGGAGTTGAAGAACAGGTTGTGGAACAGGTTCTCCGCCGCGTCCTTGGTCGGCGGCTCGCCCGGACGCATCATCCGGTAGATTTCGATCAGGGCCTCGAGCCGCGTCTTGGTCTCGTCGATGCGCAGCGTATCGGACATGTAGGGGCCGCGGTCGAGATCATTGACGAACAGCGTCGCGATCTGCGTGACTCCGGCCTTGGTGAAGCGCTCGACCGCCGCCGCGCTCAGCACCTCGTTGGCGCTGGCCAGCACCTCGCCGGTATTCGGGTCGGCGACGTCGTGTGCCAGGACCTTGGTCTCGAGGTACTCGGGCGGTACCGCGAGGCGGGTGACGCCGGCCTCCTCGAGCTGGCGCACGTGCCGCGCGGTGATGCGACGGCCTTCCTCGACGATGACCTTGCCGCCGGCGCTGATCTCGAACAGCGCGGTTTCGCCGCGCAGCCGCTCCGGTACCAGCTCGAGTTCCGGCCCCTGCCCGGTCAGGTGGAAGATGTTGCGGTCGAAGAACAGGTCCAGGATCTCCGGGTTCGAGTAGCCGAGCGCACGCAGCAGGATCGAGACCGGCAGCTTGCGGCGCCGGTCGATGCGCGCGAACAGGCAATCCTTGGCGTCGAACTCGAAGTCGAGCCAGGAACCGCGGTACGGGATCACCCGCGCCTGGAACAGCAGCTTGCCGGAGCTGTGCGTCTTGCCGCGATCGTGGTCGAAGATCACGCCCGGGCTGCGGTGCAGCTGCGACACGACCACCCGCTCGGTGCCATTGACGATGAAGGTGCCGTTCTCGGTCATCAGCGGCAGCTCGCCGAGATAGACCTCCTGCTCGATCTGGCGCCGCACGCGGGATGCTCCCGGCGACTCCTTGTCCATGACCCGCAGCCGCAGCCGCACGCGGATCGGTGCCGCGTAGGTCAGGCCACGCAGCTGGCATTCCTTGACCTCGAACACCGGTTCGCCGAGGTAGTAGTAGACGTACTCGAGCGTGGCGTGGCCCGAATAGCTGCGGATCGGGAACACGCTCTGGAATGCCGCGTGCAGCCCGGCGCGCCGCAGGCGCCGGTCGATGATGGCCCGTTCCTGCTCCTCGGACAGCAGCCTGCCACCGGCCGCCTGGCCGCCCTCGTGGGCACTGAGCTCCGCATGCAGCGACCGCGACTCGTCGATCTGCAGGAACTGCGCATAGGACTCGGTCTGGATCGCGAGCAGCGGCGGCACGTCGAGAACCCCGCGGCTGCGGCCGAAGTTCTTCCGGATGCGCTTCTTCTCGGTGAAGGTGTAGGCCATCGGGTTCACCCTATGCGTAATTGAACAACAGCGGCAGGCCGGACAGCGCCGCGCCACCGGCCCCCTTGCGGGGGCCGGTTCCGGCAGCGTCCGGTGCCAGCAACGGCGCGGCGCGAAGCCCGCGCATGGAGGTCCTTACTTGACCTCGACGGTGGCGCCGACGTCTTCGAGCTGCTTCTTGAACTTCTCGGCATCGGCCTTCGACACGGCCTCCTTGATCGTCGACGGCACGCCCTCGACCAGGTCCTTGGCTTCCTTGAGGCCGAGGCTGGTGATCTCGCGGACCACCTTGATGACGACGACCTTCTTGTCGGCCGGATAGGCCTTCATCGTCACCGTGAACTCGGTCTGTTCCTCGGCGGCCGGGGCAGCGGCACCACCGGCGGCAGCCGCGGCGGCCGCGACCGGCACGGCAGCCGTCACGCCGAACTTGTCCTCCATCATCTTCACGAGGTCGACGACCTCCATGACGGTCATGTTGGCGATTGCGTCGAGAATCTCTTCCTTGCTAGCAGCCATTGCATTTACTCCAGATGAAACGTCAAAAACCCGAATCCAGTATTGTCCTGCCGTATCTCAGGCGCCGGCCGCGGCCCGGGCGTCCTTGACGGCCGCCACGGTCCGGACCAGCTTCGCGTGCGGCTCGGCCAGCGTGCGCACGAGCCTTGCCACCGGCGCCTTGCACACTCCGAGCAGCATCGACAGCGCCTCGTTGCGCGTTGGCAGGCTCGCGACGCGCTCGAGGTCGCTGGCCGGATAGGACCGGCCGCCGAGTGCGACCAGCGTCGGCACGAGCCGCTCGTTGCCCTTGGCGAACTCGCGGACGACCCGCGCCGCAGCGCCCGGATCCTCGCGCGAGAACGCGAGGATCAGCGGTCCATGGAGACTCCCGGCGATGCATTCGTACGCCGTGCCGGCCACCGCGCGACGCGCAAGCGTGTTCTTGACGACGCGCAGCCACACGCCGGACGCACGCGCCTTCGCGCGCAACCCGGTAATCTGCGTCACCGTCAGGCCACGGTATTCCGCCGCAACGACCGAGAGCGCCGTACGCGCCACGGCCTGCACCTCGGTGACCAGCGCCTTCTTGTCTTCCAGCTTCAACGGCATCGAATCCTCCTGGCGACCCTGCGCCCTGCACCCCGCCGGCCCCGTGGCCGGTTGATGGCGACCGTCACCAGTGAGCACTGACTCGGGTACCACCATCTGCGCAGGCCATCATTAAGGGGCCGGCGCCCCGCCTGCGGTCTTGGATGGCCCGGCTGGCCCATCAGGCCGGCCGGCCCATTCGGTCGCGGGCCCGCGCCCGCGACCCGAAATCACTCAGATCCCCAGCGATCCGCGGTCGACTGCCACGCCCGGACCCATGGTCGAGGACACGGTCACGCGCTGCAGGTACACGCCCTTCGCGGTCGACGGCTTGGCCTTCTGCAGGTCGCCGAGCAGCGCCATCAGGTTCTCGCGCAGCGCCGGAGTGGCAAAACTGGCCTTGCCGATCGTGCAGTGCACGATGCCACCCTTGTCGCAGCGGTAGCGGACCTGGCCCGCTTTCGCATTGCGGACCGCACCGGCGACGTCCGGCGTCACGGTGCCGACTTTCGGGTTCGGCATCAGGCCACGGGGGCCGAGGATCTGGCCGAGCTGGCCGACCACGCGCATCGCGTCGGGGCTGGCGATCACCACATCGAAGTCGATCTGGCCCTGCTTGATCTTCTCCGCGAGGTCCTCGAAGCCGACGATGTCAGCCCCGGCCTCGCGCGCCGCGTCGGCGTTCTTGCCCTGCGTGAACACCGCGACGCGAACCTTGCGGCCGGTGCCATTCGGCATCACCGTCGAGCCGCGCACCTGCTGGTCGGACTTGGTGGCGTCGATACCGAGATTGACCGCGACGTCCACGGTCTCGTCGAACTTGGCCCGCGCCAGCTCGCGGACCAGGTCCAGCGCCTCGTCCAGCGGATACTGCCGGCCGGGCTGCACGCGTTCACGCCAGGCCTGCTGGCGTTTGCCGACTGCTGCCATGTCAGAGTCCCTCCACGTCGACGCCCATGCTGCGGGCGCTGCCAGCGATCGTCCGCACCGCGGCATCCAGGTCGGCAGCGGTCAGGTCCGGCATCTTGGTCCGCGCGATCTGCTCGAGCTGCGCCCGGTTGATGACGCCGACCTTGCGGGTGTTCGGCGTGCCCGAGCCCTTGTCGATGCCGATCGCCTTGCGCACCAGCACGGCGGCCGGCGGCGTCTTCATGATGAACGTGAAGCTGCGGTCGCTGAAGACCGTGATCACGACCGGGGTTGGCAGGCCCTTCTCGAGGGTCTGCGTCGCGGCATTGAACTGCTTGCAGAACTCCATGATGTTGACGCCCTGCTGGCCGAGCGCCGGCCCGACCGGCGGACTGGGGTTGGCCCCGCCCGCAGGGATCTGCAGCTTGATATAACCCGTTACTTTCCTCGCCATCGTTCCTCACTCCCGGGTACAGGCGCCTCGCGGCTCCCCGGTTCAGACCTTCTCCACCTGCCCGAATTCCAGCTCGACCGGCGTCGACCGGCCGAGAATCTGCACCGCGACCTGCAGGCGGCTCTTTTCATAGTTGGCCGACTCGACGACTCCGGTGAAGTCGTTGAACGGCCCGTCGACCACGCGGACGAGCTCGCCGGGCTCGAACAGCACCTTCGGCCGCGGCTTCTCGACACCCTCCTCGACCCGGCGCAGGATCGCATTGGCCTCGCGCTCGGTGATCGGCGCTGGCTTTTCCGGCGTCCCGCCAATGAAGCCGAGGACCTTCGGCGTCTCCTTGACCAGGTGCCAGGCATCGTCGTCCATCTGCATCTGCACGAGGACGTAGCCCGGGAAGAACTTGCGCTCGCTCCGGCGCTTCTGGCCGCCGCGCATCTCGACGACCTCCTCGGTCGGCACCAGCACCTCCCCGAACTTGGCCTCGAGGCCGTGCAGCCGGATGCGTTCCTTGAGGCTCTTCGCCACCTTGTGCTCGAAATTCGAGTAGGCGTGCACGACATACCAGTTCAGCGCCACGGCATCAGCCCCCGGTTCCGGTGACCTGGCGAACGCCCCAGGCCAGCAGCATGTCGACCAGCCAGAAGAACACTCCCAGCAGCACCACGAACAGGAACACGACCAGTGTCGTGCGCCAGGTTTCCTGGCGGGTCGGCCAGACCATCTTGCGCAGCTCGACCCGCGAACCATGCACGTACAGCCACAACTCGCGGCCCGGCGCCGACCAGTACGCCAGCGCGGCGCCGGCCGCCGTGCCGGCGAGCACCAGCAGGATGCGCAGCGCCGTCGGCTGGTCGGCCAGCCAGTAATAGGCCACCACGCCGCCGACAACCGCGGCACCGGCGAGCGCGAGCTTCAGGGCGTCGATCACCTCGACGCCCGACTTGCTGACCTGTTCGTTCATTCCGCGTCCGTCAGTGAACGGCTCGCTCAGCGCCCGCGGGCGGTGGCAGGGCAGGAGGGAATCGAACCCCCAACCTGCGGTTTTGGAGACCGCTGCTCTGCCAATTGAGCTACTGCCCTTCCGTTGTTACCGCGCCTACTTCAGCACCTTCGCGACTACGCCGGCGCCGACGGTGCGGCCGCCCTCGCGAATCGCGAAGCGCAGCCCCTCCTCCATCGCGATCGGCGCAATCAGCTCCACCACCATCTTGATGTTGTCCCCGGGC
>SCUD01000045.1 GCA_004297335.1 Gammaproteobacteria bacterium
AGTACGTTGCGGCAATCCAGGCGCACGTCGAGCGGCGCTGGTTCCGACCGCCCGGTATCCGTCCCGGCACGAACTGCACGGTCCATGTGCTGCAGATTCCGGGTGGCGAGGTCGTCGGCCTGCGTTTCGGCGAATGCGCCGGGGGCGAGGCGCTGCGCCGATCCATCGAGACGGCGGTGCAGAATGCGTCACCGTTGCCGGCACCTCCGGAGCCGGCGTTGTTCGAACGCGAGATCCGCCTGGTCTTCACGCCCGAGGAGTGAGCATGAGCCGGAAATGCAGTGCCCTGATGAGCCTCGCGCTGATGCTGATGCTCGCTGTCCCGGCGCAGGCGCAGCTGACCGTGCAGATCCTGAGGGGCATGGCCGAGGCCGTGCCGATTGCGGTCGTGCCCTTCGGCTGGGAGGGTGCGGAGCCGGCGCCCTGGGATGTCGCCGCGACGGTCCAGGCCGATCTCGAGCGCAGTGGCCGCTTCCGGGCGCTGCCGCGCGCCGACCTGATCGAGCTGCCACACGAGTCGGCGCGCGTGGATGCCGCGGCCTGGCGGCTGCTGAAGGTGGACTACGTCGTCGTTGGCCGCCTGGCGCGGATCGAGGGCGGGCGCTACGAGCTGCGCTATGAACTGGTACACGCAGTCACCGGCCAGCGCATTCTCGGGCTCGCGTTGCCGGCCGACGGCGGCGCGCTCAAGCTGGCGAGCCACCGCGTCGCCGATGCGATCTACGAGCGGATCCTCGGCATACGCGGCGCTTTTGCGACGCGCCTCGCCTGGGTTGCGGTGGACGGCCGGGCCACCGCGCGCAACTACCGGCTGGTCGTGGCGGACGCCGACGGTGCCAACGAACGAGTCGTATTTCGTTCGCCGGAGCCGGTGATGTCGCCGGCCTGGTCGCCGGATGGGCGCTCGCTGGCCTATGTTTCCTTTCACGGCGGTACGCCGGCGATCTATGTGCAGACGCTGCGGACCGGAGATCAGGTGCGGGTTTCGGCCCGCTCCGGCATCAACAGCGCGCCGGCCTGGTCGCCCGACGGCAGCAGGCTCGCGCTTGCGCTCTCGCGTCGCGATGGCAACGTGGACGTCTGGCTGCTGACGCTCGCGAGCCAGGAATTGCGCCGCATCACCGACGATCCGGCGATCGACACCGAGCCGGCCTGGGCGCCCGACGGTCAGTCGCTCTACTTCACCTCGGATCGCGCCGGTGGTCCGCAGGTGTACCGGATCGGCATCGGCGCCGGCGAGCAGGCGCGCCGGGTGACCTTCGAGGGTCGCTACAATGCGCGCCCGCGGGTGTCGCCGGACGGCCGGGAACTCGCCGTCGTAACCATCGATCGCGAGGCCTTCCGCATCGCGGCCATCGACCTCGAACGCGGCGGCCAGCGGATCCTCAGCAATGGCCGGCTCGACGAGTCACCGAGCTATGCGCCGAACGGAGCGACGATCATCTACGCGACCCGCGAGGGCGGCCGCGGCGTACTCGCGACGGTCTCCACCGACGGACGGGTGCAGCAGCGCCTCGCGGCGAGCGCGGGCGAGGTACGCGAGCCGGCCTGGTCGCCGTTCCTGCCATGATCCCGCATGGCGATACCGGCTCTGTTGTGCTAGAAATCCGCGGCGATGGTCCTGCGTCGCCGCCTGCCAAGGAGTTGACATGATGCGTCTGAGATTCACGCTGCTGATCGCTGCCGGTGCCCTCGCGCTGGCCGGTTGCCCGAAGAAGCCGATGACCTTGCCGCCACCGGCGGAGCCCGCGGCGACACAGGAACCGGCGGCGACCGGTGCCGCGGGCGAGGGGCGCGTCGGCGAAGCGCGCGAGCTGCCCGGGGCCGGCGGGACCGGGTCTGCGACGACGGGCCCCGCCGGTGCCGCGCTGGTCATCTATTTCGAGTATGACAGCAGCGACATCCGCGCGGATTTCGCCGGCGCGATCAGCGCCCACGCCCGGCACCTGGCAACGATGGGCGCGACCCGCGTGCGGCTCGAGGGTCATACCGACGAGCGCGGCACTCGCGAGTACAACATCGCACTCGGCGAGCGCCGGGCCCAGGCGGTGCGCCGCGCGCTGCTGCTGCAGGGTGCCGCGGACGCTCAGGTCACGACGGTCAGCTACGGTGAGGAGCGGCCCGCCGTCGATGGCAGCGATGATTCGGCCTGGACGCGGAACCGGCGGGTCGAGATTGTCTACGGCCGCTGAGCGTTGGCGGCGGCCTGGCACCGCCGGCGCCGTCGCGCTGGCGGTGCTGTTCGCCGGCCCGGCGCTGCCGCAGTCGCGGGGCGAGCGCATCGATTTCCTCGAGCAGCGCATGGCCGTGGTCGAGCGGCAGCTCGAGAACCAGGCGCTGGTCGAGATGGCCCGCCAGCTCGCGGCACTGGAGGCCGAGCAGCGCCGCCTGCGCGGTGAAGTCGAGGAACTGCGGCATGCGCTCGCGGCCGCGCAGGGCCGCCAGCGGGACCAGTACGTCGACCTGGACCAGCGTCTGCGCAGCGTGGAGGAGCGCCTCGCCGCGGCCAGCGCCGCGGCGGAGGCCAGCGGGGCCGAGGCCGCCTACCAGCAGGCGCTCGCGCTGATGAAAGCGGGACGCTATGACGAGGCCGGGGTGGCACTGAACCAGTTCCTCGCCAGCCATGCCGGGCATGAACGCGCGCCGAATGCCCAATACTGGCTCGGCGAGGTGCATTACCTGCAGCGGGAATATCCGGCGGCCCGCGCGGCCTTCGAACGCGTGCTGAGCGAGTATCCCGAGGCATCGGTCGCCGGCGAGGCCCGCAAGCGCCTGGCGCGCATGACCGCCGAGAAGCACTGAGGAGCCAGCATGCCCGCGCCGGAGCCGGTTCCGCGCCTGCGGGTGACCGAGACTTTCTCGTCACTGCAGGGCGAGGGCGACGCCGTCGGCTGGCCGACGTTCTTCATCCGGCTGACCGGCTGTCCGCTGCGTTGCCACTATTGCGACACGAGCTATGCCTTCCAGGGCGGTGAATGGCGCGGGATCAGCGCGCTGGTTGACGAGGCCCGGGCCGCCGGCCTACGGCATGTCTGCGTGACCGGCGGCGAACCGCTCGCGCAGAAGGACTGCGCGCGGCTGCTCGCGGAGCTGTGCGACTCCGGCTTTGCCGTCTCGCTGGAGACGAGCGGTGCGCTCGATACGAACGGCATTGATCCGCGCATTGTGCGCGTCATCGACGTCAAGACACCGGGTTCCGGTGAGGTCGAGGCCAACCTTGCCGGGAATCTTCGCGAGCTGCGTGCAACGGACCAGCTCAAGTTCGTGATCTGCGATCGCGCCGACTACGAGTGGAGTCGCCAGTTCATCCAGGAGCGCGGCCTGCACGAGCGCTGCCAGGTATTGTTTTCGCCGAGCCACGCCTCAGTGGCCCCGCGCGATCTCGCCGAATGGATCCTGGCTGACCGCCTGCCGGTGCGGATGCAGCTCCAGTTGCACAAGCTGCTGTGGGGAGACCTCCCTGGACACTGAAAGACCTGCCATCGTCCTGCTTTCCGGCGGGCTCGATTCCGCAACGGTGCTTGCGGTCGCGCGCTCGCGCGGGCATCGCTGCCATGCGCTCTCCTTCGACTACGGGCAGCGGCACCGGGCCGAGCTCGAGGCGGCCAGCCGGGTCGCGGCGGCGCTCGGTGCCGTCGAACACCGGATCCTGCCGCTGCCGATCGGCGGCTTCGGCGGCTCGGCGCTGACAGACACCGGCATTGCGGTGCCCGAGCAGCCGGGGGAGGGCATCCCGGTAACCTACGTGCCGGCGCGCAACACGGTATTCCTCGCCTGCGCGCTCGCCTGGGCCGAGGTGCTCGGTGCGCAGGATCTCTACATCGGG
>SCUD01000007.1 GCA_004297335.1 Gammaproteobacteria bacterium
CCTGGCACTGCCGGCCGCTGCCTGGTCGGTCGCGTTCCAGTCGCGGGTCGGCCGCCAGCGCTGGCTCGAGCCCTACACGGAACAGCGCCTCGCCGAGCTCGCCGCGCAGGGCCGGCGCATCGCCGTCGTCTGTCCGGGATTCGCAGTGGACTGTCTCGAGACCCTGGAGGAAATCGCGATGCGCGGGCGGGAGGCGTTTCTCGCGGCGGGCGGCGTCGCCTTCGATTACGTTCCAGCGTTGAACGAGCGCCCCGCGCACGCGAACAGCCTCGCAGCTCTGGTGGCCCGGCACTGCCGGGGCTGGCCAGGCGCGAAACCGGCCAGCAGCGCGGTGAGCGCATGATCGGCCGCTTTCTCGAGCTCAGCGTGCACGCCCCGGACGTGCTCGCCTCGCTCGCGTTCTACGACAGCCTTGGCTTCACGCAGGCGCGGACCGGCGAGGCCTGGCGCCATCCGTACGCGGTCGTTACCGACGGCCGGCTCGCAATCGGTCTGCACCAGCACGAGATCCCGTCGCCCTCGCTGTCCTTCGTGCTGCCCGAGCTGCTCGCCGGGATCGAGCAGCTGGAGCGACTCGGAATCGAGTTCGAATCCCGGCGCCTCGGCACTGATGTCTTCAACCTCGCGGAATTCATCGCGCCCGGCGGCCTGACGGTCCGGCTGCTGGAGGCCCGCACCTTTTCGCCAGTGAGCCGGCCACCGGGGCAGACCTCGCGCCTCGGCTGGTTCGAGGAGATCGCGCTGCCGGCCGAGGACCTGCCGGCCGCAGTGGGCTTCTGGGAGCGGCTCGGCTTCGTCGCGGCCGAGCAGGCCGGCGACCCGCCCGTGCGCATCGGGCTGACCAGCGACACGCTGAACATCGCGCTGCTTGCCGCGCCGGGACTGCAGGGCCTGGCACTCGCGTTCCATGACCCGGCCATGGCCGGGCGGATCGCGGCGCTCAAGGAGGCCGGGTTCGCCTTCGCCCCACGGCTGCCGCTGCCGCTCGATCCGGCACACAACCGCCTGCTGCTCGCCCCCGAGGGTACGCCGCTGCTGCTGCTGACCGGCGAGTAGCGGGCCGAAATCGCGCCCTGCGGCTCCGGGCGCATCCGGGCGGAGAACAGCGAATTACTGATTCTGGTTTAATTAGTAATAAATTGCTTGCAGCGAGCCCGGATCGAGCCTAAATTATCTACTAATTTGTATTGAATTAGTAGATCCGCTACTCATGCGCTCACCTCCCTTTCCGCCAGGAACTCCAGAGCTCCTGCAGAAGTTCGGGGGCCAGCCGAACCGGCTGATCGAGCTCATCCAGTCAGGCATCGGCGGACAACCAAACGGCGCCTACCTGCACTGGGACGAGCTCCGTCACCGACCGGCGCCCCCAGGATTCCGTCACGAGGAATGGTGGCTGGCGACCAGGCTCGCACGTCAGCCAATGGCTCGGCCTCTGCTCCTTCTTCGCGACAAGGCCGGTCGCTCATTCAGCTACTGCGCTCCTGACAGCGTGCAATCGCTATTGCACGAGGTCGACCGCAACGCTGCGGGCGACATCCAGATCCCGGAGCTGGTGACGACACCCCAGAACCGGGATCGCTACATCGTCAGGTCACTGATGGAGGAGGCCATTACTTCAAGCCAGCTCGAGGGCGCGGCCACCACCCACAAGGTTGCCAAGGACATGTTGCAGCGGGGACGCAAGCCGCGCGACCGGGGCGAGCAGATGATCATGAACAACTACGCTGCGATGCAGTTCATTCGTGATCACTACCGGCAAGCCCTGACCCCCGGGATCATCCTCGAGCTGCAACGAATTCTCACCACCGAAACACTGGACGACGCCAGCGCTGCCGGGTGCTGGCGCCGCCCCGACGAAGACATCACTGTCGCGGATATCCGGAGCAACGAGACCCTGCACATACCTCCGGCAGCAGAAGAAATTCCAGCGCGCATGGAACTGCTGTGCCGATTTGCCAACGACCGTTCAGACGAACCATTCGTGCACCCGGTCGTACGAGCCATTCTGCTGCACTTCATGCTTGGCTACGATCATCCGTTCGCCGACGGCAATGGGCGAACAGCTCGCGCGCTCTTCTACTGGTGCATGGCCCAGCGCGGTTACTGGCTGCTTGAGCTTGTCTCTATTTCCAGCGTCATCAGGCGCGCCCCCGCCCAGTATGTCCGCGCATACCTGTACACCGAGACAGACGACAACGACACGACCTACTTTCTGCTCCACCAGTTGAACGCGCTCAAGCAGGCCATCGCAGAACTACACGAGTACCTGCGGAGAAAAGTCGAAGAACAGCGACATGCCCAGCAGCTCATCGAACACTCGCCGGCTCTGCGCGAACGCCTCAATCATCGCCAACTGGCGTTGATTGACCACGCCATCAGGAACCCGCAATCCGTCTACCGGATTGACCGGCATCAATCCTCACACCACGTGACTTACCAGACCGCCCGGACTGACTTGCTCGCCCTCGTCGACCTGGGCCTGTTGGCCAAGTCCAAGGCGGGCCGGGCGTTCATTTTCACTGCGCCCGAAGACCTGCGGGCCAGGCTTGAGGCGATCAAGTCCGGAGGTCCCGTGACGGCAGCTGGGCGGTTACGATAGCGGCCATCGCCGCCGGACGGCGGTTGCGCAAGTTCCGAGGGGCATCATCATGCAGCGAATCACCAGCGCCGTGGCCGGCGCATTGCTGGCGTTCCTGGCCAGCGCCGACGAAGGCCTGTGGACCTTCGACAATCCGCCGCTGGCGGCGATCGCCGCACGCCGCGGCGTCACGCTCGACCGCCCGTGGCTCGACCGCGCGCGTCTCGCGACGGTGCGCCTCGAAGGCGGCTGCACCGGCTCGTTCATCTCGGGCGACGGCATGGTGCTGACCAACCACCACTGCGCCGAGGACTGCATTGCCGAGAACTCGACTGCGGATCGCGACCTGCTGGCCGGCGGCTTCCTCGCCTCCGGCCGCGAGCAGGAACTGCGCTGCCAGGGTGCGGCGCTGTCGGTGCTCGTCGACATGGAGGAAGTCACCGATCGGGTCACGGCGGCGACCGCCGGTGTACCGGCGGCGCAGCTGGTCGATGCCCGCCGGCGCGAACTGACCCGTCTCGAGCAGGCCTGCGAAGAAGCCGCGGCGAAGGCTGCCGGTGGTCCGCTCAAGTGCGAGCGCGTGGCGCTCTACCAGGGTGGCCAGTTCTGGCTCTACAAGTACCGGCGCTACGACGACGTCCGGCTGGTGTTCGCGCCCGAGCGCGACATCGCCGGATTCGGCGGCGACCCGGACAACTTCCAGTTCCCGCGCTGGTGCCTGGACGCCAGCATCCTGCGTGCCTGGCAGAACGGACAGCCGGTGTCCACGCCAGGACACCTGCGCGTGAACTGGGATGGCGTCCAGCCCGGAGACCCGGTGTTCGTCACCGGGCATCCCGGCAATACCGACCGCCTGCTGACGGTCGCTCAGCTCGAGACCCAGCGCCAGTACTTCCTGCCGTTCTGGCTGCTGCGCTACGCCGAGCTGCGCGGCCGGCTGATCCAGTACGCCAAGACCGGAGCCGAGCCGAAGCGCACGACCGAGCCGGTGCTGAATTCGGTCGAGAACTCGATCAAGGTCCGGCGCAAACAGTTCGATGCGCTGCTGGATCCGGAGCTGCTCGCCAGCGCCGGCCAGAGCGAGGCCGGGCTGCGCGCGCGGGTCGCGGCCGATCCGGCGCTGGCCTCGACAGCCAGCGCCTGGGACGACATCGCCGCGGCGCAGCAGGTCTGGCGCACGATCCTCGTGCCCTACACGTTCCTCGAGGATCGCGCCGGATTCAACAACACCTTGTTCGCGCACGCCCGCCGGCTGGTCCGCGCAGCAGCGGAACGCCGCCTGCCGAACGAGTCGCGCCTCGCCGACTACACGGACGCGCGCCTGCCAGCCCTGGAGCAGGACCTGCGAGCTGCAACTCCGGTCTATCCGGAGCTCGAGATCCTCAGGCTGTCGTTCGCGCTGGAGCGCATGCGCGAGTGGCTGGGCCCCGATCACGAACTGGTGCGCCAGGTATTCGGCGCGGAATCACCGGATGCGCTGGCTGAGCGGCTGACCCGTGGCAGCCGGCTCGCCGATCCAGCGGTGCGAGTGGCTCTCTACGATGGTGGCCAGGCCGCCATCGACGCGAGCGACGATCCGATGATCCGGCTGGCGGTGGCGGTGGACCCGGCGTCGCGCGCGCTGCGCAAGCGCTATGAGCAGGAGGTCGAAGGGCCGGTACGGCGCGGACAGGAGGCGATTGCCCGCGCACGCTTTTCCGCACTCGGCACCAGCGTGTATCCGGATGCGACCTTCACGCTGCGGCTGTCCTATGGTGCGATGCGCGGCTGGAACGAACTGGGCGAGGAAGTCCGGCCGTGGACCGAGCTCAGCCGCGCCTTCGAGCGCGCCACCGGGCAGGAGCCGTTCCGGATCCCCGAGCGCTGGCTCGCGGCCCGGGAGCGGCTCGCGCCGGCGACGCGGGCCAACTTCATCACCGACAACGACGTGGTCGGCGGCAACTCGGGCAGCCCGATGCTGAACGCACACGGTGAGCTGGTCGGCCTGGTATTCGACGGCAACATCCACTCGATCGCCGGCAGCTACTGGTTCGACGAGCGCATGAACCGCACGGTCGCCGTGCACCCGGCGTTCCTGCGCGCGGCGCTCGAGCAGGTCTATGGCGGGGCGGCGCTGCTGGCGGAGATCGATGCGGGCCAGGCAAATGGACGCTTGCAGAATAGCCATCCGGACGGCGCCGTGACCGGCAAGTAATCGCGGGATCCCGCCCAATGCACCGCAGTCAGACTCCCAAGCGCCACCGCGCGCGCCCGCCTACCCGCCTATCCGTCGCGAGTATATACTGTTTATATATATCTCTGGAGCCCCACTCATGAAAACCGCCAAGCTGTTCAGGAACGGTGAGAGCCAGGCCGTCCGCTTGCCGAAGGAGTTCCGCTTCACCGGCACCGAGGTACTGATCAAGCGGGTTGGCGATGCCGTGGTGCTGCTGCCCAAGGCCCGCTCCTGGTATGCCTTGATCGACAGCCTGGCGAAGTTCCCGGCCGACTTCATGCAGGAGCGCGACCAGCCGGCGGCGGCCGAGGCGCGGGAGCCGCTGGCATGAGGTGGATGCTGGACACCGACACCTGCATCGCGATCATCAGGCGTCAGCCGGAGACGGTCCTGCGCAAGCTACGCACCAAGTCCGTCGGCCAGGTCGGCATCTCCTCGATCACCCTGAGTGAGCTGGCGTACGGTGCGGCGCGCAGTTCCCGCCCGCGGGATAGCGCCGCGGCGCTGCAGGAGTTCCTGCTGGCGATCGAGGTCGCACCCTACGACGAGCGCGCAGCGCTGAATTATGGGCCGGTGCGCGCCACGCTCGCCAACGCCGGCTCACCGATCGGTCCACTCGACACGCTTATCGCCGCACACGCGCTGTCGCTCGACGCGATCCTGGTCACGCACAACCAGCGCGAGTTCTCCCGCGTTGCCGATCTCCGGATCGACGACTGGATCGGCCGCACGACCAAGCGCTGAAGCCCCGCGCCAGCAACCTCGAACGGCTGCTTCGCGACTGCGCCCGGCCGGCCGGCGCCAGTTTCGGTGCCGGCGCCGGATCCCGCGATTCCCGTGCCCGCTCACCTGTCCGCGCTGCCACGACCCGCTGCGCCTGTTCGCCTTCCTCACCGAACCCGCCTCGATTCGCGCCATCCTCGCCCACCTCGGCGAATCCACCACCGCGCCGCCCCTAGCCCCGCGCGCCGGCGGCAGGGACTCCTGCGCCGATCAGCACTGCACCGCCTTCGCGACCGGTCCAGCCGGCCGCAACGAGCGCGCCCCTCGCCCAAAACACCGCAGTCAGAAATTCGGAACTCTCGCGCTCATACGGCATCCGCGGATATCGGCAGCCGAAACCCTGCATATGCAAAGGCGGGTCGGATGGTCACGCAGTCCTTCTCGCTCACACCCTCGCGGCGGGCAACCTCATACCAGCGATCTCGTACGGTCTGTTCCAGCTCAGCAATCATGGCCTCTGCCTCTTGCGGCTCCAGCAGAAAGCGGGCGGATTGCGAGAGCAGGTTGCCGGCGTGCGCGTAGCGGCCCATATCGCCGCATTCAAGGGCAAGGTCGCGGCGCTCGAGACTGATCGGCATGTCGGGGACCAGGTCATAGGCTGGCGACAGCTTCCAATCACTCTCCATGGCAATCACTGCATGGTTGCGCGGGTGATCGTCGGTGTTGCTGATCAGCGCGTTAAAGCACATGCGTCGGAAGAGTTCGTGCGCATCTGCCTTCGGCTGGTCGCTGATGCGACGCAGCTCTTCAGCGAGCAGCACATAGGACCATTTCGCGCGGTCCTGATGCGTGTCTTCGGCGCGGAGCAGAGTCAACGCGCTGAGCATCCGTGCGCGGCGATATCCTGAGACTGTATGCTCGCGGTCGAAGCGCTTGACGAGCAGCGTGTCACGATCCCCGATGGTTGCAAGTTTACTCTCGGCGCTGTGAATGCCGCAGGCACGGGCGAGTTGCAGCATTGCACGCTCGACACGGGCGTGGTTCCACTGATCGTCCTTGCGGTTGAATTTCGCGATCCACAGAGCATGGTCATCCTCGACCACAGCCTTGGGTCTGGCTCCGCCCATTGATGTGGCGCCATCCATGAGTTCCTGCACCTGCGCCGCATCGGGGTCCTGCGGCAGCTCTTCATCCCTGATGATCGCATCGGCGAAGGCCTGAAGCCTTTCGAGCTCCAACGTTCGATTGAATGTTCTCTTTGGCGCTGGGGGTTCCTGGTTTACACCAAAGCCGAGCGCGCCTGCCCGGTCGTCTGGCGAGTGCAGCAAGTAATCGAGTTCATCTGGCCGAGGTGAGCCGAGGTGACGCTCAATGATGTGGCGGCCCCAATGGTCGGGACTCGCATCACGAAGGGCACCGAACATGCCTTTGAGCAATCTCGTCTCGTAGGTCTTGTTCGATAGTTTGAGTTCCATCGGGTCGAGTGGCACCGCGTTCTCCCGGCCGAGGTAGCTCTTGCCGTAGACGAAACGGCCCGTCGCTACCCCGTGTCGGTCGGTCTCAAGCGCAAAGCGCCCGGCAGTCACGAATGTTGTTTCGCCGGGCAGGGCGATATGCACGAAGCACTCAGAAGTCACTATCGAGCTCCACGGGCTTTCCGGCGCGAGCCCGTTCGCGATGCGAGGCCATCGCGAGCCCTGTCTCGTCGGTGGCCGGATCGGCGAGGTCTTCCATGGGCCGCAGCAGATCGTAGATCCAGAGCAGCGCGGCATACGCTGCAATGCTCGTGGAGGGCTTGCCCGCCTCCGCTGCAAGGACCGCATGGCGCCCGGTTCCGATCTTTTCGGCAATGTTTTCGATGGTCAGATTGCGGCGCAGCCGTGCCCTGCGCAGGTTTGCGCCGAGACGCTTGATCGCCTGTTCCACCGGATAAGGAGGGTTGCCTGTCAGGGCGTTCTTTCGCGCCATGGTTTACCACTAATCGTTCGATTTATCGGATCGTAAAGCGGTGACAGTTCGATAAATACGATACAGGTGATTCAATACCCAGTCAACCGAAAAGTCCTATCTAAACGACTTTATGGACCTCAAGATCCGTTAAATCGTACTTCCAGATGCCAATTTGCGCGCACCGCCGACCGCACAAGGCCGGACGCTCGGCGGACAGCGTCTTCAGAAGCGGCACCCTCAGACTGCCTGCGCCAGGTTGGTGCTGTGGATAGGCCGCACCTGGAAATGACAAGCTGTCAATGGCGAGTTACGGTCGGCAAATGCGCCGACGACGCGAGCGAACTTCGTCACCGACAACAACGTGGCCGGCGGCAACATCCACTCGATCGCCGGCAGCTACTGGTTTGACGAGCGCATGAACCGCACGATCGCCGTGCCCCCGGCGTTCCTGCGCGCGGCGCTCGAGCAGGTATGCGACACACAGGCTCTGCTGACGGAGATCGATGGGGGACAGGGATCTCAGGCGCTAACGCGCCGTCCCGGCCGATGATTCGCTGCAGGCTGATGCTCCGGTCTCAGTCGCAATAGCCAATTGGGGACCTTCGGTCCATCGCGCCCCAGACCTGGCATTGTAATAACGTATACAAATATACGTGAAGGTGGTCTAATGCGTTGGCCTGCTGATCTTCGAGGCTAGGAAATGCATCGACGAACGGACTCCGCGGGGAGTTCGCCTTGGAAGGAAGGAGACACAATGGCGCGCAAGATCCTGATGCTATGCGGCGACTACGTCGAAGACTACGAAGTCATGGTGCCGTTCCAGGCCCTGCAGGCGGTGGGCTACTCGGTACATGCCGTGGCTCCCGACAAGAAGGCTGGCGACTGGGTGCATACCGCGATTCACGATTTCGATGGCGCGCAGACGTACAGTGAAAAGCCCGGCCACCATTTCACACTCAATGCCACCTTTGCCGATGTCCAGCCCGAGGACTATGACGCACTGGTGATCCCCGGTGGCCGAGCCCCCGAGTACCTGCGAATGAATCCCCGCGTGGTCGAGATGACGCGTCATTTTCTGGCCGCCGACAAGCCAGTGGCGTCCGTTTGCCACGGAGCCCAGCTGCTGGCGGCCACAGGGCTGCTGAAGGGACGCAAGGTGTCTGCCTACCCTGCGTGCCAGCCCGACGTCGAGCTGGCTGGGGGCAAGTACATGGCCGTTGCGATTACTCAGGCGGTGACCGACCGAAACCTGGTCACGGCGCCAGCGTGGCCCGCGCACCCAGCCTGGATCGCACAGTTCATCAAGGTGCTGGGCACCCGCATCAAGAACTGACTGAATAGAGCACGACCGCCCAGCAACGGCGCAGGCGGTAGCCTGGTCCTAGCTTTTGTCTCCGGACCAGCTGTCCCTGATCACGTTGAGCTCATGGCGGGGAGCGGTCACATGGACGCCATAGCCTTCATGAGTGATGTGTGCCTGGAAGTCATTGATGAGCCGCTGCTTCCACGGCCGTGACAACAGATGGTGCGTCATGCAGCGAACCGCGCGGGGTTGCTGCATGATCGTGCCGGCAAGTTCCCAGGCGCGGTCGATCAACTTGTCTTTCGCGACGACCTCGTTGACCAGGCCCCATTCGAGGGCTTTCCTGGCATCAATCTTCTGAGCCGTGTACATGGCGTACCCGGCTCGCTTCACGCCGAGCAGCTCCTGGAAGGTCAGCAGCTGGCCGTCGCCCGGGACAAAGCCGAGCAGGAAGTGTCCGTCCTGAAACACCGCCTCCTCGCTGCAGATCGTAATATCACACAGGAGCGCCAGTTCAGTGTGGTATCCGGGGCCGTTGACCGCCGCAATGGTCGGGATGTCGACGTTGAAAATCAGATCCTCGACCAGTTTCGTCGCCAGGCGGTAGTACATGTCGTAGCCAAAATCCAGATCCTTTTCCTCTTTCTCGTCGACGCGGCCGATCCAGAACGGATCCGTCGACGTAAGAATCATCAACTCGTTCTCAGGATCGTTGCCGACGTCCTGCCAGGCCTGGATCAGGACGCGGTGCATTTCCATGCCCCAGACTGCGGGCCCGCCATCCGTATGCATGCGCAGCAGGATGACGCCGTCCTTGCGCTCCATGAAGATGCGGTCCCGGTACTTTTCCCGGTATTCCTCGAACCGCGGTCGATGTTCCGGAACTGACTTTCTCACGGTGCCTGTCTCCCGTTTGGCGGCCGGCGCAGCATGCGTTCAGCCGATACCCGCCGCTATCCGGTTGGCCTCGATCGAGATGCACCACTCCTGATCGGGCTGGCCATGGGCAAGTGCCGTAAGCATATGGTCACGAATCAGGGCCGCAAGCGGCAGTGGAGCGTTCACGGCACCGGCCTCGGCAAGGATGAGATTCAAGTCCTTCAGCCCGGTGCTCAACGTCGCTCCGGCATCATCATAACGCCGGTTCGCGGTCCGCTCGGCGTATTCCCGGACCGCCGGGTTCGGCAGCACCTGGTCGACAATGAGTTGGCGGACAATGTCCAGAACGAGGCCGTGCTTCTCGGCAAAGACATACGCTTCACCAATCGCCTCGATGAGGCCGGCCAGAAAGAAGTTGATCGTCAGCTTCATCCGCGCCGCATCGGCGGGATTCTCGCCGACATTGATGATCCTGTTCGTGAACGCCTCCAGCACCGGACGGCAGCGCTCGATGGTGGTCGATTCACCCGCGACGAGCGCCGCCAGCTGGGCGGCCGCCGCCGCGCTTGGACGGCCGAGCACATTCGTCGCCGCGTATTGGCTGCCATGCTGCCGGTGCAGTTCCGCCAGTCGCGTACTGGCTGCTGGGGAGATCGTTGTGGTGGAGAGGTGTATCGCCGAATGCGACATCCCGGCCAGGATGCCGTCGGTCGCCGTCATTATGTCGAGGATCGAGCTATCGTCAATCAGTGAGGTCAGGATAATGTCCGCCCCGGTGACAGCATCACGGGGCGTCCGGGCGGCACGGGCTCCCGCAGCGACGAATGGTTCCGTCTTGCCGGCGCTCCGGTTGTAGACGACCAGGGGGAAGCCGGCTTTCTGAATGTTGCCGGCCATGCCCGAGCCCATTCGGCCCAGCCCGATGAAGGCAACAGTGAGGACTCCTGTCGTTACCGATTTGCCTTGAGTGTCCATGATCAATGCTGCTCCCACCGTATTGCGAATATTGTCTACATTATACAAGATTACTGCAAGACATTAGTTTCACATATACTGCAAACTTGGGCTCCAAGTGACGGCGGGCGGGTGCCCAGGATGACATTTGGGCGCCGCCCGACCCAAGCGAGGCGACAATGCGACTCGATTGCTGCTTCAACATCGAAGACCTGCGCCAACTGGCGCGCCAGCGGTTGCCCAGACCAATTTTCGACTTCCTCGAGGGAGGTGCTGACGACGAGTGGACTATTCGTCGCAACGCCGAGCGCTTCGACGCGTATCCGCTGATGCCACGCACGTTGGTGGACGTCAGCGCGATCGATACCCGAACCCGCCTGCTAGGTCGCGACACGGCCTGGCCGGTGGTGGTAGCGCCAACTGGCGCCAATGCGCTGTTCCACCATACCGGAGAGGCCGCCGTAGCCCGGGCGGCGGCGGAGAGCGGGATCTTCTACACGGCCGCAACCATGTCCAACCAGAGTCTCGAGGAGATCGGGACCCTGGTCGATGCGCCCAGGATCTTCCAGGTCTATGTGTTTCGCGACCGCGGACTGACCGAAGCGCTGGTCGAGCGATGCCGGGCATCGCGCTACGATGCCCTGTGCGTGACCGTCGACACGCCGTTGTCGGGCAACCGCGAGCGTGACCGCCGGAATGGCATGAGCATGCCCCCCAGGTGGACCCCAACCAACCTGTGGCAATTTGCAGTGCGGCCGCGGTGGTCGCTCAATTCTCTGTTACGTACTCATTTCGAGATCGCGAATTTCCGTGGTGCAGCAAAGGGCGCCGCGGCGGGTTCCGGGCCGGTGCTGCAGTACGTCAACAGCCAGTTCGACCGCACGTTGACCTGGAAGGACGCCGGGTGGCTCGCGGCGAAATGGAACGGACCCTTCGCACTCAAGGGTATCCTGTCGGTCGATGATGCGCGACGCGCGCTGGACATCGGCGCATCCGCGATCTGGCTCTCCAACCATGGAGGCAGGCAGGCCGACGGGGTTCCGGCACCCGTCGATTGCCTCGCGGCAATCCGTGCGGCAGTCGGTGACAGGATCGAGATCATCCTCGATGGAGGGGTTCGGCGCGGTACGCATGTGCTCAAGGCCCTCGCACTGGGTGCCAACGCCTGCGCCATCGGCCGACCCCCACTGTACGGCCTTGCGGCCGGCGGTCAGGCGGGTGTCGAGCGCGCACTCGGGATACTGCGCAGTGAGCTCGAGCGCGACATGGCCCTGATCGGCTGCCCGACCCTGAAGGATGTTGGCTCCCATTTTCTCGCACCTGCGCTGGACACCTGACTGCTCGGAGAAGTCATCATGTATCGACTCAATCGCACGAAGGCACGGCTCGGGGAAGGGAAGGCCACCTACGGGATGATCCACGGCCTCGCCTGCCCACCGGTTGCCGAAATGATCGGGCTGGCAGGCTACGATTTCGTCGTCATCGACGGTGAGCATGGCTACGGCGGCGTGCGCGACCATCTCGCGTGCCTGCAGGCGGTCGCGGCTACCTCGGCCACTGCCATACTGAGGGTCGCCGCCAACGACGCTGTCGCGCTGAAGAGGGCGCTTGATCTCGGCGTTGAAGGTGTCCTGATCCCCGATGTGAGAAAGGCCAGGGAAGCGCGGGCTGCGGTTGCTGCCTGCCTGTATCCGCCGCGCGGCATCCGTGGTTTTTCGGCCGGCACGGCGCGTGCCTCCGATTACTGCCTGAACATCCAGCAGTACCTGGCCGACGATGGCAAGGAGTTACTCGTGTGCCTGATGATCGAAAGCGCGGAGGGGGTCCGTAACGCGAGGAAGATCGCAGCCGTGGAAGGCGTTGACGTGATCCAGGTCGGGCCGTTCGACCTCAGCTACGACCTGGGGATACCCGGCCAGTTCGAGCATCCGAAATTCCTCGAGGCGATGGCCGAGGTTGAAGCGGCCGCGAATGCCGAGGGCAGAATCCTGGGCGGTGTGCCATTGCCCGGGATGTCGCCGGTGACATTGCTGGAGCGCGGCTATCGCTTCATCACGGTCGGTGCCGACGTTCCACTTTTCAGTGATGCGCTGGCCAGGAAGCTGCCGGTTCCGGCCCCACCACTGGGTCCCACAGCCACGTCGCGGGTGGTCCGCAAGCGAGCCAGCCGGAAGCAGAACGCCCGGAAGAACCGCGTTCGCAAGCGTAACTGAGGCGGCGCCCTGAAGAATCTCGTTGAAAATGTTTCCAGTGGCGCGTCGGGCCGGACCGGGGTCGCGCCGTCTCAGTAGTTGCGAATCTCGTCGGGAATGATGACGCCGTTTCCCCGCGCATAGACATCCCACTGGTCAATCATGTGTTGCAGCTGCGCGGGGTGCTGCGCGGACAGGTCGTTGAGCTCGGCGGGATCCGTGGTAAGGTTGTAAAGCTGCCAGGAATCGCGCCTGATGCCCAGCGGATCGGACTGCCACCACTTGACCTGGCTCGCCTCCCGGACAATTTTCCAGTCCCCGCGGCGGATCGCCCGTTTCCCAAACAGCTCCCAACCCAGAACCGCGTCGTTGTCGTGGACAGTGCCGGATACACCCCGGAGCATCGGCAACATGGATCTCCCCTGCATTGGCAGCAGTTTCCTGCCCTGGAAACTCTCTCCAGGGTGTTCGGCCCCAGCGAGATCCAATAGTGTTGGCATGACGTCCATGACTGTGGCGAGGCCGCGGTACGTCCTGCCGCCGGCAATGCGGCGGGGATAGCTGATGAACGCCGCCACCCGGATCCCGCCTTCGGACGTGAAGCCCTTGAACATGCGAAACGGTGTGGCCGATACCCTGGCCCAGTCCGGACCCTGCATCAGGTACGAGTCGGCCCGGCCCATGTTGTCGTACTCGTTATTGCAGCACTGCCTCGACCACTCGGCCAGCCTCTCGAGCCCCTGTTCCAGATGGTGGCCCTCGGGGCCGTTGTCGGACATGAAGACAATGATCGTGCTGTCGTACTCGCGACGCCGGCGCAGAAAACGGATGACTTCTCCGACCTGCGCGTCGAGATCGCCGACCATGGCGGCATAGATCTCCATCAGTCGCGCCTGGGCCTTCTGCTGTTCCGGGGATAACTTCTCCCAGGCCAGCTCGCCCACCAGCCGGGGGAAGGGATGCGCATCGGCAGCGACCAATCCAAGATCGCGCATGGTGGACAGTCGTCGTGCCTGGACTGCCTCATAACCTGCATCGTAGAGGCCGCGGTACCTCGCGATCGACTCCTCTGGCGCCTGCAGCGGGAAATGCGGAGCGGTGAATGCGAGATAGGCAAAGAAGGGGCGATCGTCGTTGCGATCCGCATCCAGATACTCGATCAGCTTCTGCGCGTAGAAGCGGGTTGAATAGAAGTCCCGCGGCAGGTGCTCGACTGGTTTGCCGTTCTCAAAGTACGGAGCCATCTCCGGCCCGCCCAGCGACAGCCTGTTGCTGAAGTGTCCTGCCCCGGAGTCCAGCAAGGCGAACGACTGCTCGAATCCCCGCAGCGGTGGATCAGCGACACCTGGCTCACCCAGGTGCCACTTCCCCGTCATATAGGTGCGGTACCCGGCGTCCCTGAGAACCTCGGCCAGGGTCACAGCCCTGGAGTTGAGATAGCCCTCGTAGCCCGGCTGCCCCTGCTGGTTGCCCGCCAGTCGCTCGGCCATGCTGCCGAGTCCGGCACGGTGATTGTCCATGCCGGTGAGCAGCATCGCGCGCGTCGGCGAGCACATCGGCGACGCATAGAACTGGGTGAACATGACGCCACTCCGCGCCAGCGCATCCAGGTTCGGTGTGGCGATTTCACTGCCATAGATGCCGAGATCTGCGTAGCCCAGGTCGTCGGCGACGATGAGCAGGATGTTCGGCCGTTCGGCCGAAGTGGATCCGGGAAGCCCGGGTACGGAATACGGGCCTTGAGTGAGGGCTTCCTTGTCACCGACGCAACCCATCAGCGCCATCAGCGCTGTTGCCCCGGTCACCAGGAGACCCAGCGATGCTAGCGAGCGCCACACGCGCATGGGTCAGTTGGCCGCTCCATCGTCCTCCACCACCGGTACGTGGAAGTACATGCACGCGACAATGACACAGGCCAGGACCGCCGGAACGGCGGCACAATAGAACAGCTGCCCGCTCGCGAGACCGATAGCGACCAGCGCGCCGCCAGCTACCGGCCCGATAAATGACCCGACTCTCCCGACACCCATGCTCCAGCCAATACCGGTGCTGCGCATGCGAACCGGGTAGTAGTTGGCAGACAGTGCAGTGAGATTGAGTTGAGCACCGAAGATGCACATGCCGACCAGGAAGATCAGGCCAAGCAGCGTGGAAACCGGAGATTCAATCATCACGCCCACCGTGGCGATGAGCACTGCGCCGATGCCAAACGCTGCGCCAAGCGCCAGAAACGGGTGTCGCCGGTCGCTGATACGCCCCAGCAGCAGGCTGCCAATGATCCCCCCGAGGTTCAGCAGTACGACGCCCATGATGGCCCGGTGGTGGGTTACACCCGCGCCCACCAGGATAAGCGGGGTCCAGTTCACCAGGAAATAGGCCAGCAGCAGCGTGGTAAAAGTAAGGAGCCACAGCAGGATCGTCCACCTGCCACGTCCGAATGCAAACAGTTCGCCAACGGCCTGTGTCACCGGCCGGCCGTCGGATTGGCGCCTCGCCGCAGCAAGATACCGCCGGGACTCCGGCAGGCCGAGAACGATGACCGGCAGGAGCAACAGCGGCAGGACACCGCCGAGGATGAACACACTCTCCCAGCCAAAGCGCGGGATGAGACCGGCACTGACGATGCCGCCGACGATCGCGCCGGCCGGAAACCCGGTGAAGGTCGCGACGATGACGGTCGAACGAACCCGCCTCGGCGCATATTCTGACACCAGTGCGATGATATTGGGAATCGCACCGCCCAATCCGAGTCCTGCAACCAGACGATAGAGACCCAGGGCTTCGATCGAGGTCGCTGTAGCGCAAAGCAACGTCATCACACCGAACGTCGCGGTCGATATCAATACCAGGGGCTTGCGCCCAAATCGGTCGGCCAGCGATCCCAACAGGATCGCACCCAGCATGGCGCCCAGCAGGCCGGACCCGAAAAGCGCACCGAACTGGGCCGGAGGTGTGGCCCAGGCCTTCTGGAGAGCAGGCGCCACGAATGCAATCGACTGGGTGTCGAAGCCATCGAGCGCCGCAATGGCAAAACAGATGGCAATGACCCGGATCTCGAACCAGCCGATCCCTGCCGCCCCCGGCTGCTCGTGCGGCTCCGCTACGATGTTGTTCACTTCGCGGCCACCGCCCCCAGCAACGTGCCACTGTCAGCGATCCGCTTCTTGACCATCTCGGTCACCGTCCGGAGATGAGCCTCCAGGGCCGGGATCGCCAACGGGGCGTCCCGCCGGAGGAGTGCGCCGACGAACTGATCATGCTCTCGCATTGACAACTGCATGTCGTCCTCGATTTCGCCGGCCAAGTTCTGGAACCGAGTAATGTGCCGCGCGACGTGTTCGTAGATCGCCACCAAGGCCGAGTTGCCGCTGGCCGACAGAATGGCCCGATGGATCGCTGTGTTGATCTCGTAAAAGCGCGCCGTGTCATGACGATCGCCGGACTCATGCATCTCGGCGTGCAATTGCCCGATCATGGCCAGCTGCTGGTCGCTGGCGCGTTCACATGCGAGTCGGATCGCCAGTGACTGGAGGGTGACGAAGATCTCCATGTTCTCCAGGGCATCGACCATGGTCGGTCGAGTCACCACCGCACCGCGGTTCGGGTGGAGTTCCAGCAGGCCCTCGGCAGCGATCACACGGCATGCTTCGCGCAGGGGAGGCCGGGATACACCGTAACGCTCGCAGAGCACGCGCTCCTGGAGGCGCGTTCCGGGCTTCCAGATGCCCTCGACGATCTCCTCTCGCAGGCGAGAGGCAATCTCTTCCTGGAGAGATCGTCGCGGGATGATATTTGATGTCTCTTGAGTCATGTCTAGAAGGCAATCCTTGCAAAGGTTCTTAGTGTGAGTTTGTCGGCACGATGCAGCGTCTCCGTTCCGACTCTCGCCGCGATCGGGCCCGACCGGAGGCGCAGGCACTCTCCCCTAAGAACTCAAGGCGCGTCAACACCTCAGACCGAAACAGCCACTTCGGGACCGATCGACGCCATTGATTTGTCAACGCGGGGCTACTTGGCGCATCGAATCAAGTAGACATCTGAATTCGACAGTGCTTAAATATAGACGATAGACATGCTGTTTGTATACAAAGTCTACTGGGGAGACGATCGTCATGCACACGAATTCAAAGACACTCCGGCTGGACCTGAGACCTGTGCTGATTCCAGGAAAGCCCTGCTGCCTGAGTTCGGCACTGGTGCTTTCCGCCCTCTTCGTGCCGCAGGCGCATGCTCAGGGAGGCAACGGGTCTGCCCTGGAAGAGGTGACTGTCACCTCCCGGCGCTACGAGGAGAACCTGCAGACCGTGCCGGTCGCGGTCCAGGTGATGGACAACGACTACCTCAAGTCCCAGCACATCTCCACGGCCAAGGAGATCATCGACCTGTCGCCTGGCACCAACTTCACCCAGTTCAACAAGCTGCAGCATGCCTACAGCATGCGGGGACTCAGTTCACAGACCGAGGGCGCAGCGGGCGACCCGTCCATCCTGACCGTAATCGACGACGTCGTCATCGTGGCGGACTACCTGAAGTCCGTGGAGTCCTTCGACGTGAGCCGCGTCGAAGTGCTGCGCGGACCGCAAGGCACGTCCTTTGGCCGCAATGCGACCGGCGGGCTCGTTCACATCATCAGCAATCGACCGACGAGCGATTTCGAGGGATCACTGCAGCTGGGAGCGGGCAACTACGGCCTGTGGGAAGTGGATGGCATGCTCAACGGCGCTTTTTCGGACCGCGCCGCCGGCCGTCTCGCGGTTCACTACACGACGCGCGACGGGTACACGAAAGATGTGCTCCGAGGTGTTTCCCTGGATGGTCAGGAGAGTCTCAGCGTGCGCGGCTCGCTGTTGTTCAACCCTACCGACAGCGTGGACATCTACCTGAAGGCCGAGTACAGCAGGGACGACGACCAGACGACCGTGCGGCAGCCACGCGAATGTGATGCTGCCCAGGATCCGTACACTGACTTCATCGACCCTTGCAGCCCGTGGCAAACCGCGGTCGCCCCGACCTCGTCGTCGCTGGCGGACCCGCCAAGCCAGCCCCTCGAGCTCGAGCGTGAGGTCGTCAACCTGACGGCGCAGGTTACATGGAACATCAATGACAGCCTGCGACTGACATCGCTTACCGGGTATGTGGACGGCGACGGCCACTACATGATGAGCTCGGCCGGCACGCCGACTCACTTCAATTTCAGTTACGCGCAGAACCGGTCCACGCAGTTCAGCGAGGAACTGCGCCTCGACAACCACGTTGGAGACCAGGGCCTGCGCTGGCTCGCCGGCATCTATTTCCTCAACGACGACCATGACCTGACTGCCGGGCGCTGGTGGTTCACGGAGGACTTCACCGTTTACCCCTTCGGTCCGCCACGCCCGGTGACTCAGGTCGAGGCACCACAAGCGAACCAGACCGAGAGTTACGGCATCTATGGCGAGCTTGGCTTCGGCTTCACGGAGAAGCTGAGAGGCACGGCAGGCCTGCGTTACAGCTACGACAAGAAGGATTTCGTCGTCAGCCACACGGGTTACGGGTCCGTGGGGCCGGTCTCGAACTTCCTGGCCGACGTCTCCGAGAATGGCGGTCCATGCCCTCCCGGCCCTTATTGCGAGCTTGCGTTCTACGACGCCAGGGGCAGTGAGAGCTGGGATCACCTCAGTTACCGGGTATCGCTCGACTACGCGGTCAGCGACCAAACCATGGTCTACGGCGCCATTTCCGAGGCCTACAAGACCGGCGGCTTCAACGCCGAGCCGCAGACCGCCGCGGATGCGGCCGTCCCGTATGACCCGGAGACGGCCCTGAACTTCGAAATCGGCCTCAAGTCACAGTGGCTCAACCGGGTGCGATTGAACGCGAGCGCGTTCTACGTTGAGTACGATGACCAGCAAGTCACTGTCTTCCGGTCAGGGACGAGTGGATACATCACCCAGGTCATCGACAACGCGGCCAAGAGCGACGTGCTGGGCCTCGAGGTCGAGTACGCATGGCAGCTCAGCGAGTACTTCCGACTGAGCGGCAGTTACGCCCGGCTCGACGCGCAGTTCCAGGACACGACCATTCAGGCAGGGCCGGCGCCCGAAGACATCCTGGACATCAGCGGTAACCGCCCGGGCAACGTGCCGGAGTGGACCGCAACGCTGGTTGGAGAGGTCGAGATTCCCCTCGCGGGCGGTTCCCGGCTGGCGCTGCGCGCCGACTGGCGTGGTCGTAGCTCCGTCTACAATGACCAGTTCAACACCCCCGCCGACCTGAGGCCAGGATCGGACATCATCGGCGCGAGCGTTGCGTGGACGTCGGCTGGTGGGGACTTGCGGATCATGCTGTGGGGCAGGAACCTCACCGAGGATGTGGATGTCCTCAACATCGGGCCGCAGCCGCCATTCCTCCGCGCCGGCGCTCCAACCTCGTTCGGGCCACCGCGCACTTTCGGCGGAACCGTGTCGTACGCATTCCGCTGACAGTTGCCCTCTGCCGACACAGGAGGGGACCAGTACGCCTGGTGGTGTAGCAAATTCCCGGTTCATGTTCCGGGGACGCGGAGCGCGACGCCAGGCGGCTTCCATCGATGCGCGGCGGTGAAGGTGTCGGCCGGGGGACCGTCGAAGTGGCACCGTTCGCAGCAATGCGCAATGTGATCGCAGTCGCCTGCAGCAGCAGGCAGCGCCACTGACCGGCCTCGTTCCGCCAGACCTGCGAGAAGCGCGCCTCGACGCCGCGGGCGTACCGGTCGCGCAACTTCTGGCTGACCGGATTTCCTATCCGCAGAGTGTCACCACCGTTCGCTGGACTTCCAGCGCAGCATCAGCGAGCGGCGTGTCCCACTCGTCATGATCATGCCGACTTCGCGCACGCTGGGTTCGCCTCGGCCCGGAAGGTCTCGCCGAACAACCCGTAGGTCGTCCGACTGTGCGAGATCCCGCTGCGTACGAGGAGCTGCAGATAGCCAATGCCGGCCGCCACGGGCTCGACCACCGGTACGGATCTGCCGTTCGCCGCCAGCCGCTGCGCGAGCTCACGGGCAAACCCGCAGAACCCGGTGCAGCCCAGGACGATCGCCTCGGCGCCGTCCTTGTCGATCGCCTGCTCGGCCTGCTCCTGAAGTTGGGCTTCGATGAACTTCTGGTTGCCATAGTCAACGCTGACCATTTCCAGGCCCCTGAGCGAGGCGATGTTGGACTCGATTCCCAACTTCCTCGCGAGTTGGCGGATCGCCGCGAACAGCTCCTTGCGCAGCGTCACGATCGACCAGCCGTTTGCGACCAGGGAGGCGGTCAGCGCAGCCGGCTGAAAGCCGCCGACGACCGGTATCTGCAACCGACCGCGAGCGGCGTCGACAGCCGGGTCACCGAAACAGGAGATGAACACGGCATCGCAGCCGTCGCGTTCCGCTTGGACAGCCTTCTCTACGATGAGATGCTCGTCGAGGCCCTGTTCGAAGACGCAAAGCGGATCTGCCGGGTCCGGTTCGAGGTTGACGACATCGATCGCAAGGTCGGGCGCTGCAAGAGGCCGGGCATCCTGCAACTGCTGCTCCGTATACACGTTGGTCCGAAAAGGAATGATGATCCTGATCTTCATATTCGCCCCTCCCGTCGCCTTGTGCCTGTTCAAGTACGATCTCAGCACCGGCACCATCATAGTCCCCGTCCGCAAGATTGGTGCCGAACACCGTCACCTGCCAGCGGCCATGGCCGGTCGCGAAGGTCGCGCGCTTTCGCCAGACCGCAGGATCCCTGGCGCGCGCCGATCAGAACGTGTAGGAGATGCGCCCGCCGATCATCCGTGGCGGATTGATGTGCTTGATCACGCCGAGCGGCGACCAGTCCGCGCCGGCCGTGTAATAGGCCTCGTCGCCCAGGTTGGTACCGAACACGGCGACCTGCCAGTGGCCGTCGCGGCTGGTGAAGGCCACGCGGGCGTTGACCAGGCCGAACGAGCCCTGGCTCATCGCCGGATCGTTGAACTGCGAGAAGAACACCTCGTCCTGCCAGTTGTAGCCCGCGCTCAACGCCAGCGTGCCGTAGTCGCCGACCGGGAACTCGTAGCGCGCCGCCAGGTTGAGCTTCCATTCCGGCGAGTAGTTGAGCCGGTTGCCAGCTGCGTCGAGCGGCACATTCGGCGTTGCGGAGCGCGCGGTCATGAACTCATCGTAGCTCGCGTCCAGCCAGGCAATGCCCGCATACAGCTCGAAGTTGCGCACCGGTACGGCGGTCAACTCCAGCTCGAGGCCCTGCACGGTCGCCTCGGCGGCGTTGCGCAGTTCGACGCGCGGCGCGCCACCGGTCTGGCTGACGTCGACGAAGCCCTGCACCTGCATGTCCGAGTAGTCGTACCGGAACGCGCTCGCATTCAGGCGCAGGCGCCGGTCGGCCCATTCCGACTTGATGCCGACCTCGTACGCCCACAGGAATTCCGGGTCGAACGCCGGCTGCTGGGCGGAAAAGTTGAAACCGCCGCTCTTGAAGCCGCGCGTGACCGAAAGGTACAGGAGCGAGTCGTCACTGAGGCGATAGTCGAGGCCGAACTTCGGCGTCCACGCGTCCCAATCAGCGGAACCCTGCTGAGTGAAGCCGCCAAACGGCAGCGGCACGCCGCCGAACAGGAGTGCCGACATCGCGTCGATCGATTTCTCCTCGTGGCTGTAGCGCAGTCCGGCGGTGACCGACAAGCGCTCCGTGGCGGCGAAGGTGCCCTGCGCGAAGCCAGCCCAGGCGTCGGTCTCCGAGGTCACTTCATTCGAACTGCCGAGAGCCGGGCTGCCGAACATCATCAGGCCGATCAGCGGCAGGCTGCCATTGAGGCGGAGCGCGTCCTTCTCGGTCAGGTAGTACAGGCCGAACAGCCAGTCGAGCCGTCCAGTGCTGCCGACGAGCTGCAGCTCCTGCGAGAACTGGTGCTGCCGTTCGGTGGCGTCATCGACCGACATGGCCACGATCTCGGTCCAGTCGCTGTCATTGGCGCCAAGGAAGTCGAGTTCCCGGTACGCGGTGATCGAGGTCAGCTTCTGGCCACCGGGCAGGTCGATGACCACCTTCCCCGCAACCCCCTGGTTCTCGATGTCCGAGTTCGAGGCATCGCCGGGCATGCTGACGGTCCATGGATCTGCAATGACCGCCGGCATGAACGGCGGCGGCAGCATGACCAGGTTGCCGGCCACGTCGGTCACGACAGCCTTCTGCACGTCACGGTGATCGTCTGAATGGTAATAGTCGGCGCTGAGGACGATATCAATGGCCTCCGTCGGCCGGAAGCGCAGCTGGGCACGTACGGCCTCGATATCCTCGTCGTTGACCTCGTCCGGGCTGGCGGCGGGATGGATGTTATCGACGTAGCCGTCGCGTTCACTGGTCATCGCGGCGATGCCCGCCATCAGCCTGCCGGCCACGAGCGGACCGCTCAGGCTGCCGGCGAAGCGCTGGCGGCCGTAGTCGCCGAATTCGGCACTGAGGCTGCCGCGCACTTCGTCGGCCGGCAACCGCGTCACCAGGTTGATCGTGCCGCCCGCCGAGTTGCGCCCGTACAGCGTGCCCTGCGGCCCGCGCAGGACCTCGACACGCTCGAGATCGACGAACTCCGCGAACACCATCATTGGTCGCGCCATGTACACGCCATCGACGTGCACGGTCGTGCTCGGGTCGGATCCGGGAAATACGTTGTTGCTGCCAACGCCGCGGATGTAGAGCTGGGCCCATGAGGCGTTGTTGCCGACCGTCAGGCCCGGCGTGAAGGCGCCGAGATCACGGATGCCCTCGATGTGCGCGTTTTCCAGCGCTGCGGCCGAGAACGCCGTGATCGACAGCGGGGTTTCCTGCAGCAGCGTTTCACCGCGCTTGGTGGCGGTCACCGTGACCGGTTCGAGTGTTTCCTGCGCCTGGGCCGCTGCTGTGGTCAGCAGGGCACCGCCAGTCATACTCATACCGACCAGCACCGACAGCTTCGACCTGGCATTCATGACTGCATTTCCCCCAATGAGGCAACCGGGCGGACGACGGGACTTGTGAGCCGGGATTGTCGACTCGCGCGCACACGGCCCACAATCCGCCGAAAAGGGTGACCAGCGACCGGTCGCGGCGGCGCAACGTCCACCCTTTTCGGGTGTATCCTCAGGCACCAGCGACCTGCAGTTCGCCGGTGGCCAGCGCCGACAGCGAATCGCAGCCGCGCTCCGTGATCACGACCGGATCCGCCGCGATGGCGAAGCTCTCGCCCTCGGTACCGAAGCCGAACACCGTCAGAGTCATGCCCGGCTCGAGCACATGCGGATCCCCGGCCCGCAGGATCAGGTCCTCGTGCCAGAGGGAGCGGAAACCAATGCCGGTTCCGTAGGCGGCATAGAAGGCCTCGTGCTCCCGGACCTGGCGGGCCGCCATGACCGTCCGCGCAATCGCGTCAGCCGTCGCACCGGGGCGCAGCAGTGACCGCGTCAGTTCGATCGACTCCCGGGCCCGCGCGTGCGCGGCGCGGAGCTCGGCGCCCGGCAAGGCCCCACAGACGACAGTACGCCCACCGACCACGTGGTACCGGTTGTAGCAGCCAGCCGCCTCGACAAACAGCCCGTCGCCGGCCCGCAGCCGGCGCCGTGAAGGCGGCAGGCAGTGCATGCGCGACAGCGCGATCGGCATCAGCATCAGCGGCTGCGCCACGTCGTCGCCGCCGGCAGCGTAGACCGCGTGTACGGCCTGTGCGTGCACATCGCACTCGCGCACGCCCGGCCGGATGGCAGCCAGCGCGGCGGCCATGAACACGTCGTAGAGCCGGCCCGCCTGCCGCATCATCGAGATCTCGGCCGGCGACTTGCGGATGCGCAGCTCCATCACCAGGTCGGAAGCATCTACGAGCGTGCCGCCACCAGCCTCGGTCCGGCTGCGGACCAGCGCGTAGTCGTGCGCGTTGAGCTGCTGGCTGCGGGTCTCGATCCCGATCCGCCGCCCGGCCAGCAGGCCGCGTCCGGCCAGCAACGCCACGGTCTGCGCAGCGTTGTCGTCGCGAAACGGCTCGTCGTAGCTCTGGATGTCGCGCAATACGGTCGACCGGCTGAGCCACGGAACCAGCGTGTTGCGAACGCAGGCTGTCGGTTCGCCGTCACAGGGTGCCAGCACCACTCCATACGGGATGGCCGCGCCGGCGGCCAGATCGTAGCCGTAGAGATAGTACAGGCTATGAATCGAGTAGAGCAGCACGGCGTCGAGACCGCGCGCTGCCAGCGCCTCCTGCAGGCGGCGCTGCCGCGCCGCGTACTCGGCGGCTTCGAATACCAGCGGCTGGTCCGGGTCGAGGTCTGGCAGCGCCAGCGGATCGGCCGCTGTGCTGCCTGAGCTGAATGCCTTACTCACTTCCTCATGCTCCTCGAAAGCTGGCTGCGTGCGCGGCAGCCTGCCCATCGCTGTTCTCGCGCAGCAGCAGCATGACCATCGCTGCCGCAACCAGGAGTCCCGCAATGAGCAGGAACGCAACTCGTGGCGCGCCAGTCACGTCGATCACCTTGCCCGCAATCACTGGCCCGGTGATGCCAATGAGATTGCCGAGCGTGAACGTCAAGCCAATCGCCGAGCCAGCCAGTGGCGGGCCGACTCCCGGTACGTCGACCGGCAGGGTCATGACGATCGGCAGGGCCATTCCCTGGGCGACTCCAGTCATCACCAGTGCCACGACCAGCGCATTCCCGGTCACCGCGGCGAAGGATGGAATGCACAGCGCGGCCAGCAAGGCGGCGCCGACGAGAATCGCCTTCTTCCTGCCCAGCCGATCCGAGAGGACTCCCGTCACCAGTGTGCCGATCACGCCGGCCCACATCACGATGGCTACCAGCTCGCCCTCATGGCTGATCCCCCTTTCTCGCAGGAGGACCGGCAGCAAACTCATGATCGGTCCCATGGCGAAGTTGAATGCCCCGAGGTAGAGCCCCAACAACCAGACATCCCGGATGCCAAGTACCTTCGCCAGGCCGGCCCGGAGGTCGTGCGAACCGCGGACTGCATCCGCACCGGGTTCGCGCCAAACCAGCACCCAGATCACGGCCACCAGCACGCAGACACCGCCGATCAGCGCCATTGCGCCGCGCCAGCCGCCGCAGAGCGGGGACAACAGGCTGGCGCTGGTCGCCAACCCAGCGCCGACGCCCAGCGGGGCGGCGGCGAACACGAGCCCTGCGGGCACCCCCATCGCGTTGGCCGGAAACCGGGCCCGGAGAACCCTGGGGATGCTGGGGTACAGGCAAGCAACACCCACGCCAACCAGGACCGTGCTGATCGCCAGACCCGCCACGCTCGTAACCAGCACGCGCATCCCCGCACCCAGTCCTGCCGCGAGCAGCGCACCGCCGATGATCCAGCGGGAGCCAAAGCGATCGGCCGCGCTACCGGCGGCCAGCGCCAGGAAGATCGAGGCCAGCGTGACCAGCGCAAAGACCATGCCCATCTGCGCCTTGCTCATGGGGATTTCGGCGCGGATCTCCGCAAACAACGGCGGCAGGCTGGCAAAGGCCTGCACCAGCACAAACAGCGCCACGAACAGCAGTCCCACGATCAACCAGCGCGAAATGCGGCTGGAACCGGTCATGCCAGCTCGCGCGGCGCTGTGGCGTTCACGGCTCGACGACGACACTGCCGAGCACTCGCCTGCTTTCCAGCAGCTCGTGCGCGCGCGCGACCTCGGCGAGCGGCAACCGGGCGTACACCTGCGGCCGGATCCGGCCGGCGACCAGCAGCTGGAGCAGTTCCTCGAGCGCCTGGACGATACGCTGCGGCTCATGCTGCATCACGGTCCACAGGCTGAACAGCACGAGCGCGGTGCTGTTGGCGACGCCGGACTCCATGAACTTGCGGAACAGGTCGCCCTGCGGCAACCCCTGTGCCTGGCCGTAGACGACCAGCCTGCCGTACACGCCGAGCGCCTCAACGTCCTGCAGCACCGCGTCACCGAGCACCGAATTGAAGATCAGGTCGGCACCGCGGCCGTGCGTAAGCTGCAGTACGGCATCGCGCACGTTCGACTCACCGTGGTTGACGACGTGATCGGCGCCCTGCCGCTGCGCGAAGGCGCACTTCTCGGCACTGCTGGCCACGGCGATGATCGTGAGGCCCAGGTGCCTGCCGAGCTGCACCAGCGCCGTGCCGCAGCCACCGGCCGCGGCGTAGACGACCGCTGTCTGGCCGGCCCGGGCCGCCACGGCCGTATGGAGCAGGTGATAGGCAGTCAGGTAGAAGTTCGGCAGCAGCGTCGCCTCGCCGAAATCCACGCCGGCCGGCATCGGCACGGCGCACTGGAGCGGGCACACGACGAACCCGGCGTTCGTGTGCGGCGCGTTGACGACGACGCGGCGGCCGAGCCACTCCGCTGGGACTCCCGCGCCTGCCGCTTCGACGATGCCGCTCGCCTGAAAGCCGAGGATCATCGGCAGCGCCGGCGCATGTGAGGCGGGCCCACCCCGGTAAGCGCCGGCGCGGATCAACGTGTCGCCGTAGCCGACGGCACTGGCAATGACCTTGACCAGCAGCTGGCCGGCGCCGGGTACCGGGCGCCCGACCTCCCGGTACTCGAGCACCTCAGTGCCGCCGAAGCGGGTCGCGATGACAGCCTGCATCGTCACGGACACGGTTCCTCGCCCCTCACAGCGGTTCGAGCGCGATGCGGGCCGCAGACAGCACCGCGCAGCCGCTGTCGGTAATCACGACGTCGTCCTCGAGCCCCAGCCAGCCATGCCCGGGCACCATCAGCGCGGGTTCGAGCGCGAGACACATGCCTGGCTCGAGCACGACTTCGGTGACGGCATCGGCGCTGCCGATCATCGGCTCCTCGTGCGCACCGAGACCCAGGCCATGCCCACCGTACCAGTCGAGTGCATGCTCGCCGCCCGAACTCGCGCTCATCGCCCGAACCATCGCGGCGTGCACCTCGACGTTGGTCGCACCGGGCCGGGCGGTCGCCACGCCGGCCGTGAGCGACGCCTGAACCGCCGCGAAGGCAGTCGTCACGCGCCGGTTCGCGGGTCCGACCAGGGCGGTCCGGCCGATGCAGGAGTAGTAGCCGTGCGCGCAGCCGCCGAGGTCGATGCGGACGAGCTGCCCGTCCCTGAGCGTCTCGCGGGAGAACCTGGGAATGCCGACGATTTCCGGCACCCCGGCAAAGACCAGCGGCGTGAATCCAGAATGTTCCGCACCGTGGATCCGGAATGAATGTTCGATGGTGGCGGCGATTTCCAGCTCGCTCGAGCGCCGCGCAACCGCGGCGAAGGCATCCGCCATCGCCTGATCGGCAAACCGGCAGGCCGCGTGCAGCGCCTTGATTTCCTCAGGGCCCTTGACCAGGCGGGCCTCCCGCAGCAGACGCCCCGCGTCCACGAATCGCGCTTCCGGGAGCGCCGCCTGCAGCGCATCCTTCAGTGCATACGGGAGCATCGCGTCCAGGGCGATACGGCCGCGGCGCAGTCCGAGGCGCGCCAGCCGGTCCGCAAGGACCGCGGGCCAGGCGTGCACGCACATGGGCTGCAGTGGTTCGCCAGTGCGCCGGAACGGCAATTCCTCGATGTCGTCGTGCCACGGTGTACGGGCACGCATGGCGGCACCGAAACCCTCGAGGGCGAGCAGGCTGGCAAATCCACTGTCCGCGCGCAGCACGGCCACGTTGAGCGCCGTCAGGAACAGCGAATGCATCAGCGGCACACCGGTCAGGTAGCGCCAGTTGTCGGGCGCGACGGCGAGCACCGCGTCGATGCCTTCCCGGCGCAGGAGCTGCTGCAGCCTCCGGCAGTTGGTCTCGACCAACCGGCGTTCGTCGACGACCTCGCCCGGAACGCCGGCGCATTGCCCTGGCCGCGCCGGATCCACTGCCGCTTCAGGCATTCAGTTCCTCCACCGGCCGGAAGTCCAGCGCATAGCCAAACGCGGCCGGTCCGAACAGGCGCAGCGCCGCGGCGCTGCGCATGATGGGCGCCGCGCTGACGGCCAGCACTTTGACCCGCTGTCCGTAGCGCAGCCGCTCGGTCGTGATCGGTTCGGCGCTGTCGCGATCGAGCACCGAGATGAGATCCGGGACCGTTGCGCGCACCTCACCGTTGACGCTGGCCAGCAGGTTCTCGTTCTGGAACTCGACTTCCAGCCGGCCCGCCGCTCCAGCCGAACTCTCGATCACGGCGCGGCCGATCGCGAAGCCGCGCCGGGTCTCCCGGATCAGGTCGACGATCATGCCGTCGAACAGGACGTATGCCTGGCTGTAGTACTGCGTCGCGCGCAGGCACTTCAGCAACGCGGCAAACGGATCGCCGCAGTGCCGCCCCTGGGCGATCGCACGGCCGATGGCCAGCGCAAGTGAAATCGTCCCGCGCACCACGGCGTGCTTCGCCTGGGCCCCGCTCATCGCGTAGCAGGCCATGCTCAACTGTCCGCCCATCCGCATGACGACGCCGCGGGCGACGGTCTCGGCCGCCGCCGCATCCGCAGCCTCGATGATCTCGGCCTCGCCGCGCTCATTTGCCACGGCCATCGGGGCACAGGCGACGCCGTGCAGGTTGAAGGTGGTCATCGGCAGTTCCGGGAACGCCCGACCCATGCCGTCGCCGTCGAGGAGCGGGAGACCACGCTCGGCGGCGAGCTGGATCGGAATCAGTGAGTTCAAGCCGCCGATCTCGCCTGAGACGATCGCATCCGCCTTCCGCCCGAGCCGCCGCTCGAGGGCCTCGAGGGCGCGCCCGATCTCGGTCCCGGCGATCAGCTTCTCCAGCATCACGGTCGGGGCTCCCATCATTGCGACCGGGTACACCTGGGCGTGGTCCGGGAGCCGGTCGACGTCCAGCAGCTCCACCGGACCGTGCGCCTCGATCATCTGCTCGGCGACCAGGCGCCCCAGGTACGGATCACCGCCGCCGCCCGTGCCCAGGAATGCCGCGCCGCGCGCCAGGTCCTCCAGGTCGTCGACCCGGATTTCACCGAGTCTGCTGCGCGCGGCTGCCGGCGGGGACGGTCGGGACATGGTTACTCGCAAACCTCAGCCGTCAACCAGCGACGCGCAGTCCGACCAGATCACCCACTGCCTTCACGCGCAGGCGAACCGCACCCCCGGGCATGTAGGCCAGCGGCAATTCGTCCACTTCGACGAATGCGATGGTGTCCGGTGCTGCGCCCGCGGCTACCGCCGCAGCCGCGGCCCGCGCCATCGCCTGGCGCACAGCCGCGTCCCGGCCCAGGGCTTCGTAGCTGTAGACCTGGTCGACCTCACCACCCACCTGGGCAATCGCAGCACCGACGGCATTCGCCACCGCAAAATGCTGCGGTCGGAGGACCATGGAGGCTCCGCGCAGCGTGTCATCCAGCAGGATCGAACCGCCGCCGACCAGAACGACCGGTATCGCCGCGGCGCTGACCTTCATGCGTGCGGCAGCCTCCTCGATCCGGCCCTTGATCACCGCCAACGCCGAGCGCACGAGCGCCCGGTCCAGATGCGCGACGCGCCCGGGCTGACCGACGTCCGCGAGGCCCGCGGCCACCGCAATGTCCGTCGCCGTCAGCGTGTCTCCACCGAACACCAGTGCGCGCTGCTGGAGCTGGTAGCCAACCGAGTCGGGCCCGATCGTGACTTCCGGCCGGGCGCGCACGCTGCTGCCGCCGCCAATACCGATCGACAGCACGTCGGGCATGCGGAAGTTCGTGCGCACTCCGGCGAAGCTCACCGCCTGGCTGGACTGCCGTGGAAAGCCACCGGACAGCAAGCCGAGATCGGTCGTGGTGCCGCCGACGTCGATCACCAGCGCGTCTTTCACGGCGGCGAGGAAGGCCGCGCCACGCATGCTGTTGGTGGGTCCGGAAGCGAAAGTCAGTACCGGATAGCGCGCCACGGTTTCCGGGTTCATCAGCGTGCCGTCGTTCTGGCTGATGAAGAACGGCGCCGCGATGTTCAGTCGCGCCAGCGCCGCGCCGAACGCACTGCAGATCGACCGCGCGAGCGGGGTCAGGCTCGCGTTCAGAATCGTCGCGTTCTCGCGTTCGAGCAGTCCGACGCGCCCCACCGCGCTCGACAGCGACACCGAAGCGTCCGGGTGCTCGTTGCGGATGATTTCCTCGGCGCGCAGCTCCATCGCCGCATTGGCCGGTGCAAACACGGAGGACACGGCCATCGCACCGATGCCCAGCGCGCGGATCTCCCGTGCAATCCGCGCCACGCCGCGCTCATCCAGCGGAGCGATCTCGCGACCGTCGAATTCGTAGCCACCGGCAACCATGTCGCTGCGCGCCCGGACCACCTGCGCAAGGTCGCGCGGCCAGTCCGTGAACGGCGGGATGCCGGCGCTCGCCGGCAGACAGATCCGCAGCGCCGCGACCGGCGCGAGTCGCCGGCGCTCGACCACCGCATTGGTGAAGTGGGTCGTGCCGATCATCACCGCCTCAATCGCTGCGGCGGATGTGGCCGAATCGAGCAGGACGTGCTCGAGCGCCAGAGTGACGCCCAGCATCACGTCCGGCGTGGTCGGCACCTTGACGGTCGTGACCACCCGGGCGCCGTCCATGAGGACCGCGTCCGTATTCGTGCCACCGACGTCAACACCGATCCGCATCGCTGCCTCGCCTCGTCGACGGCAACATCGTCGCGGCGACGACTCGCGCCGGCAATCCACCCGAAAGGGTAGTCAGCGGCGTAACGCCAGTGCCCCGGCCCACTCGTTTCGGGTGTAGCGGCCCGACCGCTCAGGCCGGGCCGCGCCGGGCCGGCGCCCGTGCCGACAGCAGACGGCGGGCGGCCGCGACCGCCTCGGAGCGTGCACTGATCCGCAACTTGCGGTAAAGGCTCTTACGATAGAACTTGACCGTATTTTCGCTGAGTCGCAACTCGCGGGCCATTTCCTTGCTCGACAGCCCGCGCCCGATTCGTTCCAGAATATCCAGTTCGCGCGGGCTCAGCTCACCAGCTCCTGCCGTCGCCTCCGGCGACGCCGGGCTGGGCGCCGCAACGGCCTGGGCCAGCAGCCGGTCGGCGAATTCCTGAACTGCCGGGGGCAGCGACGGCGTAGTCGCACGCGCATCTGCAAGCAGCTCCAGGAGAACAGGACCCTCATCCAGAAACAGACGCGTGAAACCGCCCGCGGCCGCCAGTTGCAGGGCCTCGGCGGCCTCGCTCAGCGCCGCCTTCGTCTGCCCACCAGCACGCAGGGCCAGGGCCAGCAGATTGGTGATGCCGATCCGCTGACGCAGGCAGCCCAGCGCCATGAATTCCTCGCGCAGCGGACGCAGAATCGCAATGGCCCGCCCGGGTTCTCCGGTCGCCACCAGCAACCGGGCGGCCACCGCCGCCTCCGGGTCCCAGAGCTGCCAGCCAAGGCGTGCCGCCACCTGGGCGCGTGCCTCGTTCGCCAGAGCCAGCGTCCCGGCTTGCTGCACCGCTTCCGGGATTCGTCCCGCGAGCGACAATTCGCGAACGGAGAGCACCGCCGCAAACCGCTCGAGCCGCGCCGACCCCTTGCGGCGCGCCAGGGCCCGTGCGCTGCTCATTACTTCGAGCGCAGCGTCCGGGCCATCGCGGAGGCGCGCGAGCGCCGCGGCGGTGCGGAATCCGGTCGCATAGACGTTGATCCAGCCGCCCGCTGCCGTGGCTCGCAGGAGGCTGGTATCGAGGAGCGCAGCGGCCTGCTGCGGATCGTTGCGCTCGTACGCCAGCTCGGCGGTCACCACGTCCACCATTGCCCCGAGATCGGTATCGGGACCGAAAGTCCCGGCCATTGCCGCGCGGGCACGATCCAGCACCCGGGAGGCCTGCTCCAGCTGGCCGCGCGCCGCGTGGCACAGGGCTACGAAGACATCGAGCCAGCGTCCCGCGTAGGGGAGGTTCACCTGAAAGAAGTGGTGCATCGCCTCGCTGGCGAGACGTTCGCACTCATCGAACTCGCAGTAGTCAAGACATGCGCTGCAGCAGGAGTACTGCAGCACCGCCAGTTCCACCTCGTCGGCATCGTCTCCCGCCACGACGGTGCGCTCGACGGCCTCGAGCATAGCCCGGTCCGGCGGTTCGTCGAGCGCGCCCTGGCGATACATCGTCTCGAACACCTTGATTTCACGATCGAGGCGCGGCTCGCCGCTCAGTTTCGCGCCATGGCGCCGGCGAAACTCCGCCAACTCCGCTGCCAGGTTGCCTGACGCACCGGCCGGCGCCCCCAGCATGATCCGGGCAAGATGCAGCCGCGGTCGCTCGAGACTCAGCTGCTGCGGGACGCTGCTGAGGAGCCGCCCGAGACGGGCTTCGTCGGCCGCACCGAGCAGTCGCCAGATGCGACGGGAATCGAGCAGATCCGCGACCCGGCCGTGTTCCCCGGCCTGCTGGTAGAGCGCGATGGCGTCGTCGACATCGTCCCGGGCAGCAAACCACTCGGCCGCCGCGATGCACTGGCCCGAGACAGTCATGCCAGGCTCGCGCCGCAGGCGCTCGCAGAGGAATTCCTGGAACATCCGGTGATAGCGGAACCACTCGTGCTCCGCATCCAGCGGCACCACGAACAGCCCGCGCCGCTCCAGATCCGCGATGACCTGCCAGCCGTCATCGCGCCCGCACAGCGCGTTGGCCAGGTCGCCGTTGAATCGCGGCAGTGGCGCGGTCGCCAGCAGGACCTGCCTGGCATCGACCGGCAGGCGTTGAAAGACCTGTTCCATCAGGTAATGGGATACGAGCGCGGCCCGACCGGTCATCTCGCCGAGGTCCGGGTGCTCGTGCGCAGGCGTTGCGAGCAGTGCCCGGGCGAGCTGCAGCGCGATCGGCCAGCCTTCAGTCTTGTCCATCAGCGTCTGCAATTCGGCGGCCGTCATTCGCCTGGAAGCATCGGCCGCGAACAGCAGGCTCGCTTCATCGGCAGCAAAGCGCAGATCATTGACGCCGATCTGGATTACCTCGTCACGGACCGTCAGCGTCGCAATCGGGAGCCGCGGCGTGCTGCGAGCGGCAAGCACCAGGTGCAGGTTGGCCGGCATCCGTTCCAGCAGGAACTCGAGCAGCGGACCGAGCGCGTCGTCCGGTACGGCATCGTAATCGTCGAGCAGCAGCACGAGGTGCTGGCTGGTGCGGGCGCAGGCCTGCAGAATTGCAGCCCGCACGGTCGCCACCGGAATTCCCTGGAAGTACTGGCCGGCCGCTTCGACCAGGCGCCCGAATGGGCGCGCAACCCGCGCCAGCGCTATGACTGTGCAGGCGAGAAAGCGTTTCTCCAGCCGATCATCGTTGTCGAGAGTCAGCCAGGCGGTGGCAGCACCGCGCGCCGCCAGCGCTCCGTACAGCTGTGCCAGCACGGTCGTCTTGCCGTAGCCCGCCGGTCCGGAGACCACGGCGAGCCGGCGATCGAGCACGCCCGAGAGGATCCCAAGGGCGCGCCGGCGCTCCAGCACGTGATGCCGGCCCCGCGGCACAGCCAACTTGCCCGGCTCACACCACAGCGGCGTCTTCATGGTGAGCGAGAATCGGCAACCTCGTCCGGCATGTCAACCGACTCCGAGGCTGGCCCCGCCCGCCCCGGCTGCGCCGCAGGGACCTGTTGAATCGGCCGCTCAGCCGCCCATCGCCGCATCGCAGGCCCGGGCCAGCCGTGCGTCGAGCGTGACGAGTGGGGCACCCAGCGCCATCGCGAGCTGCAAGTACGCCGCGTCATAGACCGAAAGAGTCCAGCGCTGCGCCAGCCGCGGCAGCTCCGACCACTGCGGATCATGGAGGCGAAGGTCGAGCTCATCGACCAGCGCGTGCCGCGCCTCGATCTCGGCGGCGCGTCCGGGAAAGCGGCGGATCTTGGCGAGGCAGACGCCGGCCAGTTCGTAACGGATCAGCCCCGGTGCCAGAAGACGACCGCGCACGCTCGCCCGGATCGGTGCGGCCTCAGGCTCGTCGAACAGCACCGCTGCGATCGCCGAGGCATCAACGACGACTGCGTTCATCCCGCTCACGACGGATCAGGCGCGCAGCAGCTTCGCCGCCGATGGGCGGCCCCAGACGCTGCGCGCGCTCCCACAGTTCGTCGAGCGTGAGCTTTCGTCGCGACCCGCGGCGGCGCTCCCCCGGTTGCACAGTAGCAGTGCCCGCGTACCGCCCTGGGGCCGGCTCAGCCACCCCGGGCAACGGGCGCTCCTCCGTAGACGCAGCCTCCAGAATCCAGAGCAACTCCCGCTGCAGCGAGCGGTGATGACGTTGCGCGCGCTCGCGCAGACGCCGCGCCACCGCGTCAGGCACACGCTTGACCGAGAAGTCCACGGGCATTGCCAGCCGCTCCGTCTGGTACCGTTCCGGCTCCATTCTGGTACCACTGCCGGAGACTGTCAACGCGGGCGGCCCCGCCCGCCCCGGCCGGCTCAGGACAACCAGCCGCGGACCGTTTGCCAGACCTCGTCGAAGTTGAGGCCAGCGTAAACGACCAGCAACAGCAGCCCGAACACGTAGATGGTTGCCACCAGCGTCGCGAAATAGCCGACCAGGATCAGGACGCCATCGCGCTCGGCCATGCCGAGGCACAGCAGTACGATCGCGATGCCGGGCAGCGTGTTCGCGAACGGCACCAGCGGCAGCGGCGCCATCAGCGCCACTACGGAGATCACCAGCAGTCCGCCATTGATCACGTTGACCACCGCGCCACCGCTCAGGCCGAGCAGGCGCGGCTGCACCAGGTGCTCGAATTGCGCGGCCCAGCCGCTGGTGCGCTGCAGCACCTGCTGCACCGTCGCCGCCGGCAGCTGGCGGTCCAGCAGGCGGGCCGGCAGCCAGACGACGCGGTTCAGCATGATGGCGCTGCCGATCAAGAGCATCGGCAGGCCAAACAGCGTGCTCATCATTGGCAGCGTGATCGGCAGCAGGAACGGCACCGCGAGGATCGCGCAGAACACCAGCAGGCCCTGTTCACCGATCAGCGCGAGCAGTTCGCGCAGCGTAACCTCGTGGCCGCGCAGCGCCGTGGCGGTCACGGCCAGCGCCTCGGACAGCCGGGTCTCGGGATTGCGGAAGTGGACGATGGTCACGCGCCGCTCCGACGCCGGGCCGCGAGCCGGAACTCGACTTCGATGGCCTCGGCGACCCGCAGCGCACCGAGGGCAACCGAGTACGGCTCGAGTCCGAGCTCACGGTGGCTGAGCGCAAGGCGCCCGCTGGCCGTCAGCAGGTCGCCGGCGACGATGACCGTCACCGGCACGCGTATCGGCCGGTGCTCGCCGCGGATACCGACCTGCACGCGCGCGACGAATTGCTGTGGCCCGCCCTCGATGCCATCGGCCCGAATGTCCAGCAGCGGAAAGCGATCCGCATCCAGCAGCGCCGGCCCGAGCATGTTGCGGCGCGTCGCCGCGCGCCGATCGTCATTCACCGTCGCCGCGGCCCCAGGCGGATCGACGACCAGGCTCGCGAGCGGCAGTTCGAGCGCAAAGCTCGTGGCACCGACCGGCTCGCCGAGCGCAATCGTGCCACCGAGGGCGTCGCTGCGAATCAGGTGACTGTGGCCGAGCCCCGCGAGTGGCCCGTCGGGATGGACGCGAATCACCACTTCGGCGCTCACGACATCGTGGGTCGGGCCCGTCGCCGCGACTGGCGGCGGTGACACCGCGGCCGGCCGCGGTGGCGCGGCGCAACCGGAGGCCGCCAGCAGGATCAGGATCAGCGTGAGTCGGCGCATACAACCATTGTCGTGGACGCGGATGCCACCGTCAGCCCCGATGTCCGCGGCGCTGCCAGCGACTGGTAACCCAGATTGCCAGCCACGCCAGCAGGAAACCGGGCACGAGTTCGTAGATTTCGAAGATCGGGCCCTCGAGCCGTGGCCAGACGATCACGGTCAGGCCACCGGTCAGGATGCCGGCGAGCGCACCGTCGCGGGTCATCGCCGGCCAGTACAGTGACAGGATGATCGCCGGCCCGAAGGCCGCGCCGAAGCCCGCCCAGGCCCAGCCGACCAGCGCCAGCACGTAGCTGTCCGGATCGAGCCCGAGCAGGAAGGCGATGATCGCGATCCCGAGCACGGCGCCACGACCGACCCACAGGAGCTCCGCCTGGCCCGCCGCCGGGCGGAACAGGCCGCGATAGAGATCCTGGGCGAAGGCCGACGATGACACCAGCAGCTGTGCAGCCGCCGTGCTCATCACTGCCGCCAGGATCGCGGACAGGCAGATGCCGGCGAGCACCGGATGGAACAGCTGCGTGGCCATGTAGATGAACACCTTTTCGCTGTCGGCGCCGGCGAGCGGCTGGTCGAGCACCAGGATTCCGGTGAGGCCGACCAGCACCGCCGCCAGCAGCACCGTGACCACCCACACCATCGCGATGCGGCGCGCGGCAGTCATCTCCCCGGCGCTGCGGATCGCCATGAAGCGCGCGAGGATGTGCGGCTGGCCGGCATAGCCCAGGCCCCAGCCGAGAAGTGAAACGATGCCGATCCAGCCGAGCGGCGCGGCGCCGGTGCCGATGAAGGGGTCGAGCAATGCCGGATCCCGGGCCTCGAGCGCCGTCAGTGCCGGGCCGGCGCCGCCGGCAAGGAATACGCCCATGGCCGCAACCAGCACCAGGGCGAAAAACATCAGCGTGCCCTGCAGCACGTCCGACCAGCTGACCGCGAGGAAGCCGCCGAAGAAGGTGTAGACCAGCAGCACGATCGAGCCCCAGAACATCGCCTCGACATGAGGCAGGCCGAACAGCGTCTGGAACAGCTTGCCGGCGGCAACGAAGCCGGCGCTGGTGTAGAAGGCGAAAAACACCAGGATGAAGAGCGCAGCGAACGTCCGCAGCAGCCGTGAGCGATCATCGAAACGGCGCTCGAAGTAATCGGGCAGCGTCAGCGCATCGCCGAGCGCCTCGGTGCGCGTGCGCAGCCGCGCGGCGATGAAGCGCCAGTTGAGCCAGGTGCCGGCGACCAGGCCCGCCACCAGCCACAGCGCATCGACACCGGCCAGGTAGGCGAGCCCCGGCAGACCCATCAGCAACCAGCCGCTCATGTCGGACGCCTGGGCCGAGAGCGCCGTGACCCAGCTGCCCAGGCTGCGGCCGCCGAGGATGAAGTCACCGAGCGTCCGGGTGCGCCGCCAGGCCACGAAGCCGAGCGCCAGGCAGATCGCCAGGTAGATGCCGAGGCTCAGGGTGATGATGCCGCGATCGCCGATCATGAGCAGCCTTCCTTCCAGCCGCGGGCGATGCGCTCCGCCTGCCGGCGCAGTGCACCCCCGAAGCCGGCCTGGTCGTAGAAGTCGCCGAGTCCGGCCAGGTCCGGCGCACGACAGCCGAGGTCGTCGGCGCAGAGATCGAACGGCATGTCGCAGGCGATCGTCGTCAGGCGGCGGGCGAGCCAGGCGTCCTCACGGTGCGCGAGCAGTCGTTCCGGCAGCCGCGCCGCGCCACGGATCGGCAGTGCGGCGACGCGCCCCAGGCTGGCATAGATCTCCTCGAGCGAGGCAAACACCCCGAGCAGCGCCGCCGCGGTACGCGGACCGATGCCGGGCACACCGCGGATGTTGTCGGAGGCATCGCCGGCCAGCGCGAGATAGTCGGCCATGCGCTCCGGACGGGCGCCGAAATGCGACTCGATGTCCGCATAGCCGAGCCGGCGTTCCGCGGCCCAGTCAAACCAGGCGTCGCCCTCCCGGATCAGCTGCGCGAGATCCTTGTCGCGGGTTACGAACACCGCGCGGTGCCCCTGCGGCCGCAGCCGGGTCGCGATCGTGCCGATGAGGTCGTCCGCCTCGTATTCCGGGCTGCTGAAGGTCGCGAGGCCGAGCAGGCGGCAGGCCTCGCGGCACAGCTCGAACTGGCGTCGCAACTCGGGTGGCGCCGGCTCGCGGTTGGCCTTGTAGGCCGGACTGATGCGATTGCGGAACGAGCGCGACAGGCTCTCGTCGAAGGCCACCGCCACATGGCTCGGCCGCTCGCGCTCCAGCAGGTCGCCGATGAAGCGCGCGAAGCCATAGAGCGCGTTCACCGGCTGGCCGGCGCCATCGGTCATCTCCGCGCCAACTGAATACCAGGCGCGGAAGACGTAGCAGCTTGCATCGACGAGGTGGACCGGCGACGGCTCCCGGCCGCTCACTGCAGGAAGCGCTGGAGACGCGCGTGCAGCGGACTCTTGCGCGGGAAATGGGCCAGCAGGTACTCCATCTGGTCGGCCAGCACGCGCCGGCCCTTCAGGTAGATGTACTCGGCGTAGGTGGGCGTGAACGGTACCGCCAGCAGCTGCATGCCCGCCTGCTCCGGCGTGCAGGAAGCCTTCGCATTATTGCAGCGCCGGCAGGCGGTCACGACATTGTTCCAGGTGTCGCGGCCGCCCTGGCTGAACGGGCGCACGTGGTCGCGCGACAGCATCGCCTGCGGGAAACGCCCGCCGCAGTACATGCACAGGCAGGCGTCACGCCGGAACAGCGTCTCGTTGTTGAGCGGCGGCACGTAATCGGCGCGCAGGGTGCCCGGATTGCCCGAGCTGCCGAGCGTGGCCAGCATCGAACTGATCGAGATCCGGGTCTGCTGCCCGCTCCTGGCGTTGGTACCGCCATGCAGCGTGTAGAGCGGCGAACCGAAGGCGTAGGCGACCTGATCGAGACAGTGCAGCCGCACCGCCTCGCGGTAGTCGATCCACTCGAGCGGCATCCCGGAGGCATCCGTGCGCAGGACCTGCTGGCCGAGACCCTGCGCGGAAACCGGCCGGAGCTCGAGGGCGTCCAGCCAGTCCTGGTCGGGGGGAGGCATTCCCGGGTTCAGCCTGCTGCTCATGTGCGGCCACAATACTGCATGGATATGCTATGTTTCAACGCGCTTTGTGCGGCGCAACAGCGTTTCACCGGGCCGGCATCTGCCTGTTCAGCCAACCTTTTGAAAATCCTGTGGCGACGGCTGCCAAGGCCGTGGGCCCGGGACTGGTGAGGGGATTTTTCGCAATGTCCATGACGATCGGTGTGCCGCGCGAGACCTTCGCCGGCGAAAAGCGTGTCGCCACCGTGCCCGAGGCGGTCGAGAAACTGATCAAGCTCGGCTTCGCCGTATGCGTGGAGACCGGTGCCGGAATCGCCGCCAATTTTGGCGACGATGCCTATCTGGCCGCCGGCGCCCGGATCGCGGGCAGTGCCGCCGAGCTCATGGCCGGTTCGGACATCATCTTCAAGGTGCGCGCCCCGACCTCGGAGGAAATCGCGCTGCTGAAGCCGGGCAGCATTCTCATCAGCTTCATCTGGCCGGCGCAGAACCCCGAACTCATGCGTGAGCTGGCCGACCGCCAGCTCACGGTGCTGGCCATGGACAGCGTGCCGCGCATTTCGCGGGCCCAGAAGCTGGACGCGCTGTCCTCGATGGCGAACATCGGCGGGTATCGCGCGGTCATCGAGGCCGCGCATCACTTCGGCCGGTTCTTCACCGGGCAGATCACCGCCGCCGGCAAGGTGCCGCCAGCCAAGGTGTTCGTCATTGGCGCCGGCGTCGCCGGGCTCGCGGCGCTCGGCACCGCGGTCGGCCTCGGCGCCGTCGTGCGGGCCAATGACACGCGCCCGGAGGTCGCCGACCAGGTGAAGTCGATGGGCGCGGAGTTCGTGCCGGTCGACTACCAGGAGGAAGGCACCGGCGTCGGCGGCTACGCCAAGGTCATGAGCGAGGGCTACCAGAAGGCCCAGCTCGAGACCTTCGCGAAGCAGGCGAAGGAAGTCGACATCATCATCACCACGGCGCTGATCCCCGGCAAGCCGGCGCCGAAGCTCATCACCGCGGAGATGGTGCGGTCGATGAAGCCCGGGAGCGTGATCGTCGACCTCGCCTCCGAGCAGGGTGGCAACTGCGAACTCACCGTGCCGGGCGAAGTCGTCGTGCGCCACGGCGTCACGATCATCGGCTACGCTGACCTGCCGAGCCGCCTCGCCAGGCAGGCCTCGACGCTCTACGCGACGAACCTGCTGCGCCTCACCGAAGAGCTGTGCAAGACCAAGGATGGCGTCATCGACGTCAACTTCGACGACGAGGTCATCCGCGGCACGACCGTAATCAAGGAAGGCGCGATCACCTGGCCGCCGCCAGCGCCGCGCCTGTCCGCTGCGCCGCCGCAGGCAAAGCCTGCAGCAGCGGTAGCGGCTCCGAAGAAGTCCGGACACGGTCACGGCGCCGGCGAACCAGCCTCCGCGAGGAGCCTCGCGATCACCTTTGGCGTCGGCGCACTGCTGTTCTGGCTGGTCGGCGCCTTTGCGCCGGCCTCCTTCCTCGCGCACTTCACCGTCTTCATACTGGCCTGCTTCATTGGCTACATGGTGATCTGGAACGTGACACCCGCGCTGCACACGCCGCTGATGAGCGTCACCAACGCGATCTCCAGCATCATCGCCGTCGGCGCACTGATCCAGGTGGCGCCACCGCTCGTCGGCGGGACGCAGGGGCGGCCCGAGGCGCTGATCCTCGGGCTCGCGGTACTGGCGCTGACGCTCACCGCGATCAACATGTTCGGCGGCTTCGCCGTCACCCATCGCATGCTCGCGATGTTCCGGAAGTAAGGGGTCGCCGGCATGTCCGCAAATCTCGCCACGGTGGCCTACATCGCCGCCACCATCCTGTTCATCCTGAGCCTCGGCGGCCTCTCGAATCCCGAGACTTCGCGGCGCGGCAACCTTTTTGGCATCGTCGGCATGACGATCGCCGTGCTCGCGACCGCGTTCGGACCCCGGGTCACGGCCGCCGGCATTCCGTGGATCGTCGGTTCGCTGGCGGTCGGCGGGACCATCGGCCTGTACGCGGCGAAGAAAGTGCGGATGACGCAGATGCCCGAGCTGGTCGCGATCATGCACAGCCTTGTCGGTCTCGCGGCATGCCTCGTTGGCTTCGCCAGCTACGTCGACACCTCCCTGGTCCTCGAAGGGGCCGAGAAGACCATCCACGAGGTCGAGATCTACATCGGCATCCTGATCGGCGCCGTCACCTTCTCGGGTTCGGTCATCGCCTTTGGCAAGCTGTCCGGCAAGATCGGCGGCAAGCCGCTGCTGCTGCCGGCCCGCCACTGGCTCAATCTCGCCTTGCTCCTCGGCGTGATCTGGTTCGGCGTGCAGTTCCTGCAGGCCCACGACATCGACGCGGGCCTGCTGCCACTCGCGCTGATGACCGTGATCGCGCTCGCCTTCGGCGTGCACATGGTCATGGCGATCGGCGGCGCGGACATGCCGGTCGTGGTCTCGATGCTCAACAGCTATTCGGGCTGGGCGGCGGCGGCCACCGGCTTCATGCTGTCCAACGACCTGCTGATCGTCACCGGGGCGCTGGTCGGCTCCTCCGGCGCGATCCTGTCCTACATCATGTGCCGCGCGATGAACCGCAACTTCATCAGCGTCATCGCCGGCGGCTTCGGCACCGGCGGAGGTGCGGCCCCGGCCGCCGCCGGCGCGCAGCCGGCCGGCGAAGTCACCGCGATCAGCGCGACCGAGACCGCCGAACTGCTGCGCGAGGCGAAGAACGTGATCATCGTGCCGGGCTATGGCATGGCGGTCGCGCAGGCGCAGCACACCGTGTACGAGATCACCAAGCTGCTGCGCGAGAAGGGTGTCAACGTGCGCTTCGGCATCCACCCGGTCGCGGGCCGCATGCCGGGGCACATGAACGTGCTGCTGGCCGAGGCCCGGGTGCCCTACGACATCGTCTTCGAGATGGATGAGTTGAACCAGGACTTCCCGGACACCGACGTGTCGATGGTGATCGGCGCCAATGACATCGTGAACCCGGCGGCGCAGGAAGATCCGACCAGCCCGATCGCCGGCATGCCGGTGCTCGAAGTGTGGAAAGCGAAGACCTCGATCGTGATGAAGCGCTCGATGGCCTCCGGCTACGCCGGCGTCGACAATCCGCTGTTCTACAAGGACAACAACCGGATGCTGTTCGGCGACGCGAAGAAGATGCTGGACGAGGTGCTGGTGGCGCTGCGGGGGTGAGCGGGGAGATTCACCCGTCCGGGAACCCGGCCAGCATCTGTTCGAGCGTCCCGAGCAGCTCGGTGGTGCGCTCGGACGCGATCTCATAGACGCGCCGGTGGTCGAGCGTCGCATAACCGTGTGCCAGCACATTCCGGAAGGCCACGACAAGGTCGCCATTGGGGATGCCTGCGAACAGCTCCGCATCGAGCTTGCGGAGCTGCCCCAGCGCATCACCAGCGATTTCCAGCTGGCGCTCGACAGCGGACTGACAGTACTCATCCGCCAGATACTCTGACAGCGTACGGCGCCCGAGAAATCTTGGCACCCGCTGCAGTGCCAGCAATGCGATCTCGAGAAAGACGTCAGGCCGCTTGTTCATAAACCGGCACCAGCGTTCTCTCGATAATGCGCTTCAGCCGCGTGTCGGGCATGGCCTGAAGCTCGACCAGATCCACCGGTCGGCCGAACAGCCGTTCGAGGCCGTCTTTGAAATCGAAATACTGCCGCGCCGCGGATTCACGACACGGCGGCCCGAACTCCACGACGACGTCAAGATCACTGCGGACCGGATCGAAGTCGTCACGGAGCACAGACCCAAACACTGCGAGCCGTCGCACGCCATGTTGCCGGCTCAGCGCCGAGATTTCCGGTCGGCGCGAATCGATCAACGGAGGCAACGCGCCATTCCTTGAAGCGGTCTCCGATTGCTGTGCCATTGCGTGCCCGAACCTCGGAGGAGTCGCCTCATTCAGAGTGTTCATCACGAGCTGACGCAATCTGGCCGAACGCCCGAGCCGGATCAGGTCGCGGGGCGCCCGATCTCCGAGCCGGGTATTGCGGGTCCGGAGCCATCGGGCGGTCTTGCCGATATCGCCTTCGAAGTGCTGCGCGACCAGCGCACAGAGGCTCGCAGCCTCCTCGAGGCGATCAAGCACCTCATGCGGCATCCGGTGATCGAAGCGCACCGATGACACGGCCACGCCGGCCATCTGCGCCACCTCGGATCTGGTGAGGCCGAGGAAGTCGACGACCTCCCGGGCCCTGAGCGTCGATCCAGTCCAGAAGCCCAGGCAGTCGCGGTCGGCCACGGTGGCAAAAACCGAGCGAGTCTGGGACATGGCTCACCCCACCCAGGCACTGAGGGACGGCGTACAGTGTACCGCGGTCGGTTGGCATAGGCCAATAGTTGACCCTATCTAAGCCATGATGTGACCATATTGGGGCGAGAGCACAGCACTGTAGAATCAAACAAAAAAGTTATTCAGATCAATATCGTATGAGATCTTGCACTCGCAGGAGCGCTGGCGGCCACTGATCGTGAAGGTCCCGATAAAGGCGGTTTCGCAACTGAGAATTCAAACCAGGTGACTCATGCCGATGAGTCAAGATTCCTCAGCCCAGCACGGAGCGTATGCGCCCCGAGCACAGGACGTGGACGGTGATCCCCGCCAGTCCGGCAATCAGCAGGACCCCGAGTGCCAGCTCGCCGGGGCTGCGGGCTTCCCGCAACTGCAGCAGCAGCGCCAGGCCCCAGCCCGAGGCGATTGCGGCGATCAGGTAACGTGCCGCGCCGATCCGCAGCAGCAGCGTCACGAAAGCCGCGCCGTGCAGCGCGGCAACGGCGGCGAACAGCAACCACAGGAGCGGAGCACTGCGAAGCTTCGCGAGCTCGCCGATGGTGATGGCGATCGAGCCGATCGCGAGAACGCCCAGCGCGATCGCGAGCAGGGTCAACTCAGCCGGCCAGCGCGGCGATTCGGCCCGCCCGCCGGTCGCGCGGGCGCCTCCCCTGGCGATCAGCCATGCGACCAGCAGCAGCAACAGGTGACCGAGAACGCCCGCTGCCAGCAGCGGCGGCACGAGGATCATCGGCGGCGGATGGCCGCCCCCCATCAGCACCAGCGCCACGCAACCCGCGAGGATCAGGATCGCCCAGCCCAGATGGACGATTCCGAAGGGTTGCGGCACCCATTGTCGCAGCCGCGCGTGCGAGCCTGTCATTCGGCCAACCTCGGCTTGAAGCGGACATCGGCAACAATAGCTCGTCCGGAGCGGAATGGCGCCTGCCCGGGCACGGGCTGTGACGTGTGCCGGGGTTCCCCTTAGTCAGACCCCGGCGGCGCCTGCGTGGCGTAGACTTCACACATTGAATATCCTGGTCATGCAGCCATGAAGATGAATGCCCCGCGTCCCTGCTCCGTGGTCCTGGCCGTCTGCATCGCGACGTTTTTCGCCGCGGCTGCGGCGCAGGAGGGTGCACCGGCCGTGCAGGGCGCAATGCAGGTCACGCTGACGCCTGCAGACGGCGGGACAGCCACTTCCGCCACACTCGGTGCGGACGGATCCTTCAGCTTCGAGGGGCTGGCGCCCGGCCACTACCATCTGGCACTGCGGTCGCCCTCGACGCCAAAACAGACCCAGGGGGCCAGCTTTGGCGGGCTGGCGAAGGCCGCGAGCAACGTACAACCGGGCAGCCCTTCCGGTGCTGCCTCCGCAGCGGCGTATGCCAAGCTGGATCAGAACGGCATGCCGAACCGGATCTCCATGAATATGACGATTGGCAAGCAGACGCGGCTCGCGCAGGTCGACGGTCCTGAACTCGAAGTCGAGGTCGGCGCTGACGGCAGGCTATCGGGCCAGGCCGCGGCTGCGGCGGACGCCGCCCCAGTGGACGAGACCGGTAACTGAAGCTGCTGCCGAAAGGACTCACGTCCCCCAGGGATCGGTTTCCTGGTGCAATGCCCAAGCCGAAACACGATACGCCGGACGTAGTGCTGGCCGAGGCGCGATCACTGGCCGCCCTGCCGGCGGACGCGGTCGAATCGAGGCTGGAGACGCTCCGGTCGCGCTATCGCGAGGCGCCATTGCTCTTCACGCCGGAGACCCTGCAGCTACTGCGCCAGGCCGGCGAGCGCGCGAAGCAGCTTCGGTTCGATGACAGCGGCGGCCGAGCGCTGGCAGCGCTGAAGGAAGTGTTCGGCTATCCGACGTTCCGCGCCGGGCAACTGGAGATCATCCAGGCGGTCATGACCGGGCGGGACTGCCTCGGGGTGATGCCGACCGGAGCCGGGAAGTCGGTGACCTACCAGATCCCGGCGCGGCTGCTGGGCGGCGTGACGCTGGTCGTGTCGCCGTTGATTTCGCTCATGCAGGACCAGGTCGACTCGATGGTCGAAGTCGGGATCCGCGCGACGTTTCTGAACTCGTCGCTCGATGCCGCGGAACGGTCGCGGCGCGTGGCGCGGCTGCGGGCGGGGGAGTTCGAGCTGCTGTATGCCGCACCGGAGGGCATCGACGCGTCGGTCGGCCGGTTGCTGGACTCGCTCGACCTGAGGCTGGTCGCGGTCGACGAGGCCCACTGCATCAGCGAATGGGGACACGACTTCCGTCCGTCCTACCGCAACCTCGCCGGCCTGAAGCAGCGCTTCAAGGGAATCCCGGTTCTCGCCCTCACCGCTACCGCGACGCCGCGCGTGAAGCGCGGCATCATCGAGCAGCTGGCGCTGCAGGATCCGCTCGATGTCCGCGGCTCGTTCTTCCGCTCCAACCTGCAGCTGTTCGCTGCGAAGAAGGGACAGGGTGCCGGCGTGCGCGACCTGATCCTGCGGCTCGTCCGCGCTCGCCGCGGCGAGTCCGGGATCGTGTACTGCCTGTCACGCAAGTCAGCCGACGCGACGGCCGCGTTCCTCCATGGGAAGGGCGTCCGCGCAGCCGCGTACCACGCGGGAATGACGGCGGCACAGCGCAAGCAGGCCCAGGACCGGTTCAGCCGGGACGATCTCGACGTCGTCTGCGCGACGATTGCCTTCGGCATGGGGATTGACAAGTCGAACGTGCGCTTCGTCATTCACCGTGACCTGCCGCGTTCGATTGAAGGGTACTACCAGGAAATCGGCCGGGCCGGGCGCGACGGTGCGCCCGCTGATTGCGTCCTTTTCTACTCCTGGGCCGATGTCATGTCGCTCGACCGCCTGATCGCCAATTCCGAGGTCCAGGATCCAGAGGTCGCCGGCCAGCAGCGCCGCGCGGTGCGCCGCATGTTCGATCTCGCCGACGGTGCCGCCTGCCTTTGGCGCCGTCTCGCCGGCCATTTCGCGGAGGTCATCGCCGACTGCGGCGGGTCGTGCGGCTACTGCCTCAAGCGCGATATCGTCGCGAAGTCCCCGGGGCCGGAGCGGCAGGTTGCGGTACCGAAAGGGGCGATCCCGGACCCAGGGCTGTTCGAGCGCCTGCGTGCGCTGCGAAAGAGGCTGGCGGACGAACGCAAGGTACCGGCGTTCGTAGTCTTCAGCGACAAGGCCTTGCAGGACATGGCCAACCGCAAGCCGCTGACGCGCGAGGAGTTCCTCGAGGTGCACGGGGTTGGACAGAAGAAGATCGAGGAATACGGGGAGGCCTTCCTGGCGGAAATCCGCCGGGACTGTTGAGTGGTGCCGCTGCCCCGGGGTATGGTCCATCCGCACGGTACCTGCTGACCGATCGCAAACCACATTTCTGGAACATAATGGGAGGGTTGACACTCAGGAGCGGAATTCTGCCCAATCAGGAATCGCGAGGTCCAGGTATGAGCAACCCGATCAGCACCGATAAACTCCTGCAGGATCTGCACTCCGTAGTACGCGAGGCCGAGTCGCTGTTGAAGGCGACGGCCGGACACGCGGGGGACAAAGTGGATGAAGTGCGCGCGCGCGCGGAGCAGACCGTCAGAGAGGCGCGTTCGCGGCTCGACGAGGTAGAACAACACACTCTGCGTCGCGTGCGCGACGCCGCGACCGAAGCCGAGGGCTACGTTCGCGATAATCCGTGGCAGGCCCTGGGCGTGGCCGCCGGGGTCGGATTGTTGCTGGGCCTGCTGCTCGGCCGGCGCTCATGAGCGAGGCCGACAGCCCTCGGGCTGCGGAGAACGGGCACTACCAGTCGGGAACCACCACCGGGCTGTTCGCTGCGTTGAGCCGTCTGCTGGCGACGTTCGTCGCTATCGTGCAGACGCGCGTGCAACTGCTGTCCACCGAAATCCAGGAAGAAGTGCACCGCGCCGCCGCCATGGCGCTCTGGGCGCTGCTCGCGCTCTTTACCGTACTGATCGGCTTGATGTTTGGCGGCCTCACGATCGTGTTCGCGTTCTGGGACACGCATCGCGTGCTGGCAGCGCTGCTGGTCACGGCGGGGTTCCTGGTGTTTGCCGGCATCGCGGTGACGATATTGCTGTTGCAGGTGCGGTCGCACCAGCGATTCCTGGACGCCACGCTGACCGAGCTGGCCAGGGATGCCGAGGCGCTGCGGCATCATCATTGACTCCGGCGCCAATGACCGCACCGGCCTCAAGAGGATCCCCATGAACCTGCGCGCCAGACAGTTGGCAGAGAAGCGCCGCGATCTGCAACAGTGCTGCGAACTGCAGCGTCACCAGGTCGCGCAATTGACCGCCAGCATCGAAACGCGACTCGCGCTCGTCGATCGCCTGGTCAGCGCGACCTCGGGCATCGTGAACCGGCCGCTGCTGGTTCTCGGCGGCATCGCCGGCCTGGTGCTGATCGGTCGGTGGCGTCTACTGCGCTGGGTCAGCCACGGTGCAATGGTGATCGCGACCGCGCACAAGGTAAGGCAGTTGCTGGCGAAGTGACGTCAGGCATCCTGACGCCTCGATTTCCCAGCGTCATGGCCGGCGCCGCGGAGCGGGCGGCGCCACCATGGGGCGTCGCTGCATGCGCTCGCGCATCAGCCGCTCGCGTTCGGCGGGCGTCATCTGCCGCCAGCGCTCGCGCAGCTCCTGCCGGCGTTCGGGCGGCAACGCCTGGTAGCGACGCCAGGAATCCCGCAGCCGCTCCTGCTCCGCAGGCGGCAGGTCGCTGAACCAGCTCCAGCGCTCGCGGATGCGCTCGCGTTGCTTCGGCGGCAGTTCCTGCCAGCGCTGCCAGCGTTCGCGCGCGCGGGCCTGCTGCTCGGGGTTCATTGCCAGCCAGCGCTCGGCCCCACGCGCCATGGCCTGCTGGCGGCCGGGCGGCAACTCACTCCAGTCGCCGGCATGCTTCGCCAGCAACTGCTGCTGCTCCGGCGACAGTGAGTCCCAGGCGATTCCCGGCGGCGACCCGGCCGGCTCGGCCATCGCCGGCAATCCAGCCACCGCCAGCCATGCGATCACGATCCATGCCCATCTAGCGTTCATCGCTGGCATCCTTCGCAGCCTGCTGCTGCTTCTCGATCCTGCGCTGCTCCCGCGCGAACTCCGGGGACAGCAGGTAGTCCTCGAATCCATCGCCTTCGCCTCCGGCCTCGCCCAGCAGTTCCAGCAGCTCCGGTTCCGGCGGTGGCTCCTCCGCCACCGCCACCGGCAGCACCAGCAGGCCAGCCACGAGCAAGGTATCCGCGCGCATGGCTCAGCCCACGCCATCGGCGAGGGCGTCGGCCGCCCAGGCGTAGAAGGCCGCATCCTCGCCCAGCATCTCGAAATCCTCACCGGCGGCCAGCAACTCCAGGTCGTCCAGGGTCGCGAGAGCTGCCGTCGCGCCAGGTCCTGGGGCCGGTTCACGGCCGGTCCACAAGGTCACGGCCACCACCGCCGCCGCGGCGAGCGCTCCGGCGGGCAGCCAGCCAGAGACCCGGACCGAACGCTGCCGGAACTGCCCGAGCGCCGCATGCCGCGCGCGCGTCAGGCGCGAACAGGTGGCGCCGTCCAGCGCGGCCACGCTCGCATCGAAAGCCGCCCGGCTGCGCCGCTCGAAGTCCCGCTGTTCCTGTTCGGTCATGTCTGGTCCCCGATGGTTCCGCGCAGCGCATGCACCGCACGGAAATAATGAGTCTTCACGCTGCCCTCCGAACAGCCCATCGCGAGGGCCGTCCGGGCCACGTCGAGGCCTTCGAAATTGCGCAGCAGGAAGGCCTCGCGCTGGCGTTCCGGCAGCCTCGCCAGCGCCTGCTCGAGCTGCGCGAGCAACTCCCCACCCTCGAGCTGCTCGTCCGGCCGCCCCGCCGGGTCCGGAACCTGCTCGAGCGGATCCGGCACCTCGTCGTCCTGCCGGGAGCCCGGCCACCAGGCGAAGATGCGTCCCCGCGACCGCCGGCGGCGCTGGCAGTCGGTGATCCGGTTGCGCAGGATGCTGTAGAACAGCGGCTGCCACTGCTCCTGCGGACGCCCGCCGTAATGGTGCGCGAGCCGGATCATCGCATCCTGCACGATATCGAGCGCGTCATCGTGATCGCGCACCGACAGCTGTGCGATCCGGTAGGCACGCCGCTCGACGCCGGCCAGGAATCGCTCCAGTGCCCGCTCCTGCTCCAACCCAGCCTCCTGTTGCGCCGACCGGACCGCCAGGCCCGGCACCGGCCCGGAAAGCGTAACAGAGTCAACCACGCCGACCTCCCGACGCTGGCGGCAGGCCCACGGGCCTGCGACGGTGATATAACGCTGCGGCGGCCGGTCGGTTGACTGCCGGCGGCTCCCCTCTGCTGCCAACCGCGAGATTTCCGCTTGGGCCCACACGCGCCGATCCTCAAGGTCGCCTTCGACACGCCGCTACGGCAGTGCTTCGACTACCTGCCGCCTGCCGGTGGCGCCTTGCCCGGACCCGGGATGAGGGTCCGGGCACCGTTCGGCCGGCGGTGGGCGATCGGGGTAGTGGTAGCCGGGGCCGAACGCAGCGAGCTGCCCGCTGGCCGGCTGAAACGGATCCACGAGGTCCAGGACGCCGTTCCGCTGTGGGATCCGGTGACCCTGGGGCTGTTGCTCTGGGCCGCGGACTACTACCACCATCCGGTCGGCGAGGTGCTGTTCGCGGCGATGCCGGCGGCATTGCGCGACGGCACGGCCGCCCTCGGTGCGCGCCTGGTCTGGCGTCTCTCCGCCGCGGGTGCCGCTGCGCTCGCATCATCACCACGACTCGGCCCGCGGCAACGACAACTGCTCGAGCTCGCTGGCGCGGCGGAGGCGGATGCCGGCGCGATTGCCGCGGCCGGTCTCGGCGCCACGCTGCGCGAGCTTGCCCGGCGCGGCTGGCTGGAATCGGTGGAGCGACCGCCGCTGGCGCCGGAGTCCGGTCCCGGCGCCCCCGGGCCGGTACTGACGGCCGATCAGGCCCGGGCCTTCACGGCGATCGGCGCGGCCCTCGGGAACTATGGAGCCTGGCTGCTGCACGGGGTCACCGGCAGCGGCAAGACCGAGGTCTACCTGCGCCTGATCGAGCGCGTGCTCGAAACCGGACGCAGCGCCCTGGTGCTGGTGCCGGAGATTGCGCTGACCCCCCAGCTCCTCGCGCGCTTCCGCGAACGGCTGCCGGTGCCGATCGTGGCGCTGCATTCCGCACTCGGTGACAGCGAACGCCTCGCGGCCTGGCGGGCGGCGGCCTCCGGCACGGCGCCGGTCGTGATCGGCACGCGCTCTGCCGTGTTTACGCCCTTGCCCGCGCTCGGGCTGGTCGTGGTCGACGAGGAGCACGATCCGTCCTTCAAGCAGCAGGACGGCTTCCGCTACTCGGCCCGCGATCTCGCCATCGTGCGGGCGCAGCGCCAGGACGTGCCGGTCGTGCTCGGCTCCGCGACCCCCTCGCTCGAGAGCCTCGCCAATGCCGCAGCCGGGCGCTATCAGCTGCTGTCGCTGCCGGAACGCACCGGCCGGGCCGGCCAGCCGCGCCTCGGCCTGGTCGACCTGCGCCTGCATGCCGCCCGCGACGGCCTGTCGCAGCCGGCGCTCAGCGCCATCGAACGGCATCTCGGCGCCGACGGCCAGATCCTCGTCTACCTGAACCGGCGCGGCTGGGCCCCGACGCTGTTCTGCCCGGGCTGCGGCTGGGTCGCACCCTGCGCCGCCTGCGATGCCAGGCTCACGGTGCACCTGCGCCAGGCCCGCCTGCGCTGCCACCACTGCGGTGCCGAGGAGCCCATGCCCTTTGCCTGTGCGCGCTGCGGCGCCGAGCTCCGGCCCGTCGGCGAGGGCACACAGCGCCTCGAGGCGACCCTCGGTGCGTTGTTTCCGGCGGCTCCGCTGGTCCGCATCGACCGCGACGCGATCCGCCGGCGCGGCGATATCGAGCGCGCACTCGACTCGGTGGCGAGCGGCCGGGCGCGCATCCTGCTCGGCACGCAGATGCTGACCAAGGGCCACGACTTCCCCGACGTGACCCTGGTGGTCGTTCTCAATGCCGACCAGGGACTGTTCGGCGCGGACTTCCGCGCCAGCGAACGCCTCGCCCAGCAGATCATCCAGGTCGCCGGGCGCGCCGGGCGCGGTGACCGGCCCGGGGAAGTGCTGATCCAGTCGGCCTATCCCGAACACCCGCTGCTCCAGAGCCTGATCGCCGAGGGCTATGCCGGATTTGCGCGGCGCGCGCTCGAGGAACGCCGCGCGGCCGGCTGGCCGCCGTGGTCGCGCCTCGCACTGCTCTGCGCGGACAGCCCGGTGCGCGCCGAGCTGCACGCCTTCCTGTGCGCGGCCCGGGAACTGGCACCAGCCGATGCGGCCGGCGGCCTGCGCCTGCTGGGACCAGCGCCCGCGGCCATGGAGCGCCGCGCCGGACGCTTTCGCGCCCGGCTGCTGCTCGAGGCGCAGGGGCGTGCTCCGTTGCAGCGCCTGCTGTCCCGCTGGCTGCCCGGGCTCGAGGCGCTGCGCCGGCCACGCGGGCTGCGCTGGGCCGTGGATGTCGATCCGCTCGAGGTGGACTGAACCTGTCCGGAGTCCGGTCCGGTTGGGATAGACTGGCGCGCTGTTTTCCAGCCCTGGATCCGGCGTGAAGGAACTGATCGAACGACTCGTGGCGCAGGCCCTCGCGGCGCTGCCGGCGGAGGACCGCGGCAGCCTGGATGATCTCCATCCCGAGGTCGAACGCAGCCGCGACCCCGCGCACGGCGACTTCGCCTGCAGCATCGCGCTCCGGCTCGCGCGGGCCGCACGCACGAACCCGCGCGCGCTGGCCGCGCGCATCGTCGCCGCGCTGCCGCCGAACCCGTTTATCGCGCGCACCGAGATCGCCGGGCCCGGATTCATCAACTTCTTCGTCACCACGGCAGCCTGGCAGCAGCAGATCGCCCGCGTGCTCGAGACCGGCGCGGCATACGGGTGCAGCGATGCCGGCGCCGGCCGCCGGGCGATCGTCGAGTTCGTGTCGGCGAATCCCACTGGCCCGCTGCACGTCGGCCATGGCCGGCATGCAGCCTTCGGGGCCTCGCTCGCCAGCCTGCTGGAGGCCACCGGCTGGAGCGTGCACCGCGAGTACTACGTCAACGACGCCGGCCGCCAGATGGACATCCTCGCGGCCAGCGTCTGGCTGCGCTATCTCGAGCTCTGTGGTGAACGCGTGGAGTTCCCGGTCAACGGCTACCGCGGCGAGTACCTCCGGCCGATCGCCGCGGACCTGCAGGCCCGGCACGGCGCGGCGCTGCGGCGCCCGGCCGACCAGGTGTTCGCCGATCTGCCTCCGGACGAGCCCGCCGGCGGCGATCGCGAGCGCCACATTGACGCCGTCATCGCGCGCATGCGCGAGCTGCTCGGCGCGGCGGACTTCCGCACGGTATTCGACCGCGGGCTCGAGGACATCCTCGCCGACATCCGCGATGACCTCGGCGGCTTCGGCGTGCGCTTCGACCGCTGGTACTCCGAGCGCGGGCTCGCCGACCACGGCGCGATCGACCGTGCGCTCGCGCGGCTGCGCGAGCACGGCCACGTCTACGAGCAGGACGGCGCGCTGTGGTTCCGCGCCACCGCCTTCGGCGACGAGAAGGACCGGGTCGTCGTGCGCGAGAACGGCCAGAGCACCTATTTCGCCTCCGACATCGCCTACCACCTCGAGAAGCGCGAGCGCGGCTTCGACCTGCTGCTCGACGTGCTCGGTGCCGACCACCATGGCTATGTCGCGCGCGTGCGCGCCGGGCTCATCGCCATGGGCGAGCCGGGTGAGTCACTCGAGGTGCGCCTGGTGCAGTTCGTCGCGCTGTTCCGCGGCGGCACCAAGGTGCAGATGTCGACCCGCTCCGGCGAGTTCGTCACGCTGCGCGAGCTGCGCGCAGAGGTCGGCGACGACGCGGCGCGCTTCTTCTACGTGATGCGCTCGAACGACCAGCATCTCGACTTCGACCTCGAGCTGGCGCGGGCGCGCTCCAACGACAATCCGGTCTACTACGTGCAGTACGCGCATGCGCGCGTCGCCAGCGTCCTGCGCCAGGCCGCCGGCCGCGGCCAGCCCTTCGACGCGGCCGTCGGGCTCGCCGCGCTCGGGCGGCTCGGCGAGCCGGCCGAGCTCGCGCTGATGAGCGAGATCGCGCGCTGGCCCGAGGTGCTCGGCCAGGCGGCGGCGCTGCGCGCGCCGCACGCGGTCGTGCACTACCTGCGCGAGCTCGCCACCGCCTTCCACGCCTGCTACAACGCGCTGCCATTCCTGGTCGAGGACCCGGCGCTGCGCAACGCCCGGCTCGCACTGATTGTCGCCCTGCAGCAGGTGGTCAGGAACGCGCTCGGCCTGCTCGGCGTCACCGCGCCGGAGACGATGTGATGGCCGCGCGCGACTACAAGCGCAGCCGCGCGCGCCGCGCCCCCTTCTCGGGCTGGACCGGCCTCGCGCTCGGCGCCGCGGCCGGCCTCGCCGTCGCCGTCGCCGTGTTCCTGCTGAACCGCCCGGGCGGCGGCGAGCAACCCGCGCATCCACCGAAACCGGCCTCGGCCGACGATGCCGGCCCGGCGGCGACCGAGCCCGTGGAGCGCTACGACTTCTACGAGATGCTGCCGAAGTTCGAGGTGGTCGTACCGGAGCGCGAGGCCGCGCTGCCGCGTGGCGCGCCGCCGGCGGCGACCGCGCCGGCCGGCGCCTACGTGCTGCAGGTGGGCTCCTACCGCAATTTCGCCGAGGCCGACCGCGTGCGGGCCCAGCTCGCGCTGCAGGGCATCGAATCGCGCGTGCAGCGCGTCTCGGTCGACAACGACACCTGGCACCGCGTCCGGGTGGGACCGATCGCGGACCTCGACGAACTGAGCCGCATCCGTGACCGACTGCGCGAAGCCGAGATGGATACCCTCGTGATCCGGGTCGGGGACTGAAAAGGGGACAGTCCCCTTTTCTTTCAGCCGAGCATCACGTCTTTGCGCGGTCGGCCCTGCGCACGCGGGCGCAATGGGCGACCGCTCATTGCCTCGAGTCTCTCGACGAACGCTTGCGACCCATGCGGAAGGTCCAGCTCCGTGCTGCGGCGCAACGTCGCCAGACTGTCCGGGTCGTCACCTTCGTTCAACCACAACGACCAGTCACCGGCAGTCGGCAAAGCCCGCCGCCACCGAGAGCCCGCTGCCAGTATCGGATCCGGTGTCAGGCCGCAGTGGGATCCTGCGCTCGACCACCGGTAGGCTTCCGCTCGAACAACCATCCCGGCACGGACCGGATTGAGCTCTACGTACCGCGTCGCCGACCACAACCCGGCCTCGTCAAGTGCCGAGGAATGAAACCGGCCCTGCCACAAGTGGCCCCGCCATTCCCGCAGTCGATTGATTCGCTGCGCGTAGCGCGCGTGCAACGGCATGATCATCGCTTGCAGTCCGGTGCTGGATGCCGGCACCAGCACGAGATGCACGTGGTTGCTCATCAGGCAGTAGGCCAGGACATCGACCGAACACTCCTCAGCGTACCCCCGCAGCCACGCCAGGTAAGTGCATCGATCCGCATCGGTAAAGAAGACCTGCCCGCGCCGATTGCCGCGCTGCGTGACATGATGCGGGACACCGGCAATGACCAATCGCGCACGACGTGGCATTGAGGGAACGTAGCATCCCGGTGCCGTCGCCGGTCCGGCCAAAACCGCCCTAATCAGGAAGAAAAGGGGACTGTCCCCTTTTCAGTCCTCGCTGACCTGCCGGAAATCGACGCCGAGGGCGCGCAGCTTGCGGTACAGGTGGGTGCGCTCCATGCCGACGCGCCGGGCGAGCTGGCCGACCTTGCCATTGCACAGCTGCAGTTGCTGCAGCAGGTAGGCGCGCTCGAACTGCTCGCGGGCCTCGCGCAGCGGCAGCGCGAGCAGGTCCTGCTTGACCAGCGGCTCGTCCGGCGA
>SCUD01000046.1 GCA_004297335.1 Gammaproteobacteria bacterium
GTGGTGTAGGGGGCGCTGGTGTCGATGCCGAGCAGGGTGGTGCCGGCATAGAAGGCGACCTGGCTGACGCTGCCGTCGCTGTCGCTGGCGGTGGCGCTGATGGCGATACTGACCGGGGCAATGAAGCTCGCGTCGTTGGCGGGGCTGGTGATCTCCGCGCTCGGCGGGACGTTGCCACTCACGCTCGCAATCGCCGTCATGACTTTCTCGGTCATGCCTGTGAAAACAGCATCACTCCAGGGCGATGGGCCATTCTGAAGACGAACGATGATCAAGTTCAGGCTCGGAATGACCATCGCAAAGTTGGTGCGGAATCCTGCGCAGTAGTAGGCATCGGCGGGTACCGCCGCACCCACGTAGGGGCTCTGGGTGCGGTTGGCCCACACCAGCCAGCCGTAGCGCTCCTGCGACTCTGGATCTGTCGGGAACTTCACCTGCGGGCCATAAGTAGTATTGGCCAGGAAGGAAGGCCATCCTGTCATGCTGTCAATGCGCTCGCCGCTGACGATGGACGTCGAGTTCCACGTTCCGCGGTTCAGCAAGAGGTATGCGACGCGCGCCATGTCGCGGCCTGTGATCTTCGAGTAGGCGGACGCGTAGGTATGAGTGCCGAATGCGGCCCATTGCAGTGTTGTGACACCAATGACCGAGCCGATCTGTTGCTGGAAAAAGAAACCCAGAGTCTGACCAGTGACGTACTCGGTCACGAGACTGAGCGTATCGACCGGCAAGGACGCGTAAATCCACTCTTCCTCGGGCTCACTGCGCACAGGGGGGGGGGGGCGCAAGTAGCCTCTGTTCGTAGCCCGTTGTAGTGCCGCTAGGCGACGGTGGTTGGTCGTCCGGCTCGAGGCCAGAGGACATGGTCATCAAGTGTCGCAACCTGATTGCGCGGCGCGTGGCATCGGCTCCCCATGAGGACGGAAGGTAGAGATAGGCCAGGTCTTCAGGGGTAATTGGGTATGCGAGACTGCCATCTGCACCCATCTCAAACATGCGGTGCATCGCAAGCGAGGTAAACGTCTTGGTACATGATGCGACGCCGGAACTGAGAGGCGTTGCGGTCTGGCCCCACTCGGCTGCAATCCAGCCGTTGCGAATGACGAGAAACGTTCCGCCGTATTGCGACGTAGCGTCCCAAGCCTGCTTCAAGATATCCCAGTCAAGCCCGGCGGTCGCTCGGATATTGGTCTTTTGCGTGCTGGTTGGAGTGGTGTTGGCTGAAACCAAACGACGCCAGCCCCCGGATGCCTCTGAAGGCGGAAAGTATTGCGCGTGCGCGGTTGCTGAAAGGCAAAGACACGATGTTGCGAACAACAGTCGTCCGCAACGGCGCAAGAACGCGTTCGGGCGGGAACTAATTCGAAATGTTGACTTGACCGTATCCCGCTTTCCTGGACGGGCCGATTTCATCCATCGTTCAATTTACCGCATACACCACCAGCGCTACCGCCGCCAGCATGCCGCTGGCAAGTGCCACATCGCCGAGGCGCCGCTTGCGCTGCTCGGCCGACGTGCGCATCGGCGGCACGTGGCCGAGCAGCTGTGCGCCAGCCAGCGCGACGACATCGCCGCCGCCGCGGATGGTTGGATCCGTCGCGTTCAGCAGCGTTGCCGAGCCGAGTCCAGCGGCGATGGCCAGCACCACGGCCAGAAACATCAGCGACACGCGGTCCGGCTCGATTGGGCTGGTCGGCACCATCGCCGCGTTGATCAGCACGTAGGTTTCGGCCGCCTGGGCGTTGCTCGCCTTCTGGGCGATCTCCGCGGTCGTCTGCCGGGCCCGGATCTGCTCGTACTGGGTCTTGATCACCTCGTAGTCGCGGACGAGGTCGGTGTACTCCTTCTCATAGCGCGGTGATTCGAAAATGGCGCCTCGCACGCGACTGAGCATGACCGAGAGATCGCCGCGCCGTGCCACCAGTTCCCGGACCGTCGCATCGGCCGAGTCGATCTGCGACTGGATCTGCTGGTACAGCGGGTTGGTCGGCGGAGCGGTGGGGCTGCTCGAGACCTCGGCGGAGAGCGAGGCGATCTCGCGCCGCAGCCGGCGCACGTCCGGGTGATCCTCGCTGTACTTGGCGAGCGCGGCCACCAGTTCCTGCTGTGCGGCCGCCAGCCGGTCGGCGCCGCGCAGCACCGCCTGGCCGGTCTCGTTGAGCACGGCGCTGTCCCGCGGTGTGCTCTGCAATTGAGTTTCGAGCAGGTCCTTGCGGGCGCGGGCGTTGCGCAGGTCGTCATCCACGCGGGCGAGGTCGCGCTCGAGATCGCTGGACCGGCGCAGGTTGTCTTCGCGCCCTTCCGGGAGTCCACCGGCATGAAGCTGCCGGAATTCGGCAAGGCGGGTCTCACGCTCGCGCAGGTCGGCCTCCAGGCGGTCCCCCTCGGATCGCAGGAATTCGATCGTCGTCTTGGAGACGTCTTGGGCCTGGGCTTCGCTCGCGGAGATGAAGAGCTCGGCGAGGGAGTCGGCGACGTCCCGGGCAATGACCGGATCGCTGTACAGGAATGAGACGTCGAAGCCGTAGGTCAGGTTCGCGGTCCTCATCGAGCGTGGGTCGATGACTCCGGTCACCTGCGGGGTCACCAGCACGCTCTCGTTGAACAGCGAGATCTGCTCGTCATGGCTGAGCTCGCTGTCGTCGTCGCTCTGGAACAGGTGATGGCGCTTGATCAGCGAATCGACATTCTCGGCGGTCAATACGCGCTGCCGGGTGCGCTGCAGACGCTGCTCGACGTAGCCGTCGAGTCCGGTGCCGCCCAGCACGTCGGTCGGGATGTCCGGGTGCTCGATCAGGAGCGTGGCCGAGGACTGGTAGACCGTCGGCAATGAAAAGGTCAGGAAGATCATGCCGAGCAGTACGGCGAGCGCCATGGACGCCGCGGGCCGTGCCCGGCGCTTCAGCACCTGCAGGAAGTCAGCGAAGGTCTGGTCGTTGGGCTTCATAGGCTCATCCGTTCCTGTACCGGTTTCACCGGATCCTGGCGGTGGCGTGTGACGGACTCGATCTGGTAGTCGCGCAGTTGCCGCGCGTGCGTGAAGATGATCAGCTCGCCGAGCAGCCCGAGGGCGAAGAGCTGCAGGCCGAGCACGACGAGCAAGGCCGACAGCAGCAGTGCCGGCCGGCCAGCCAGGCCCTGGCCGAAGAACAGCCGCTCGATGACCAGCCAGGTGGTTGCCAGCGCGCCCACCGCGAACGTCACCACGCCGAGCATGCCGAAGAACCGCAATGGCTTCTTGGTGAAGCGCACCAGGAAGAACACCGTGAAGATGTCGAGGATGCTGCGGGCGTATTCCCGCAGCCGGTAGCGACCGGCGAAGCGGTCCTGCCCGGACTGCGCGAGCTGCACTTCCTGGACCTTGAAGCCCTGCCGGTCCGCCAGCACCGCGAGGAAGCGGTGCTGGTCCCCGTAGAGCTGGATTTCCTCGAGTACGCGCCGGTGCATGGCCCGGGCGCCGCAGCCGAGGTCGTGGTAGTCGAGGCGGGTCACGAGGCGCAGCAGGCCATGGAACAGGCCGCGCCGCAGCCGTTCGAGCGGACCGCCCGCGCGCGGCCAGCGCCAGCCGATGGCGACATCCTGTGAGTCGGTGGCCGCGAGCAGCTTGCCAATCTCGCCGGCCTGGATCTGGTGGTACGCCGGGAGCGTGAGGATGATCTGGCCGGAGGCCTGTTCGAAGCCGGCCATCAGGGCCGTGGCCTCACCGAACTCGCGCGTCAGGCTGACGACACTGAAGCTCTCACCCTGGTCGACGAGCACTCGCAATGCGGCGGAGAACTCCGGCTGGGGCCCGTCGAGCACGAAGATGATCTCATGGCTCCGGCCGGTGGCTTCCAGGCCGGCCTTGTACTCCGAGTACAGCGCGCCGGCATCGGCCTGGCGCTTGCCGACCGGGACGATGACGGAGACTTTGATTGCAGGTCGGCGTTCAGGCATGACGATCCACCTCCCCGAGCGTGGCGGCATCGTTGCCCCATACTTTCATGGTGAGCCTCGAGAAGCCCTGCTCACGGACATCGCCGAGCTTGAAGACGAGTTCGCCGAGCACGCCGCTCAGCATCAGGATCAGCGCGGCGAGCAGGAAGATCAGGCCGGTCCCGGCGACTGGCAGGGGCAGGGTGCCGGTCACCGCGGCCCAGTGCCACATCGAGAAGGCCAGTGCCAGCAGGCCGATCAGGGCGAGCGGTGTAGCCAGCACGCTGAACCAGAGCAGCGGGCGCGAGGTAAACGAGGCGACCGTCTTGATCACCATCAGGTCCAGCAGCACCTTGTAGACGCGCGACAAGCCGTACTTGGATTGTCCGAACTGGCGTGCATGATGCCGGACCTTGATTTCGGCGATGCGCGGTCCGGCGATCGAGGCCATCGCGGGGATGAAGCGATGCATCTCCGAGTACAGCGGGATCGCCTTGATGACCGAGGCGCGATAGGCCTTGAGCGAGCAGCCATTGTCCTTGATCGGGACCCCGGTCACCTTGCCGATCAGCCAGTTGGCGATCATCGAGGGAATCTTGCGCGAGATCAGCTTGTCCTGGCGGTTGAAGCGCCAGCCGACCACGATGTCGTAGCCCTCATCGATCTTCGCGAGGAATTCCCCGATGTCGCGCGGGTCGTTCTGCAGGTCGCCGTCCATGGTCACCAGGATCCGGCCATGGGCCTGTTCGATGCCGGCGGCCATCGCCGGGGTCTGCCCGTAGTTGCGCCGGAAGTTGACGACCACGGCACGCGGTTCCTGGCTGGCGATCTCGGTGGCGATTTCGAGCGTGCGGTCGCGGCTGCCGTCATTGACCATGACGATCTCGAACGGAATGCCCAGCGGCTCGACCGCTGCCACGATCGAGGCGTGCATCCCACGGATGCTCTCCTCCTCGTTGTAGAAGGGTACGATGACCGAGAGTTCGGGCTGATCCGTCACGCCTGCAGGCTCCTGTCCGGTGCAAGACATAATAGCGCGTCCGTGTGAGCTAGAATTGCGACGTGATTCATGAACAAGCCAGTCCGGACCGGTACAACTGCCCGGTGGACGGACATGCGCACCTGCACTCGCTGTCCGAGGTGGAATCCACGCTGGAGGCGGCGGCGGCCGGATTCTGCCACGCCGGGGGGCGTGGCCCGGGTCTCGTCGGCGTATTGCTGCTGGCCCAGGTGGCCGGCAACGACGTCTTCGAATCGCTGCAACGGCATCCGGCGGCCGGCGCATGGCAGCTGGCCACCGCCAGCGACGAGCCCGGGACCGTGATTGCCCGCCGGCAGCAGGTGGCGGTCGCGATCGTCTGCGGCCGGCAGCTGCGGACAGCGGATGGGCTCGAGCTGCTGGCCCTCGGTACAGCTGGGACATTTCCCGATGGCTTGTCGCTGCCCGATGCGCTCGCTGCCGTGCAGCGCTCGGGCGCGCTGGCGGTGCTGCCCTGGGGATTCGGCAAGTGGCTGGGCGAGCGCGGCCGGCGTGTCAGTGCGGCGCTCGCATCCGCTGATCCCGCCGTGCTGTTCGTCGGCGACAATGGCAGCCGCCTCGGCTGGCTCGGCATGCCCCGCGGCCTGCGGGCCGCCGCGCAGCACGGCTTCCGTGTGTTGCCGGGCAGTGATCCGTTCCCGTTCGGGCGCGACTATCGCCGGGTCGGGCGCTTCGGATTCCTGGCGGGAATCGAAGCGGACGAGGCGGCGCCGTGGCGGGGACTGCGGCAGTGGATCCTGCGGCAACCGGCATCCCCACCGGCCTATGGGACCGGCAGCGGCCCCCTCCGGTTTCTCCGCAACCAGCTCGGCATCCAGGTCCACAAGCGGCTGTGCCAGAGCGGGGCGATGTGAGGATCCTCGCGGTCGCGCCCCAGCCGTTCTTCTCCTCGCGCGGCACGCCGCTCAGCGTGTACTACCGCACGCTGCTGCTGGCCGAGCAGGGTGCCGAGGTCGATGTGCTCACCTACGGCGCCGGCAAGGACATCGACGTTCCGGGTGTGCGCGTGCTGCGCATTCCGCGCCTGCGCTGGTTCGAACCGATACCGGTCGGTCCCTCCTGGCAGAAGGCGTTGCTCGACGTGCTGCTGGCGATCTGGACGATCGGGGCGCTGCTCCGCAATCGCTACCAGGCCGTGGATGCCCATGAAGAAGCGGTCTTCTGGTGCCGCTTCCTGAAGCCGCTGTTCCGCTTCCGGCTGATCTACGACATGCACTCGAGCCTGCCGCAGCAGTTGCGCAATTTCGAGTTCACGACCTCGCGCCTGCTGATCGGCCTGTTCCGCTGGCTCGAGCGCAGCTGCCTGCGGTCGGCGGAGGTTGTGATCACGGTCTGCCCGGACCTGCACGACTACGCGCTGCGGGTCGGCGTACCGCAGCAACGGTTGCTGCTGATTGAGAACTCCCTGTTCGAGGAGGTGCAGCTGCGGCGGACGGACGGTGAGGATCCCGACACGGCCGTCCAGCAGTTGCGGCATTTTGCGCCGGAGCATCCGGTGGTCCTGTACGCCGGCACTCTCGAGGTCTACCAGGGTGTCGAGATGCTGGTAAAGGCCTTCGCACGGGTCGTCGCGGCGCGGCCGGAGGTGCGGCTGCTGATCGTTGGCGGCAATGACGCACAGGTGCAGAAGCTGCGCGCGCTGGCGGATACCCTGGGCCTCGGCGAGCGCTGCGTGCTCACCGGGCATATGCGGCGGAGCCAGGTGCTGTTGCAAGCGGCGTCGGCAGCCATCCTGGTCTCACCGCGGATCTACGGCACCAACACGCCGTTGAAGATCTATGAGCACCTCGCCAGCGGTCGGCCGATGGTCGCGACCCGGATCCTGTCGCACACGCAGGTGCTCGATGACTCGGTATGCCGGCTGGTCGAGCCGACACCCGAGGCGTTGGCCGACGGCTTGCTGGCGACACTGGCGGAGCCGGAGGAGGCAGCGCGGCGGGCGCGCAACGCCGCCGCGCTGTTCGAGCGGCAGTACTCCCGGCCGGTCTATGCCGGCAAGATCCGCCAGCTGCTCGAGCGCCTCCGCTGATGTGCGGCATCGCCGGCATCGTCGCGCTGCGGGGCCTTCCGCCCGCGCGCGAGGAGCTCGCACGCATGTGCGCGGCGATGGTGCACCGCGGCCCGGACGATGCCGGGTATCTGGTCGAAGGGCCGGTCGGCCTCGGCGTGCGGCGGCTGTCGATCATCGATCTCGCCGGTGGCCGGCAGCCGATCAGCAATGAGGATGGCACGGTCGCGGTCATCTGCAACGGCGAGATCTACAACTATCGTGAGCTGCGCGCCTGGCTCGAGACCGAGGGTCACCGGTTCCGGACCGCTTCCGATACCGAGGTGATCGTGCACCTGTGGGAGCAGGTGGGAGCCGGTTTTCCGCGTCATCTGAACGGCATGTTCGCGATTGCGCTGTTCGACCGCGCCCGGCGGCGGGTCGTGCTGGCCCGGGATCATGTCGGCATCAAGCCGCTCTACTACGCGCCCGGCCCGGACGGCCTGGTGTTCGGCTCCGAGATCAAGGCGGTGCTCGCTTCCGGGCGGGTGCCCCGGCGGCTGGACGTGGACAGTCTCGCGCAGTTCCTCGCCTGGGAATATGTGCCGGGCACCGGGACGCTGCTCACCGGCGTGCGCCGGCTGCCGCCAGCCAGCGTGCTGGAGTTCGACCTGGACTCCGGGACGAGCACGGTGCGGCGTTACTGGGATCTGCTGGCCGAGTCGGCGCCGGGGCCGGCCCGCAGCGCGGCCGAATGGGAGGAGGAGACTGACGCCGTCGTGCGCGCAGCGGTGCGGCGCCAGCTGGTCAGCGACGTTCCGCTCGGTGCGTTTCTCTCCGGCGGCGTGGACAGTTCGCTGGTCGTCGCGGCGATGGGATCCGCCGAGACCTTCAGCATCGGCTTCGATGACCCGAGCTACGACGAGACACGGTGGTCGAGTCGGGTCGCGAAACATCTCGGGGTGCACCATCAGGTGCAGATCATCCGGCCGGAGGTGCTCGAGTGGTTTGAACACCTGATGCACTTCATGGACGATCCGATCGGCGACTTTTCCATTTTCCCGACCTGGCTGGTCTCGCGGCTGGCGAGCGGGCAGGTCAAGGTCGTGCTGTCGGGGGACGGCGGGGATGAGCTGTTTGGCGGCTACGAAAGCTACCTGGCCGAAGAGCGCAATCGTGCCTGGCGGCGCATCCCGGCCTGGCTGCGCGAGGGTCTCGTGGCACCGCTCATCGATGCGCTGCCGCCGGCCGCAGCCAAGAAAGGACCGGTCAACAAGGCCCGGCGCTTCGTCGAGGGCGCGCGGCTGGACCCGGCCTGGGGGCACGCGCGCTGGCGCGTGTTCTGCGATGAGGCGATGCGCGCCCGGCTGCTGACGCCGTCGGCGCGTGCCCTGGCGGTGACGCCGGTCGCCGAGCATGTCCTGCGGCTGCGCGAGGCGGCCCGCGGGCGGGAGCGGCGCGACCAGGCGCTGTATGTCGATTTCAGCAGCTACCTCGTCGACAACTGCCTGGCCAAGGTCGACCGGATGTCGATGGCCTGTTCGATCGAGGCCCGCGTGCCGCTGCTCGACCGTGAGGTCGTCGAGCTGGCCTTCCGACTCCCGCCGGAACTGAAGTTCGATGGCCGCCGCTCCAAGATCCTGCTGAAGCGCGTCGCGGCCCGGCACGTGCCTCGCCGCTGCGTGTATCGGCCCAAGGAAGGCTTCAGCGTGCCGATGAAGCACTGGCTGCGGACGGAGTTCCGCGGGCTGGTGGAACACTACCTGGCCCCGGGGCGGCTGCGCGCGGCGGGATTGTTCGAGCCGGCGGTGGTCGACCGGCTATGGGCGGAGCATCGCGCCAACCGCGCCAATCACAGCCACCTGCTGTGGTCGTTGCTGGTCTTCGAGCAGTGGCGCGAGCGCTGGAGCGTCACGGCATGATCGTCCGCGACCTCCGGGCCGCCGCGAGCCGCGAGTTCGACCTGGTCGTCATCGGCGGCGGCATCTACGGCGCATCGGTGCTGCAGGAGGCGGCGCGCCGCGGCCTCCGTGCCTGCCTGTGCGAGGCCGGCGATTTTGGCGGCGCGACCAGCTGGAATTCACTGCGCATCGCGCACGGCGGATTGCGCTGCCTGCAGGATCTCGATCTGTCACGGTTCGGGCAGTTCGTCGCGGCGCGCCGGTCACTGGCGCTGCGATTCCCGAGCCTGGTGCGGCCGCTCGAGTTCCTGATGCCGCTGTACGGTCGGGGTCTCAGGCGCCGGCCGGTGATGCAAGTGGGGCTATGGCTCAATGATGTGCTGAGCCGGCATCGCAACGAGGGTCTGCCGGAACCGCTGCACGTTCCGGACGGGCGCGTGCTCGACGCCGCGGCCACCCGGGAGGCCTTCGGGCAGGTCCGTGCCGAGGGACTCGATGGCGCGGCCGCCTGGTGCGACTACCGCATGCTGAGCCCGGAGCGCATCCTGATGGAGCTCTTGCGCGATGCCTGCCGACATGGGGCGCTGGCGCTCAACTACCTGCCGGTGACCGGGCTGCTGCGGGACGGCAAGATCATTCGTGGGGTGCGAGTCCACGACCCGGACGCCGGCAGTTTCGAGATTGCTGCTCGCGTCGTCGTGAACTGTGCCGGGCCGTGGCTGGCGGAAGTCGCTGAGGAGGTTGGCGGGAACACGGAAGGCCTGTTCCAGCCGTCGCTGGCCTTCAACCTGCTGCTGGATCGGAGACTGCCAGTGCGCTCGGCGCTGGCGGTCGCGGCGCCGGAGCCGGGCGCGCCGCTGCTGTTCGTCGTGCCGCAGGAGCGGACGCTGCTGGCCGGCACGCTGCACCGGCCGCGACCCCAGCGGACCACCGAGGCGGTCGCAACCGAGGCCGAGATCAACGAGTACCTGCGCCAGTTGAATGCCGCGATTCCGGGTCTCGGTGCCGAGCCCCGGCATGTGCTCCGGGTGTTCGCAGGGCTGCTGCCGGCGATTGCCGCGGGTAGCCGTGATCTCGCCCGGCGCGAGCTCGTGCGCGACCACGGCCGGGCCGGCGGCGCGCGCGGGCTCTATTCCGTTGCCGGCGTGAAGTTCACGACGGCCGGTGAGGTCGCCGCGCGGTTGCTGGACCGGATCGACCGGGCCCGCAGTCCCGTTGCCGAAGTCTGCGAGCTGCCTCTGTCGCCGGCGACTGCGCTGCTGACGGATGCCCGGGCGATGCTGGCCGCGGCCCCGGATGAGTGCGCGGCGATGCTGCGCCAGGTGGCCGCGGAGGAGTCGGTGCGGTGCCCGGACGACCTGCTGCTGCGGCGCACGAACTGGGCCGCCACGGAGCCGGATCTCGCGCCACTGCGCGCGCGCGTTGCCGCGGCCCTCAGTCAGCCGTCGTGACTGGTGTTGCTTCGACTTGGCGGATGGTATCCGCCAGGATCCGAGCGACGAGCTGGTGGCCGTAGGCGTTCAGGTGCATGTCGCGCGGGAAGAATGCGGCCTTGGCGCTGGCAGTTTCCTGGAACCGTGGGTACAGATCCAGATACGGCAGCCTGCGCTGCGCCAGTTCCTCGCGGGCGACCTGCACTGGCTGCAGCAGTCCGGGGATTGCGCCGGCGCCGTAGAGCTCTTCCTTGCTCGGGAACAGCACGACGAGGAACCGGCCGCCATCCGCTTCGACTTCGTCGCGCAGCGTCGCGAGCGGCGCAAAGAAGCGATCGCGCAGATCGGGCATCTCCGCGCGATCCCAGCCAGCCAGCAGGCGCGCCTGGTCGCGCACCGAAAGGTACACGATCTCGCCACGCTCCGTGCGCGCGCGCTCGACCGGATCGGCTGGCAACTGCGGTCCGTTGTCGGAGCGGCGCAGCCAGCGCAACAGCGCCGAGCGACTGCCGAGCGAGCCCAGGGTCCTGCGCCAGGCGGACGGCTGCTCGGGTGCGGGCGCTGCGGCTTCCAGCGGGCGGGCCCGATAGGAATAGCGGAAGGTGGTGAAGTCCGGGCGCGGATCCAGTTCGAGCCAGCGCTCGAATTTCAGGCTGTTCTCGATTTCCCAGGTCGGCCACAGCGCCGCGATGACGACGCGCGGTTGCAGCGGCCGGGCGAACTTGCGATACAAGCGCAGCTGATGACCGGTGCCGCCGCCGTGCACACCCAGGTTCAGCACCGGGCGGTCTCCGAGTTCCTTCTGGAGCAAGGTTGTGAACTGGTCCTCGTAGCCGACGCCGGCACCCATGATCAGCGAGTTGCCGAGGACCGCGACCTCGATGCGCCCGGGCCACGGGTCGCGATTTGTGAAGCCGGCATGGTCGGTCTGCAGCGTGTAGCTGTAGTCTGGCGTCTGCACGCGCTCGCCACGGCCGGGCGCGAGCACCGCGCCAAGATCGGTTTCGGGTACATATTGAGCGTGCCAGGCAGTCAACTGCAGCCGCAATTGACGCTCGATGTAGCTCGATGAGCCGGTCATGATGTACGGTTCGAGGCGCAGCCAGATTTCGCCGGCGACGGCAATTGCCAGCACGCAGGACAGGGTGATGCGGGAAATGTTCATGTAGGCAGTATCGGAATTCACCGACGCCGAAACAAGAAGTATTATGACAAAGTATGCGTAACTATATGATTTTATGGCTTGGTGCGCTGTGGTAGAATGTCGCGCATCTTCCGGGGCGATTCTAAGAGAGACTGGATATGGATTTCCTGGTCGAACTGTGGACATTCCTGCGGTCCCGCAAGAAGCTGTGGCTGCTGCCGATCACGATCGTGATGCTGATGCTCGGCGGCCTGCTGATCCTGGCACAGGGCTCGGCGGTGGCGCCGTTCCTCTACACGTTGTTTTGAGCCGGACTGAGGGCGACGGCAGGAACCGAGGCTTGTGAGCATCGTCGATGCGCGCTGCGCGGAACTCCCGCCACAAGTCGACGCAGACGTCTGCGTGATCGGAGCCGGTGCCGCGGGCATTACGCTGGCGATCGAACTGGCGCGGAATGGCGTCGATGTCTGCCTGGTCGAGAGCGGCGGGTTCACGCCGGACGAGGCCACGCAGTCGCTCTATGACCTCGAGAGCACCGGCGACGCGGTGCGCTCGAACTACATGTCGCGAGCCCGTTACTTCGGCGGCAGCTGCAACCTGTGGGCTGGGCGCAGCATGACGCTGAACCCGATCGACTTCGAGCCACGCCCGTGGGTGCCGGACAGCGGCTGGCCGATCCCGCATGCCGAGGTTGCACGGCACTACCCGCAGGCCTTCCAGGCGCTCGAGCTGCCGGCACCGGAGCGCCTGCGGGCGGAGGTGCTGGCCGGGCGCATGTCTCTGGATGAGCGCAGCTTGTTCGAAGGCGGCGAGTTCACGCCAACGTTGTCCCTGTGGGCTAAGTCGGCGATGCGGTTCGGCTCTGCGTTCGGACCAGCGCTGCGCAAGTCCCGCAGAATCCGCGTGCTGCTCAACCTGTCGGTGACCAGCATCGACCTGAACGCGGCGGGCAGTGCCGTGGAGTCCGTCAGCGCGGCGACGCTCCCTGGCGCTCGGACCCGGATCCGGGCGCGCCGGGTCGTGCTTGCCTGCGGCGGCATCGAGAATGCAAGGTTGCTGCTGGTCTCGCGCGACCGACATCCGAACGGGATCGGCAATGACACGGACCGGGTGGGGCGCTATTTCATGGACCACCCGCGTGCGGTCTTTGGGCGCGTGCATCTGCGCCCAGGGGCGACGATTCCATTGCTGCGCGGCCGCCCGCTGGTGGATGGCAAGTTCCAGCTGGGTATCGGGCTGTCGGCTGCGACCCAGGAGCGGGAGCGGCTGCTGAATCACTATGTGACCTTCGAACTGCAGACCTCCGAGTATGCCGAGGCGAGGTACCAATCACTGGTCCAGACCATGAAAGTCGTCTTGCGCAGGGGATACGCCGGCAATCGGTGGGATTTCGCCCGCTCCAATGTGACGCGGATTCCGGAAATGATCTATTTGCTGAGCCCGAAGGAGCTAATGCCGCATTTCGTCTATCGCGCCTACGTGGCGGCGCGCGACATACTGCCGCGGCGCTCAGGGCCACAGACCTACGTGGCGGTTTATTTCTGCGAGCAGCCCCCGGATCCGGACAGCCGGGTCACGCTGGCAGGCGAGACCGACCAGCTGGGACTACCGAGGACACGGCTGCACTGGAAGATCGGCTCCGAAGTGACTGCCAGCGTCCGCCGCATGCAGGAATTGCTCGGCCAGGCCCTCGAGCGGACCGGAGCTGGACGGCTGGAGCCCGCCGTCGATGAACCGGCCTACACCGACGCGTCGCACCATATGGGGACCACGCGCATGAGTGCGAGCCCGCGGGATGGTGTCGTCGATGCCGATTGCCGCGTCCATGGTATCGCTAACCTGTACTTGGCCGGCAGCTCGGTGTTTCCCTGCGCCGGCCACGCCAATCCGACGCTGACGATTGTCGCTCTTGCGCTCCGGCTCGCAGGGCACCTGCGGGAGCAGCGTGTATGAGCGGCAGCGTGCCCAGTCACAGAAGCATGGGTTGCGCTTGGACATCGCGATCTGCATCGTGTACATAGCGTCGTGGCTGTTGGGCCCGCGGCCCCGCGGAGAGTCGTATGGACCTGTACCGGATCAGCGTGTTCGCCCACCTGTTGCTCGCAGTCCTGTTCGTGGGCCTTGCTCTCTATTGGCTGATCATGCTCGTCGCGCTTCGCCGGCAATATGATCCGCAGCGGTTGGCTGTCTATCTCGATGCTGCAAGGTGTGCCCGCTGGCCGCATGTCGGAGTGCCGGCATCGCTGCGTCTGCCGTTGCCGTGGATGGCATGGCTGGCGCTGGTCGGGTTGGCCGGTACCGGAATCGTCAGTTCGCAGGTGGTCGGCCCGCCGGCGGGACCACTCTGGTGGCTCAAGATCGGCCTCGTTGCCCTTGCCATACTCCTGCAGGTAGTCATGACCCGCCGGGTGGTGCCAGTGGTTGTGCGGGTATCGTTCACGGTCGCGGTACTGCTCGTGATTGTGTCGGCCTGGATCATGCGCTGAGGTTGCCATGACCCTCTATTACCTCTGCGTTGCCCTGCACCTGCTGGCCCTGTCGCTGTGGCTGGGGCACATGTTCGTCTGGTCGCTGGTCGTCGGTCCGGCGATGAAGCGGATCGAGCCGCCGGCGACCGCGGACCTGCTGCGTGAAGCGAGCCTGTTCCGCGGCGGCCTCGGCTGGCCGGCGCTCGCGGTGCTGGTCCCGACCGGCACTTATCTGCTGCAGCACCGCGGTATCAGCCTCGAGCTGCTGCTGTCCGGGGCCGCCTTCCAGGGCCCACAGGGGCTGGCGCTAGCCATCAAGCTGCTCGCCATTACCGGCATGATCGGCTATCAGGCGCTGATCGGGCACCGCCGCGCACCGCTCGCGATCTACTTCGACATGCTGCTGGCATTGATCGTGATCGGTGCCTCGGTCGTGCTCGTGCGGGGCTGGGTCTAGTGGGAACTCCCAGCAATCGGACGGTAGTCATCGGGCTCGAGCTCGGCGACGGGCATCTCGTCAATGCCTGGGCGCGTGCGGGCCGGTTGCCAGCCCTGAAGGCGCTGATGGAGGAGGGCAGCTGGGGCTGGCTCGGGACGACCGCCGAGCAGCTGCACATCTCCGCCTGGCCGTGTATCTACACCGGCGCAACACCGGGCGAGCACGGCGTGTACTTCACCTTTCAGCCGGCGCCCGGTCTGCAGGGTTACCAGCGCTTCCACACCGGCCTCTACGGGCGCCCGACCTTCTGGCAGCTTCTCGACCAGGCCGGCCGGCGCTGTGCGGTCCTTGATCCTCCGTACTCGCATCCGGAGGAGGGCTTTGGCGGTGCGTTCGTCTATGACTGGGGCACCTGGGCTCACTACCTGAAGCCGGGTTCGTCGCCGCCGGGATTGCTGCGGCAGCTCGAGCAGGCCAACGGTACCTATCCCCTGGGCATGGAGGCGAATGACCTCGGCTTCACGCCGCTCGAGGTCGTGGACACGGCCCGGCGTCTCGTGCGGTCCGTGCAGGCCAAGGCCGATGCGGCCTGCTGGCTGATGCGCGAGCACGGTCGGGACCTGGCGTTCACCGTATTCGGCGAGACGCACGTTGCCGGCCACTACTTGTGGACGGACGCCCTGCAGGATCCAGAGCGGCGGATGGGCGCCTCGCCGATGCTCGATGTCTACCTGGCCCTCGATCGTGCGATCGGGCAGATCCGGGCCGCAGCTGGTCCTGAGGCCACGTTCGTCGTGATTTCCGGCGACTGCGTCGGACCGAATCGCGCCGGCTGGCAATTGCTGCCCGAGGTGCTGACGCGGCTCGGCTTCCTCGCAACACCGCAGATGCAGGCGGCTGGCGATGGCGCCCCCGCACCGGCGCGCCGGTTCGATCCGGTCAAGGCGCTGCGTGACCTGCTGCCCAAGGACTTCCGCAAGAGCCTGGCGCGCCGCCTGCCGACGAAGCTGCGCGACCGGCTCGCGCAGCGCGTCGATACCGCGGACATCGACTGGACGCGGACGCGTGCCTATTGCCTGCCGACGGACCTCGAGGGCTATATCCGCGTCAATTTCCGGGGCCGGGAACCACAGGGCATCGTGGAACCCGGGGCCGGGTATGAGGGCGTGCTTGCGGAACTGACGACGGAGATTGGCGCATTGCGGGATGCCGGCACGGGACGTCCAATCGTGCGCGAGATCCTGCGCGCGGACCAGGCTTTCCCCGGCGACCACGCGGCATACCTGCCGGACCTGATCGTGCGCTGGGATGCGTCGGCGCCGATCGTGGCTGCGAGCTCGGCGCGGGTCGGAACGGTTTCGGTGCCGTCGCCGGACGGGAGGCCCGGCACGCATCAGGGACCTGGTTTCCTGCTGGCCTGCGGTCGTGGCATTGCAGCGGGCGCCGTGCTGCACGACGGGCACATCCTGGATTTTGCGCCGACGCTGCTGGCGCGTATGGGCGTTGCCGTGCCGCCCCATATGCACGGTCGGGTCTGGCCGGAACTGACGGCGGTCTGAGAACAACAGGGAGAAGGTCACGTGGGCATCAGCATCCTTCAGGTCGGCGCGGGCATCCGAGGGCGCCACTGGGCACAGTTCGTCAAGGACCATCCGGACGTCGAGTGTGTCGCGCTGGTCGAGCCGGATGCGGCGTCGCTGCAGCAGGCGCGGGACATCGTCGGCCCGCAATGCCGCACCTTTGCGAGCCTCGACGAGGCGCTCGCGACCGTGCAGGTCGATGCCGCGCTCATCGTCAGTCCCTCGTCGACGCACGCCGCGGTCAGCACCCGCTGCCTGGACGCCGGGCTCAATGTCATGGTCGAGAAGCCGCTGGCGGTGACGGTTGCGGACGGACGCAGACTGCTCGAACGCGCGCGCGCGGTCGGCAAGCAGGTGATCGTCGCCGAGAACTACCGCTTCTGGCCGGCTGAGCGCACGATCCTGCGGCTGCTGCGCGAGCAGTTCCTGGGCAAGCTCGACAACGCGGTGATGATCGACCGGCGGCACCAGCCGAGCCGGGTCGAGGGCCCGTGGTTCGGCCAGATCGAATACCCGCAGCTGCAGGAAATTGCCACCCACCATTTCGACAGCCTGCGTGGCTTCTTCGGCTCCCGGCCGCAGAGCATCCATGTGCGCGTCTGGAACCCGCCATGGACAGACTACCGGCACGGCGCCAACACCGAGGCTCACGTCGACTTCGGCCACATGCAGGTCCAGTACCTGGGTACGCTGCTGTCGCACCGCTACGGCTTCTCGCTGTGGATCGAGGGCGAGAAGGGCGTGCTGTGGACCAACCGCAAGTTCGTATTCTGGCGGCCGGGCGGCAGCCGCTGGTTCCGGCCGATCCGCAATGACAAGGTCCCGCCGGGCGACGAGAAGCCGTACCCGAAGGGTGGCACGACCTCGCTGCTGAACAGCCTGCGTGACGCCGTGCAGAGTGGAAAGCGGGCCGAGACCCGCGGCGAGGACAACATCTGGACGGTCGCGATGGTCGAGGCCGGCAAGCTTTCGGACCGCGAGCGGCGCACAGTGGACCTGGCCGAAATCTATCCGGACCCGATCCCCGATTCGGTGAAAGGATGAGCAAGGCTGTTTCATGTGCGGACTAGCAGGCCTGATTCGGGTGGCGGATGGCGGAGCGGCGATCGACGCCGAGGCTGTCGTACGCCGCATGTGTGACCTGCAAGCTTATCGCGGGCCGGACGACAGCGGCGTCACCGACCTCGGCCGCGTCTGCCTGGGTTCGCGGCGCCTGAGCATCATCGACCTGTCGCCAGCCGGGCACATGCCGATGAGCGATGCGGGCGGCCGCTGGTGGATTGCCTACAACGGCGAGGTCTACAACTTCGCCACGATCCGCGAGGAGCTGCTCGGCCTTGGTCACTCATTCCGCTCGCATACGGACACCGAGGTCATCCTGCACGCCTGGATGCAGTGGGGCCGCGACTGCCTGCAGCGCTTCGTCGGCATGTTCGCCTTCGCGATCCACGACCGGACGACGGACGAGGTGACGCTGGTCCGCGACCGCTATGGCAAGAAGCCGCTGTATTACGCCCGCGACGGCGGCGCCGTGTTCTTCAGTTCCGAGATCAAGGGCCTGATGGCGGTGTGCAGCGGGCTCGACCTCGACGAGCGGTCGCTGCTCGAGTGGTTTCTGTACCGCAACGTCGACGCCCTGGCGGCGCGCACGCTGGTGAAAGGCATCGAGGCGGTGATGGCCGGGCACGTGGTTACGATCTCGCCGCGCGGCATCGAATCCCGCGCCTGGTACTCGGCGCCCGAGCAGGTGCTGGAGAGCGAATACCAGCGCTTCGCTGCAGCGCGGCCGGCAGAGATCGTCGACGAGGTCGACCAGCTGCTGAACGACGCCGTGCGCCTGCGGTTGATCGCCGACGTCCCGGTCGGCACGCTGCTGAGCGGCGGGCTCGATTCAAGCCTGGTCACGTCGATCGCCGGCCGTTACACGCAGAAGCTGACCGCCTTCCACGTCTCCGTCGCCGGCTACCCGAAACTCGACGAGCGGCGCTACGCGGAGCAGCTCGCGCGGCAGCATGGCTTTCCGTTCGTGCCTTTCGAACTGACCGGCGAGAATTTCCGCCAGGTGCTGCCGTACGTGACCTGGCTCGAGGACCTGCCGCTTACACACCCGAATTCCTGCGCGTATTACCAGATATCACGAGTTGCACGCGAGCACGGCGTGCCGGTGGTTCTGTCGGGCGAGGGCGCCGATGAGCTGTTCGGCGGCTATCAGTGGAACTATCGGCGGCGGCAGCGACTCGCGCGGCTACAGCCGCTGCTGGAGAGAATCCCGGAGGCGGTCTATTCGCTGTTGGGGCTGCTGGTTTATTCGCACGCCAGAATGCCGATTGCCACGCATGGATTTCGCAACACGCTGCCGGCGACGGTTACCATGATCGATCGCAACCTGCGCCAGAACTGGCTGGAGCGCTGCAAAGCGGCATTTGCATTCGTTAGCGGCGACAGCGAGCGCGAGGTGCTGGCGGCGATGCTTGCCGACCTCAGCGACTTCCTGTCGCCGTTGCTGCGTCGCCTTGATCGCACCAGCATGGGCGCCTCGGTGGAAGCCCGGATTCCGTTCCTCGATCATCGCCTTGCGCATCTGGCAATCAATCTGCCGCTCCGGTACAAGGTCGCAGCGCGAGTTGACAAGTGGATACTCAAGCAGGTGGCGCTGCGGTACATGCCACGTAGTCTGGTCATGCGCAGGAAGGCGGGTTTCCCGATCCCCGTCAGTGATTACATCGCTCCACTCTGCACTGCGGACTTTTTTGCGGGAGGCTTCTGCGAAGCACGGCTTGGACTTGGCCGCATCGGCATCCAGCAGACTATTCATTCGTGGCGGCATAGCAAGGACAACTTGTTTGGCTTTGTTGCGCTCGAAATCTGGGGACGAGTGTATTTTCTGGGCCAGTCCGTGGATGAGATCGGACAACTGATCGCGGATTGCGAGCGTCGCAAGCGCGCCAGCGGTTCCGGGGCCGGATGAAGGCAACCAGCGAATTCCAGTTCCCAGCAGGGTTCCTCTGGGGTGCGGCTACCGCGAGTCACCAGGTCGAGGGCGGCAATACCCGGAACGACTGGTGGCTGTACGAGGAGGCCGGGCGACTGCCCCACCGTTCCGGGGAGGCCTGCCGCCACTACGAGTGGTTCGAGCGCGATTTCGACCTTGCCCGTTCGCTGGGTCACAACGCTCACCGCCTGTCCCTCGAATGGAGCCGGATCGAGCCACGGCCCGGCGAGTGGGACGAGGCCGAACTCGAACACTACGCGGCAGTGATCGCGGCGCTGCGAGAGCGCGGCATGGAGCCGGTGGTGACGCTGCACCATTTCACAAATCCGGCCTGGTTCGCGGCACGCGGCGGCTGGGAGCGCGCCGACAGCGTGCGGATTTTCGCCCGCTACGTGACGCAGGTCGCTGCCCGTCTATCCGGGCAGGTGCGATTCTGGCTGACGATCAATGAGCCGTCCGTCTACGCCAAGTATGCCTATGTCACCGGGGACTGGCCACCGCTGCGGCGCCACGCCTGGCTGGCGGCGGCGCGCGTGCTGTGGCATCTCGGCCGCGCCCATGTTGCGGCATATCGCATTCTGCACGTGCACAATGCCGCCACTATGGTGGGACTCGCGCACAGCACGCCCTATGTCGTGCCCTGCGATCCGGGGAGTCGGGCGGACCGCGCAGCAGCCCGCCGGCGAGACTTCGTGCTCAATGTGCTGCCGTTCCGGCTGCTGGCCTTGCGTCCCGCTGCGGTACTCGACTTCATCGGCATCAACTACTACGCGCGGCAGGTGGTCCGGGCGGGGCGGGGCCCGGGAACGGCGCAGCTGTTCGGAACCGAATGCCGCGAGAATCATCACGGGCCGCCGCGCAGCTTCACGCCGCTGGGATGGGAGGTCTATGCCCCCGGTTTGCAGGCCGTGCTCGCCCGATTCGGGCGCTTCGGCGTGCCGCTGATGGTCACGGAGAATGGCATCGCCACCAACGATGAGGCGGAGCGCTCGCGCTACCTGGAGAGCCACCTGCAGGCGCTCGAGGCGGCGGTGCGGGGAGGCTGTCCGGTCCTTGGCTACCTGTACTGGACGCTGATGGACAATTACGAGTGGACGGAGGGTCGGAACGCGCGCTTTGGCCTGGTAGCGCTCGATTTTGCCACACAGCAGCGCACCCCGCGTCCCGCGGCGCTCCTGCTGCAGCGGGTTGCTGAAACCAACATCGCTGGACCTGCTGGGGGGTGCCAGTACCCGGTGCCCGGGCCGGATGGGTTCGGGAGTGCGGAGAAATGACCGATCAATCTGTCGGGTTGGCCCGAGGCATCCTGCGCAACGCAGCTGCGTTGTTACTCGTCGGTGTCTTCGCCAAGGGCATGGGCCTGATCATTGCCATATTGATTGCGAGATTTCTCGGCGCTAGTGCGATGGGGCTGTTTGCAATGCTGTTTGCAGTGGCGGTGCTGGTCGAAATGTTCATTTCCATCGGCATGTCCGACAGCCTGGTGCGCGACGTCGCGGCACAGCCCGCCCAGGCTGCCAGTCTCTTCCAGCGCGCCCTGGCGCTGGTATTGCTGATCAGCGTTGCACCCACGCTCGGTCTGATGCTTGCCGCGATCGCGGCTGGTGACGAAGCGATGCGCGCGAGCCTTGTGGTCGTGGCCATCGGCGTTCCTGTTTCCGGGGCTTTCGTGGTTTCCCAAGCGGTCCTGCAAGGCACGGAGCGTGTGTTGCTGCTGACGTGGGTCACGTTTCTGACGCGAACCGCCAGCCTGCTCTGGCTGCTGTTCGCCCTGTATCGGGGCGCAGGTGTCGAGGCAGCCTTCGTGTCCCGGCTGCTGTTCCAGGCGGTATCGGTGGCAGTATTCTGCGGTTACTTATGGCGCAGGAAATCCGGCGAGGCTGTTGCTTACTCTATGCGCGACCTGGTTGCGCGTTCGGTTCCATTCGCGCTGAACCGTGCAGCTGTCGAAGTAAGCTTCCGGCTGCCTTCGCTGGTGTTACCGGCCACCTTGGGCCTCGTCGCTTCGGGAGTCTTTGATGTCGCTAACCGCATTCGCAGCACGCTGGGTATGACGGTATCGGCCGCTGTGGTCGGCTTGATGCCATCATTTGCCCGGCATTTTGCCAGTTTCTCCAACAGCCCTGGCCACCTTGTCGGATTCAGCGCCAAGTACATGTGCCTGGTCATGTCAGGGGCGGCGACCGTGATCGTCCTGGGTTCGAATGCGATCATCGGACTGCTGTTCGGGCCGGATTTTACCGAGGCTGCCACGTCATTGCGGGTGCTGGCCTGGGTTCAGGTATTGGCGGCGGTGGATGCCATCCTACAGCAGGCGTTGCTGGCTTCTGGCCGTGAGTACGTCGCAGTACGCCACTCGGCTATCGGACTGGTCGTACAGCTGGCTCTCATCGTGCCGCTGGCGCTCGCTCACGGGCTGACCGGCGTGACCGCAGCTGTCTTGCTGTCTGTGGGCCTCATGTTGGCGCTCGATCTGCGGGCTATAGCCGGTGATATTTCGACCGCTTCGATCGGCCGGTTCGTAAGCGGGCCGCTGGCGGCTACCGGCCTTGTCAGCCTTGCGCTGTTTGCCGTGAGTTGTTGGCCACTCTGGTCCAAGCTGCTGGTGGCAGGCGCCAGCTGGGCCGCCGCGACAATACTGTTTCGGTTGTTGCCGCCGGAGGAACTGCGTTTCATGAGGCGAATGATCGTGGCACCGTACCGCGGTCCTTGACAGTGACAGGCAGTCATTGGTAGGTAATGCTATGGACAGAATCAGAGCGATCATCCTGACCACACAACGGACCGGCTCGACGTTCTTGGTCGATTGTCTGGGATCTCATCCGCAGATTCACTGTGCCAGTGAGATCCTGGCCGGCGCCGCTGATGAACCCATCGACAAAGGACCTGGCCGTTTCAGGAAGTTGGCGCGGTGGAGAGATTTCGTGACCTCCGGCGCGCTGCGGCCAGGTCATCGTATGGGCCGTTTCTACGCGGGCGGTGCCACCAAGGTCAGAGTCTTCAAGGTCATGTATAACCATCTGGCTAATCCTTTCGCGCTGCGCTGGCTCCAGCAGAACGAGGACGTTCGCATTCTGCACCTGCGCCGTTACAACCTGCTGAAGCTTTACATCTCGAAGCTGCTGATGCCAATGCGTTCGCGGGTACAGGTGTTCGCGCCGGTTGCGGCGGTCAGGACCCGCGTTGACCCGGCAAGGGCGATTGCCAGCATGCGGAAGACCGTGCAGCTGTATGATCGCTTCGATCAATTGTTCGAACGGCACCGCAGACTGCCGCTGTGCTATGAGGACCTGTTTGACGGTCAGTTCCTGCGCACCGAGACCGCAGCCCTGGTTTGCGAGTTCCTCGAGGTCGAGCGGCTGCCAATGAAATCGCGGATCGTCAAGCTCAATCCGGAATCGATTCGGGACATGATCGTCAACTATGATGAGTTAGCCGCAGTCATCTCGCGAACGGAATTTGCGGACATGCTCGGATGACTGACCAGATACTGCACCATCTTGCCGCACATCGATCTTTCAGGCAGGAACCGCTCCTTCCAAAGCCTTGTTGGGCCGGAAGCGTCGCGCTGCTGGTGTCGGGGGTAATGACCCGGTCGTTCTTCCATCACCTGCACTGTACCTCAGCTCGGGACACGTGATGGAACGGATGCGATCCGTACTGCTCCGCTATGCGGCTGTCTGGTTGGTACCGGCGGCGTTGCTGGTGGCGCTGCTGCTCGCCGAGTGTCTGCTACGCCTGTTCCCGCAGATGCTGCCGGAGGATGCCCAGATTCGACGCCTGTGGCTGCTGCAGGACGACGTGCGCTCGATTGGTGATCCCTATTTCGGGTTCCGGTACCCGCCGCATTTCCGTACCGAGTTGCAGTCACTGGATTTTCGCGTCTCCATCGAGACCGATGAACACGGATTCCGCAATGCTTCGCCATGGCCGGAACAGGCGGACATCGTCGTCGCCGGTGATTCAATGGCCTATGGTTACGGCGTCGAGTTGGAGGACTCGTGGATTACTCTGCTGGAGCGGCAGCTGGCCGGCGGTCACGTCATTACTCTCGGCCTGCCGGGCACCGGACCGCAGCAGAACTATCGCTACCTGGAACGATTCGGAGTTGGTCTTCGACCTCAGGTTGTTGTATTCACGATATTCCCGGGCAATGACTTCGACGGAGCGGAGTCGTTCCAGCTCTGGCTGGAGGCCGGATCACCCGGCAATTATGACGTCTGGAGATTCTTCGAGGGCCGGGTCCCCGGACGCCACACGGATCTGCTCCGCGGCAGCCACCTGTGGTTGCTGTTGAAGTCGTTGGCGCGCTCGATCGACCAGCCGTCCGGCCGCACGATCAAACTGGAGGGCGGCGCCAGGCTGCAGTTGGCGCCGGCAATCTACCGTTCCTCCATGGAACGCAACGATCCGGCGAGTCCTGCGTTCCAGGCCGTAGTCGACGCGACGGTCGCTGCGCGCGACCTCGCCCAGGCGAACGGCAGCCGGTTCCTGGCTGTGTTATTTCCGACCAAGGAATCGGTCTACCTGCCGCTCTACGGCCAGCCGTTCGCGCCGCTCACGCGACCGCTCGCCGATGTCCTGAAGGAAAATGGCGTCGAGTGTCTCGATCTCGTTGGCCGATTCCGCCAGCGGGCTGGCCGGGGCGCGAAGCTGTATTTTGAAATCGACGGCCATCCGAACGAGACCGGCAACCAGCTCGTCGCCGAGGTCGTGGGCGAGCGCCTGCGAGAAATGCTGGCGCAACCCGGCCGCCCGGCCGGGTAACCAGCAGGATCACCGAATTGAGTGTGCTGCTGGTCGGCCGGACTGTCAGCGCCAGGTTTACCAGGCAGGCGGCGGCCCGGCCAGCGCTCCGACGCACAAACGATAGTAGGCTTCTGCGGTCGTCTCCCACGATGGCAGTTCTACCGCTGCCGCGGCCAGGCCCATTGTGCGTAGCCGTTCACGCGCTGGCAGCGCATCCATGAACCGTTGCCACTGTGTGGTCTCGTTGGCGAACAGGAAGCCGTTCTGGCCATCTGTGATCAGTGATCGGATGCGACCGCTGGGAACGCTGACGACAGCCCGGCCGACGCTCAGGTACTCGGGAATCTTCATCGTCGAATAGCCGAGTTCCCCGGAGGCAAAGGCCGCTGACTCGTACGGTGCGAGACACAGATCGGCGGCCGCAATGTGCAGCGGAACCTGCGTATGGGGCACGCGCCCGTGAAACCGGATGCGCTCCGGGCAGGCCGCGGCCCTGGCCTCATATTCCCCGCGCCGCGCACCGTCACCGACGATATGCAGCTCGACATTGGCAGTGCTGGCGGCAGTAACAGCAGCGATGACCGGAGCCAGGTTGTGCGTCCAGTCGAGCACACCGACATAAGTGAGAATCGTCGGCTCCTGCGCAAGGCCCAGATTGTGCCGGGCCTCAGCCTGGTCGATCGGGTGGAACAGCCCGCGGTCCACACCGAGGTGGACCACCGCAATGCGCTCCAGAGGTACCCGCCAGTGGTCGTGAATCTCCTGTCGCAGGAACTCAGTCTCGGCAATCACCAGCCGGGCCTCGCGCATGCAGCGGCTGGCGACCCAGCTGCCGAGCCGCATTCGCAGCCACTTGGTCCACTGCTGGCGGGACGCATAGGCGGCATTCTGTACGATGTTCTCAACGGGAACGCCGAGTTGTCCGCGCGCGCGGCAGTATGCTGACAGGAAGCCAGACAGCAGCCAACTCTTTTCGAGCACGACGTCAAAGGCAGCGAGATCGTTTGCCGCGAAGCGCCGCAGCCGGCGCAGGTAGGCAAGAAACTGCCCGTAGCCGATCCCCGCTGTCGCATTGTCATCGGGCCGGACCGACGCAGCCGCCGGCTCGATCTCGATGACTTTGATTCCCTCCGGCCGCTGCCGGTCCGCCACTCGCCGGAACGCCACGGTTACGTCGGCGTGTCGGGCCAGAGCGCGCGCCAGGTTCAGCACATTGCGGGTGGGTCCCATGGTCGAGACCAGATCGGAACCCGGTACGGCGTAGCAGATCCGAAGGCGCCGCGGCGGGGTCATTCTGTGGCGTCGCCCTTGTCGACTCAAACCAGCCGGCGCGCGACGCGCCAGTAGACGACAGCAATCCGGTCCAGTACCACGCGGGCCAGGCGCTCGGCCGCGCCGGTCGTGAGCTCGGGACGGAAGGGCAGGGCGCCGCCAGTCAGCAGATCGCGATCGGGACACACACGCTGCCGCTGGATCCGGCGCCGTTCCCGGACCACGGCGGGCAGGTGCCGGATGACCCAGGTAAACGAGTTCCACCACTCCCGCAGCCAGCCCTTTTTCAGCACTACGGCGAACTGCGCCGCTTCGTAGAACACCAGCATGGGCGCCAGTACAAGCAGGGTCCGGAAGGTGTAAATCTTAAGCAAGAACAGCCAGCGATTACGGATCGAGTAGAACACTCGGCGGCTCGAGTACCCGCCAAGCTGGCGCATCGAAAGCCCTTCCGTGCCCTTGCCGTGCAGGCACTGCGCTGCTGGCACCGCAATCAGCGTCGAGCCGAGCGCACGCAAGCGGACTCCGAACTCGTGGTCCTCGACATAGATGAAAAAGGAGTCATCGAAGAGCTCACCTGGTGGCAGCCGCGAACGTTCCACCAGGAAGCAACAGGATACCAGTGAGCCCATGTCCCTGGTGGTGGGGTCGACCCGGTCAGCCGGTATGTTCTCGTTGACGAGAATCTGCTGTCCGAGGAAATGACACTCGGCGCCTCCATACTGAACGACATCGGGTTGATCGGCGTACAGGACCGCCGGCACCGCGAGCGCCGCATCCGGACGGGCCGCGAGACTGTCGACCAGCCGGTCGACGCAGTTCGCGGTTAGTGCCACGTCGTTGTCAATGAACAGCAGCAGGTCGGCCGGGATGCGCTGCAGGCCGACATTGCGGCCGCCGGCCGCACCGAGGTTCTGGCCTGTGTCCAGCACCTCGACCCCGGGGAAGTCGCGCCCGACGAGTTCGAGACTGCCGTCCTGCGAACCGTTGTCGATGACTACGATGCTCGCAAAGCGGTCGCGAATCACGCACGCGGCCTGCAGGGCGACGGGCAGGACTGCGGCACCGTTGTAGTTCAGTACGCAGAGGGTTGGCTTCGCGGCCGGCACGCTCGGTCAGGGCTCCGTGCTGGCGCCGGCGGCAAACAGGCGGTCGAAGTATTCGATCGTGAGCTTCAGGCCCTCATCGAGCTGCACCTTCGGTGCCCAGGCGAGCTCCCGCGTCGCCAGCGAAATGTCCGGCTGTCGCTGGCGCGGGTCATCGACCGGTGCCGGTTCCCGCTGGAGCCTCGACTTCGAGCCGGTCAGGGCAATGACTCTTTCGGCCAGCTCCAGCATCGTGAACTCGTGCGGATTGCCAAGGTTGACCGGCCCGATGAAGTCATCACGCGTCTTCATGAGGCGCAGCAGGCCGTCGATCAGGTCGCTCACATAACAGAACGAGCGCGACTGTTCGCCGCTGCCGTAAATCGTGATCGGTTCACCGCGCAGCGCCTGACGTACGAAGTTGGACACGACGCGACCATCGTTGGGATGCATGCGTGGTCCGTAGGTATTGAAGATGCGCGCGACTTTGATCAACAGCCGGTGTTGCCGATGGTAGTCAAAATACAGGGTCTCCGCGCAGCGCTTGCCCTCGTCGTAACAGGCGCGCGGTCCGATCGGGTTGACCTTGCCCCAGTAGTCCTCGCGCTGCGGGTGCACATCCGGATCCCCATAGACTTCGCTGGTCGAGGCCTGCAGGATCCGTGCGCCGGTGCGCTTGGCGAGACCGAGCATGTTGATGGCGCCATGCACACTGGTCTTGGTCGTCTGCACCGGGTCGTGCTGATAGTGAATCGGCGACGCTGGGCAGGCCAGATTGAAAATCTCGTCCACCTCAACGTACAGCGGCAGACAGACATCGTGCCGTACCAATTCGAATTGCGGGTTGCCGAACAGGTGCGCAACATTGTGGCGGTTGCCGGTAAAGAAGTTGTCGAGGCAGATAACATCGACGCCGTCCGCGATCAGGGCGTCGCACAGATGGGAGCCGAGAAAGCCCGCCCCTCCGGTCACGAGCACCTGCTTGGTGTGCAGCAGTTTAGGCATGTTCGGTGACTCCCGTGATTCCTCAGGACAGTCCGTTCCAGGCGCGGCCTTCAAAATACGCCGGTATATCCACGCCGAGAAGCGCCAGGACAGTGGGCGCTATATCCAGCACGTGCGGTTCCCTGTCCAGCCCGGCAGCCGGCCAATTGCCGCCTGAAATGGCCGCGAACGCCGCGGCCCGATGATTGCCCGTATAATAGGGCGAGGTCGCGTAGCCGGGCTGCCGGCGGATCGTCCCGTAGGCGCCGGTCTCGATCTCTGCGAGCACGCGCGCAGCACCACTCCAGGAAATGACTGCGTCGGGCAGGTCGCTGCGGCGGGCCCCGCGGTACACGTCGTCGGTCAGCGTGATGCGCTCTCCGGCTGGCAGTCCGGTGTCGGGGCCGCGCAGGGCCAGCAGCTCCTCCTGGAGCCGTCCCAGGATTTCCTCGTACTCGGCGCCCGCCGTCACGATGCCCGCGGGATCGCGGCCGGCGAGATTCACGCGAAAGTACCCCTCGTTGGAGTTCGGAACGCAGAACACCTTCGACCGGCGCCAGTCCACGCTGGAATTGACCCATTTCATCTCGATCTGGTATCGCATTCTGCGCGGCAGGCACCGCATGACATTCCGTCGAAAGTCAAGCGGTAATGCGTGTCTCAGGGTCGACAGGACACCCGTCTTCCGAACTGAGTGTGTCGCAGCGCCCTCACCGACGCCGGTGCCGTGAAAAAAGTCCATCCGATGCAGGAGCTCCGGCATCAGATGGCAACCCGAGTAGTTCGGACCCATGCCGTCCGCCGAGGTAACGATGACACTCGTGTTGTCGTCCACGGCCGCGAGGAGCTCGCCGATTGCCGCGTCAACACTGGTGTAGACATCGCGTACCAAATTGACTCCGTGCAGTGAATCTGCGGGTGGTCGCAGCGGATAGTCGCTGTCACCGAAGTGCCAGAGGTAGTGACCGGCGCCGTGGGGTTCGCCAAAGGTCACGAACAGCAGATCCCATTGCTGCTCGCGCATCAGCGCCCGTGTGATCTTTGCCTTGAGCCGTGCACCTTCAACCAGTTGGTCGCGAAATCTGAGCGGCTCATCGGGGACCTGGACCTGAGCCGCATGTTCCGGGGCGGGATACCGGCCGAAACGCCGCCGGATGTCGCCCAGCAGCCGGTGCGGTGTTGATCCCGGCTCGCCGAACCATGTCCAGGTGCCGTACTCGAGGATTTGTACTCCGCGGAAGTCCGGCAACCGGTAGTCCATGAACGCGTCAAAGATCACGCAGCGGCGACCGGCCTGGTCCAGGAACTTCCAGAACGGCGGTTGCCCGCACCATTGCGGTTGCGTCCGATGTACCCCCAATACGCCGGCCCGCACCTGGTAAGCATGGTACATACCGTGGTGTCCCGGCGTCGTGCCCGTGTAGAGTGACGGCCAGGCCGATACGTGCATGATCTCGGCGGTAGTTCCGATACGCGACCAGCCGCCTTCGCGTCGCAGCCGCGCAAGGTTCGGAAGTGCTCCCTCATCAGCCCAGCGCTCGATGAGCTCGGCGTCGGCGCTGTCGAGGCCAATCAAGAGAACCCGCCGCTGGCCACGCCCGGAAATCCCGCTCATCGGCGGTTCCGGCCGCTGGGCACGGCCCGGCAGGAACCGCTCATGATCCCCGCCCGGGCTGCAACATTATCCAATTCCGTGTCACCCCTGAGAGTCTCGCCGCTGCGTACGGCCGCACTGCGGCGCCCGTTCCTGCTTCGGGCCAGTGTACCGGCAACGGTCCCCAGATGCCCGGTAATTGGCCGGGGACGCCTGGTGTGGCATGAACGCCGGCTCGCTGTGAGCAGGCCAATAATCTAGGCTGCTTCACGCTATCGCACAAGCCACTGATCGAGGACCCAGTTCACGTTTTGGTAACGTAGCTGGCCGCGGTTGGTCGATGCAGCCGTGCGGTTGACAGCTCCGATCTGTATGATCTGGCCGTGAACCTGCCAGCGTTTCCGTACCAGCTCCTGAGTGACTCCGGAGGCAGTTTGCGTCGTACGAGTGTGACGGAGATACCCTGCGTTTGGCCGGCCGTGCCGGAGACCTGGCGCGAGTTCGAGTCCGCGCTGTTCCGGGTACCGCAGTGAGCCCGCGGCCATTCACGGTTGCGATGATTGCAGGGATGCCATACCCGATGACCAAGGCGTCCTGTATCCGCGTGGGCCATCTGGTGCACAACCTGGTCAACGAGTTCGAGGACGTGACGGTCAAGTTGTTCGCGTACTGTGGCTCGGAGGAGCCGCCGCGGTCGGACGAACGTGTCCAGTACCATCTCGTTGCCGGCTTTGATGCCGATAAGCGCAAGTATTACTCCTGGTCCGGCAAGCTGCGCGCGGATGTCGGGATCGTACGACGGCTTATTGCGCAACGGCGCTCCATCGATGTGATCCACTGCCACACGATTGAGGGCCTTGGGATTGCGCTGGCTTTCAAGGCGTGTACATTTTCGTCGGCGCCGATCTGCATGGACGTGCACGGCCCGGTCGTGCCGGAACTCGTGCACTACGGACTGATTCCTGATTGGCGGCCTGTGCTCGCGATCGTCACCGCCCTCGAGCGGGCGATGCTCTCGTTCGTGCGTCACGCGTTCGTCTCCAACGATGGGCTGCGCCAGTTGATGCTGGAGCGCGCGCCGAAATGTCCCGTCAGTGTTGTCTACGACTACGTCGACCCCGCGGCGTTCGATACCACGCGTGTCGATCAGTCGCGGATCAGTGTCTTGCGGCGCCAGTACAAGCCGGGTAGTGAGTGCCTGCTCACCTACGTCGGCATGTTCAAGGACTACCAAGGTGTCGACTTTCTGATACGCGCGTTCGCGGTGTTGTCCGGACGACACCCGTCTCTGAGGCTGCTGCTCATCGGTGACGGTCCCTGCAGGGCGGACTACCAGGCCCTGATCGACGCCAATGGTCTCGCGGATCGCGTTCATCTGCCCGGCCTGGTTCCGCACCGGGACGTGGTCAATTGGCTGGAGATCTCGGACATCGTCGTGTCACCACGCATTGACAACGAGATTACGAGAGCCGGATTCGTGTCGCAGATGCCGGAGTACATGGCCGCCGGCAAGCTGATCGTCGCCACGGCGGTCAGCGGCTGCAGTTTCCTGTTGCGGGACGGCGCCGGGATCCTGGTCGCACCCAATGACGAGCAGGCGCTGGTTGATGGTATCGAGGGGGCGCTCGCGCTGGGGAGCGAGGCTCGCCGTGCCATGGTCGACCGGGCCATGAGAAACGTTATGCAGTTCACGTGGCAGCAGGGCATCGTTGAGGTATACAGAGTCTATTGCGAGCTGATGGGCAGCGACCGGACCTGAGTTATTGTGCGCATTCTGACTGTGATCGGCACCCGGCCCGAGGCCATCAAGATGGCCCCGGTGATTCTCAGACTGGCGCGCGATGCACGCTTCCAGGCACGAGTCTGCGTTACGGGCCAGCACCGGGCGATGCTCGATTCCGCTTTGGGTGCCTTTGGGCTGCGGCCGGACTACGACCTTGACTTGATGAAACCCGGCCAGCAGCTCGCGGATATCGCGGCCGCAACGCTGATGAAGCTCGGGGCAGTCTTCAATGATTTCGGCCCGGACCGGGTTCTCGTGCAGGGCGATACGACCACGACCCTCGCCGCGGCCATCTCGGCGTACTATCAGCGCATTCCGGTAGGCCATGTGGAGGCCGGACTGCGCACAGGCAATCTGCTGGCACCATGGCCCGAGGAGGGCAATCGCAAGCTCACGACAGGCATTGCTGACTTGCATTTCGCCCCGACCACGACCTCACGCCGGAACCTCCTCGCTGAAGGAGTGCCGGACGAGCGAATTTTCGTGACCGGGAATACGGTGATCGACGCGCTGCTGATGACACGGGCCCGGCTCGAGGCGTCTGCGGCGGACAGGATGGCGCTCGATGCACGTTATGCCTGGTTGCGTCGCGACGCGCCGCTGATACTCGTGACCGGGCATCGCCGCGAGAATTTCGGAACGGGCTTCGAGGAGATCTGCCTGGCGTTGACCGACCTCGCCAGGTTGTTCTCGCACTGCCAGATCATCTACCCAGTGCACCTGAATCCGAATGTCCGTGAGCCCGTCTTTCGTATCCTCGGCGGCGTGCCCAACATCCGGCTCGATGAGCCGGCGGACTATGAGCCATTCGTCTATCTGATGAACCGGTCGACGCTGATCATTACGGACTCGGGCGGGGTGCAGGAGGAGGCGCCATCGCTCGGCAAGCCTGTGCTCGTGATGCGTGAGGTCACGGAGCGACCGGAGGCCGTCGAGGCAGGTACTGTCCGACTCGTTGGTACCGACCGGCGGCGCATCGTGGAAGAAGCCTCACGTCTGCTGTCGGACCCGGAGGCCTATCGGGCGATGAGCCGCGCGATCAATCCCTACGGGGACGGGCACGCCGCCGAGCGGATCGTAGAGATCCTTGCGGGGACCGGGAAGCCGGGGTGAAACCCTGGCGCCTGGAACTCGCGGACAGCACGATCCTGCGCGGCACGGCCTTTGGCGCCGACCGGGCGGTCGCCGGCGAAGTCGTGTTCAACACGGCGATGTCCGGCTACGTCGAGGCGCTGACCGATCCCTCGTACCGCGGGCAGATACTCGTACTAACTTACCCGCTGGCCGGCAATTACGGCGTGCCGGCCCCGCGTGCGCCGGGCAGTATCGACGGTCCGTTCGAGTCGGGCCGCATCCAGGTGCAGGGACTGGTCGTACAGCACGCGGTCGATCATCCCAGTCACTATGCGGCGGTCCGCTCGCTCGGCGACTGGCTGGTAGCGGAGGGCGTGCCGGCGGTCACCGGAATCGATACCCGCACGCTGACCCGTCGCCTGCGCGAGCACGGCACGATGCCGGGCTGGCTGTTGCCCGATACGCTGCCGGCCGCGGTGGCGCGCGAGGCCGCCGACCAGCGCGACATGCGCTCCGGCATCTTTCACGAAGTGGCCCCCGCCGTGCCGATCCGCTATCCCGGCGGTCCGCTCGAGCTGCTCCTGATCGATGCCGGCGCCAAGGACAACATCGTCCGCTCGCTGCTGTGCCGCGGCGCGAGTGTCACGCGCGCGCCATGGCATTGTGAACTCGCACCACTGGCCGCGCGCGCGGCCGGCATCGTGATCGGCAACGGACCCGGCGACCCGCGGGACCTCGGTTCGCTGGTGACGCAGGTCCGGGCGCTGCTTGGCAGCTTCCGGGGCGCGATCCTGGGCGTCTGCCTCGGCAACCAGATCCTTGGACTGGCGGCCGGTGGCGATACCGGCAAGCTGCCCTATGGTCATCGCGGCGTGAACCAGCCGGTGCGCGACCTGCAGACCGGGCGCTGCTACATCACCAGCCAGAATCACGGCTATGTCGTCCGGGACGAGTCCCTGCCGCCGGACTGGCAGCCGTGGTTCGTCAATCTCAATGATGGCTCGAACGAGGGCATCCGTTCCCGCACCCGGCCGTTCTGCAGCGTCCAGTTCCATCCGGAAGCCTGTCCGGGACCGCAGGACACCGGCTTCCTGTTCGACGACTTCCTGCGCCTGGCTGGCGCACTCCGGGGCTGAGGCGATGGCTGGCACCGAACCGGCATTCCGTCCGCGCCGCACGCTGCTGCTCGGCTCGGGCGCGCTGCAGATCGGGCAGGCCGGTGAGTTCGATTATTCGGGTTCGCAGGCGATCAAGGCGCTCAGGGAGGACGGCGTCCAGACGATCCTGTTGAACCCCAACATCGCCACGATCCAGACCAGCGCCGGGATGGCCGACCGCCTGTACCTGCTCGCGGTGACTCCGGACGTCGCCGAGGAGGTCCTGCGCCGGGAGCAGGCAGACTCGATCCTGCTCTCGTTCGGCGGCCAGACCGCGCTCAACTGCGGTATTGCGCTCCACGAGAGCGGCGTGCTCGATGAGCTCGGCGTGCGCGTGCTCGGGACGCCGGTCCAGTCGATTCTCGATACGGAGGACCGCCAGCGCTTCGTGCAGCGACTGCAGGAGATCGGTGTCAGTGTCGCCCGCAGCATGGCCTGCCATTCACCGGCGGAGGCGCGGCGCGCGGCAGCCGAGCTGGGCTATCCGGTGATGCTGCGGGCCGGATTCGCGCTCGGCGGCCGTGGCAGCGGCATCGTCCGCGACAAGTCCGGCCTGGAGCAGGGACTGCGCCGGGCCTTCGCCGGCGGCGTCAAGCAGGTGCTGGTCGAGGAGTATCTCGGCGGCTGGAAGGAAATCGAGTACGAGGTGGTCCGGGATGCCGCCGACAACTGCATCACGGTCTGCAACATGGAGAACTTCGACCCGATGGGCATCCATACGGGCGAGTCGATCGTCGTGGCACCCTCGCAGACGCTCAACGACGAGGAGTACCAGCTGCTGCGCTCGGTCGCGATCCGCACGGTGCGCCATCTCGGCATCGTCGGCGAGTGCAACATCCAGTACGCGCTGAACCCGGCGGCGCCGGACTATCGGGTCATCGAGGTCAACGCCCGCCTGTCGCGCTCCAGTGCTCTGGCCAGCAAGGCGACCGGCTATCCGCTCGCCTACGTCGCGGCGCGGATCGCCCTCGGCCATGAGCTGCCGGACATCCCCAACGGCGTCACCCGGCGGACGAGCGCGTTCTTCGAGCCGGCGCTCGACTACCTGGTCTGCAAGGTACCGCGCTGGGACCTGAGCAAGTTCCACGGTGCGGTCAAGCAGATCGGCAGCGAGATGAAGAGCGTCGGCGAGGTGATGGCGATCGGCCGCACCTTCCCGGAAGTGGTGCAGAAGGCACTACGCATGCTCGACATCGGCGTCACCGGCCTCGATCCGGACGCCTACGTGTTCGACGATCTCAAGGAGGAGCTGCAGCACGCCACGCCGCGCCGGATCTTCGCCATCGCCCAGGCGCTGCGCAATGGCATGGGCGTCGACGAGATCCATCGCATCACCTCCATCGACCGCTGGTTCCTCGAGGCCCTGAATCCGGTCGTGGCGATGGACTCGGAGTTGCGCCGCTGCCGGGCGCCGCTGCCGACGGCGCAGCTGCTCGCGGCCAAACGACTTGGATTCTCGGACCAGGCGATCGATGACCGGCTCGGCCAGCCGCACGGTGCTGCCAGGGCGGCACGTCTCGCCGCGGACCTCCGTCCGCACTATGCCTCGATCGACACCCTGGCAGCGGAGTTTCCTGCGGACACCAACTACCTGTATTCCACCTGGCATGCCTCGGCCTCGGATGCGGCGCCGACCACGCGGCGCAAGGTGCTGGTCCTCGGCGCCGGCGTCTACCGCATCGGTTCCAGCGTCGAGTTCGACTGGTGCTGCGTGAACGCGGTGCAGACGCTGGCGACGCTGGGTTTCGAGACGCTGATGCTCAACTACAACCCGGAGACCGTCAGCACCGACTACGACATCTGCGACCGGCTGATCTTCGACGAGATCAGCCTCGAATCGGTGCTGGACGTCTGCGAGCGCGAGCGGCCGGAAGCGGTCGTCGTCGGCATGGGTGGACAGGTGCCGAACAACCTGGCGATGCGCCTGCACCGGGCCGGCATCCGTATCCTCGGCACCGATCCGGCGGATATCGATCGCGCCGAGGACCGGCGCAAGTTCAGTGCCCTGCTCGACGAGCTCGGCATCGACCAGCCCGCATGGCGCCACGTGACCGAGGTCGAATCAGCCGAGAGCATCGTCGCCGAGCTCGGCGGCTTCCCGGTGCTGGTGCGGCCGAGCTATGTGCTGAGCGGCGCGGCGATGAGCGTCGCCCACGAGCCGAACGAGCTGCGCCTGATCCTTGCGCGGGCCAAGCGCGTATCCCCCGATCATCCGGTGGTCGTGTCCAGGTTCGAGCTGCACGCGCGCGAGATCGAGATCGACGCGGTGGCCGCGGGCGGCGAGATCGTGCACTGGGCGATCAGCGAGCACATCGAGGATGCCGGCGTGCACAGCGGCGACGCCACGCTGGTGCTGCCACCGCAGGGCCTCTATATCGCGACCATCCGCCGGGTGCGGCGGATCGCGGCCGGGCTCGCCCGGGCGCTGTCGATCACCGGGCCCTTCAATGTGCAGTTCCTGGCCCGGCACAACATGGTCAAGGTCATCGAGTGCAACCTGCGCGCGTCGCGCAGCTTTCCGTTCGTGTCCAAGGTGACCGGCGTCAACTTCGCCGCGGAGGCCACGCGGGTCATGCTCGGCGAGGCGGCCGGCAACAGTGTGTCGTGCCTGGATCTCGACCACGTCGGGGTCAAGGTGCCGATGTTCTCGTTCGGGCGGCTGGCCGGCGTCGACCCGATGCTCGGGGTCGAGATGGCGAGCACCGGCGAGGTCGGCTGCCTCGGCGGCGACCTGCAGGAGGCGCTACTGAGCGCGCTGCTGGCCGCCGGCTTCCGGCTGCCGCGCCGGGGAGTGCTGCTGTCGCTGGGCCCGGTGGCCGACAAGTACTGGTTTGCCGATGAGGCACGGCTGATCCACGAGGAGCTGCAGCTGCCGATCTATGCCACGGACGGCACCGCCGAGGCACTGCGGACCCTCGGCATTCCGAGCACTGTGGTCGCCAAGGGGCCTGGCGATGGCACGAGCGCGATGGAGCTGATCGATGCCGGGGCCATCGACTTGGTCGTCAACGTGCCGCGCGAGTATGACGAACAGGGCCGGCCGGACGGCTACCTGATCCGGCGCCATGCGGTCGATACCGGCACTCCGCTGCTGACCGACCTGCAGCTCGCGCGTGCTGTGATCGAGGCGCTGTGGCGCAAGCGGCCGGAGGAACTGCAGGTGCGGGCCTGGCAGGACTATGTGCGCCCGTTGCCGCCGGACTGACGGGGCGAGGGACCTTCAGCCGAGCTGGCGCTCCCACGCCAGCGCCGAGGCGACAATGCCGCGCAGATCCTGGTGCCGCGGCACCCAGCCGAGGACCTTGGCGATCCGCTCGGCCCGTGCCACCAGCATCGGCGGATCCCCGGCCCGGCGCGGCTCGGTGCGGATCACCAGCGGGCGGCCGGCGACGCTGGCCACGCAGTCCAGCACCTCGCGCACGCTGAACCCCTGGCCGTAGCCGCAGTTCAGCGTCACCGGCGCGCCGCCGGCGCGCAGGTAGTCGAGCGCATTGAGATGCGCCGCGGCGAGATCCTCGACATGGATGTAGTCGCGCACGCCGGTGCCATCGGGCGTGTCGTAATCCGTGCCGAAGATCGACACATGGTCGCGCTTGCCGATGACGTGCTGGCAGGCGACCTTGATCAGGTGCGTGGCCTCGGGTGTCGACTGGCCGATGCGCCCGCCGGGGTCCGCGCCGGCCACATTGAAGTAGCGCAGGGCGACATAACGCAGAGGCGTGGCCGCGGCGACGTCGCCGAGCATCCACTCGCTCATCAGCTTGGAGCGGCCATAGGGGTTGATCGGCTCGGTCGGCGTGTCTTCGCTCGCGACGCCGCTGGCCGGGATGCCGTACACGGCGGCGGTGGACGAGAACACGAAGTGCCGGACGCCGGCCTCGACGCAGCACTGCAGCATCGTGCGCGTGTTGGCGGTGTTGTTGCGGTAGTACTTCAGCGGGTCGGCGACCGATTCCGGCACGATGATGTGCGCGGCGAAGTGCATCACGGTGTCGACGCCATAGTCGCGCAGCACCTGGGCGACAGTGGCGGCATCGCCCGTGTCGCCGACCACCAGATCGCCGTGCAGCACCGCCGCGCGGAAGCCGGTCGACAGGTTGTCGAGCGTGACGATCCGCTCGCCGCGCTCACCGAGCTGGCGCGCGACATGGCTGCCGATGTAGCCGGCGCCGCCGGTGACCAGGATGGAACTCATGCGGACTCCGCGTTATGTTGCCGCCATGATAGCAACAGCTCCCGACACCCCGTTTGCGACGCTGTCGCCAGATTTGATCATCGAGGCGGTGGAGACTGCGGGTTTCGTGGCGGACGGGCGGGTACTGGCGCTTGGCAGCTATGAGAACCGGGTCTTCCAGGTCGGCGTCGAGGGCGGCGAGCCGGTCGTCGCCAAGTTCTACCGGCCCGGCCGCTGGAGCGACGCGGCGATCGCCGAGGAGCACGCCTTTGCGCGCGAGCTGGCGGCTGCCGAGATTCCGGTCATCGCGCCGCTGCCGCTGACGGCCGCCGCGCAGGCTTTCGGTGCCGGCCCGGTGCCGGTGTTTGGCGGCTTCCGGTTCGCACTCTATCCGCGCCGCGGCGGGCGCTGGCCGGAACTCGATACGCCCGACGACCGCCAGTGGATCGGGCGCTTCCTCGGGCGCATCCACAGTGTCGGCAGGGCGGGGCATTTCGAACACCGGCCGCGCCTCTCGGTGGCGGCGCTGGGTCGCGACTCCGTGGACTACCTGCTGGACGGGGACCACGTCGCGGACTACATCGCGCATCGCTATGAGCAGGTGAGCGGCGAGCTGCTGGACCTCGTCGAGGCGCGCTTCGAGGCCGTGGGCCCGCTGCGCACTCTCCGGATCCATGGGGACTGCCACCGCAACAACGTGCTGTGGACCGATGCCGGGCCGCATTTCGTCGATCTCGACGACTGCATGACGGGCCCGGCGATCCAGGACCTGTGGATGCTGCTCGCCGGCACGGCCGCCGAGATGCGCGCGCAGCTCGCGGACATCATCGAGGGCTACGCCCAGTTCGCCGACTTCGATCCCGCCGAGATCGCGGTGATGGAATCATTGCGCGCACTGCGGATGATCCATTACGCGGCCTGGCTGGCGCGGCGCTGGCACGATCCGGCATTCCCGCGCGCGTTCCCGTGGTTCGGCGAGGCGCGCTACTGGGAGCGGCACGTCGCGGAGCTGGAGGAGCAGCTCGGGATCGTGGAGGCGGAGTGAGGCGCCCTGGATTCCTGGCCTGGATCGCGCTCACCTCGCTGCTCGCCGGCTGCGGTGGCGGCGGCAGCCCCAGCGTCGGGGACGGCATTGCCGTGGTCGGCAGCGCGCCGGGGCCGGCGCAGCTTGTGGTGTCCGGCCGCATCACCTTCGAGCGCCCGTCCCGCAATGCCGATCACACGCTGAACTTCCAGCTCACCGGGCGCGAGCCAGCGCGCGGCGTCGCGGTCGAACTGCGGGCCGCGGCGGATGGCCGCGTGCTGGCTACGGTTGCGACTGATGCCGACGGTGCCTACGCGGCGAATATCGCCGGGACCAGCTTCACGGTGCGGGCGCGCGCCGAGCTGCGGCGCGCAGGCCCCGGCGGCTTCGGCTTCACGGTGCGCGACAATACCGCCGGCCAGGCGCTGTACACGCTCGACAGCGCGGTGGTCACGCCGGGAGGCAGCGCCGTGACCGTCGACCTGCACGCGCCGGCCGGCTGGACTGGTACCGGCTTCGGTGCAACGCGCGCGGCGGCGCCGTTCGCGATCCTCGATACTGCCTGGCAGGTGCGGGAGCTGCTGCAGCAGACCGAGCCGGGCCTGACGCTGCCGGAATTCCAGATCTACTGGTCGCCGCTGAACCGCGGCGAGGAGCCTGGCGGGGCATGCGAGGGGCGGCCTGACCCAGCCACTGGCCGGATCGGCTCGAGTTTCTTCACCGCCTCCGGGCGCCCTGCGAGCGACAGCTGCCCGGCGATTCCCGCCGGCATCTACCTGCAGGGCGACGCCGACGGCACTCTCGATGACGACGCCGACGAGTTCGACGAGTCGGTGATCGCGCACGAGCTGGGGCACTACTACGAGGCCTTCCTGGCACGCAGCGACAGCATGGGCGGGCCGCATGCATTGCTCAGCGTACTTGACCCGCGCGCAGCGCTCTCGGAGGGCTTCGGCAATGCATTCCAGTCCTTCGTGCTCGGCGACCCGGTCTATCGCGATACGCTTGGGACTGCCGGCCAGCGCGTGTTTCACTTCGACCTCGACCGGCTGAGCCAGCCGGTGCTATCAGTGCGCGACTATTATTCCGAGGCCTGCGTCGCGGAACTGCTGTGGGACTTCGCCGATGCCGACGATCTGCAGGACGTGGATCGCGACCGGCTCGGACTTGGCTTCGCGGCGCTGCACGCGGTGTGGCGCAACGACCTGGTCGCGACGCCGGCGCTCGCCGGCATCCATGTCATCGCACGGGCGCTGCGCGAGCGTCATCCGCAACATGCGGCGGACATCGATGCGCTGCTCGCCGGCTGCGCGATCAGCGGCAGCGATGACTTTGCGTCCGGCGAGACTGGCCCCGACGAGGAGCCGGGCGCTCTGCCGCTGTATCGCCCGGCGACGCTCGGCTTGCCGCTGACAGTGATCAGCACCGATCGCTATGCGGCGGCCGGCGAGACTTTCGACCGCGCGTGGAACCGGTTCGGCACGCGCCGCTTCATTCGCGTCGAGCTGCCGGCCTCCGGCGGCATGACGATCACCGCCAGCGCCGCAACGGGGTCGGATCCCAATTTCGTCCTGTGGCGGCGCGGTGTGGACCAGTGCCCGCAGGGCGGCGCCTGCTCAGGAGCCGACGACAGCGCGGCGACCGGCCGGGAGGAGGCGATCTTCACGAATCGTCCGGCCGGCACCTACGTGCTCGAAGTCTACGAGTGCAGCAACCTCGGCCGGCGCTGCCGGCCAGGACCGGCGCGCGGCGAGACGGCGATCGAGGTGACGGTGACGCAACCATGAGATCCTTCTTGCAGGGGTACCTCTTGATGCTGGCGGTGCTGCTGGCCGCCTGCATGCCGCAGCCAGCGCCGGAGGCCGCTCAGCCATCGGACTGGCGCAGCCCCGGTAAGCCGCAGGTGCCGGTCGAGCTCACCGTCGTGGGTCATCCGGCACTGCACGCGGGCGTGCCGGCAGAAGTCCTGATGGAGGTCCGGACCGGGATGCCGGTCGACAGTATCCGGGTGACGATCGAGGGCGACGCGGGGCTCGAGGTCCCGTCCTGGGAGCCGCGCCTGCTGCCCGCACAGGACCCGCAGCAGGTCGCGACGGTCCGGGTGCGGCTGACGGCCATCTCGGGAGGCCTGCGGCGCCTGGTGGCCCTGTTGGAGCTGGACGTGGGCGGGCAGCGCATCGCACGGCCGGTGGCGGTCACGCTGGCGGTGGCCGGGCCGGAGACGGCGCTTCCGGGGCCGCCGGTAGCGGCGCAGCCGCGCAACGCGCAGGAGACGGGCGAGGAGGGCGTCGTTTCCATGCAAGCGGAAACGAGGGTGCGGTAGGCATCACGATGTTTTCTATGATAGCATCATGATGTGCGAACTACACTGACGATTGAAACGGATATTGCCGCACGCTTGAAGGCGGAGTCGCGGCGCAGTGGCCGGCCTTTCAAGGCGGTCGTGAACGAGTGCCTGCGGGCTGGTCTCGCGCAGCAGCGCGCCGGGACAGCCACCGCGCATTTCACGGTCAAGGCGCGGGATTTCGGCGTCATGACGCCCGGCCTGTCCCTGGACAATATCGGGGAACTGCTCGAGCGAGCGGAGGGCCCGGACCAGCCGTGATCGTCGTGGATGCCAATGTATTGCTCTACGCCTACAACCGGCGCAGCGAGCACCATGAGGCCTGCCGATCGTGGCTCGAGAGCGCGCTGCGGGGCCGGGACTCGATCGGCTTGAGCTGGCCAACCGTACTGGCATTCGTTCGGATTGCGACCAACCCGCGCGTGTTTGCGCGCCCGCTGCAGATCGCCGAGGCCGTCGGGATCGTGGATGAATGGTTCGATTGCCCGGCGGTCGTGCTGGTCGAACCATCACCGGCCTACTGGGCGACGCTGAGACGGCAACTGATGGAAGGGCAGGTCGCGGGACCGCTGGTCAGCGATGCCGCGCTCGCAAGCCTGGCTCTGGAGCACGGAGCGACGCTCTGTACGGCCGATCGCGACTTCCGCCGGTTCCAGGGGTTGCGGCTGGTGGACCCGACTGTGAGGGCGCACGGATAGAAGCTCCGCCCGCCCGAAAAAAACAGAAACAACCTATTGCTTTTTCGACGTTTTCCGGTACGATACTGTACAAATAAACAGATCCCCGGAGCCAGCCATGGACCAGGCGATTTCTGCGCTTCCGACCCCCGCTCTGGTGGATGCGATCACCGAACTCGCCGGGCACCTGAACGCCGCCCAGGCGCGCTTCCTGGCACTGCTGGCGGAACTCGACCGGCGCGATGCCTGGGCCGAATGGGGTGTCCGTTCCTGTGCCCACTGGCTCAACTGGAAGTGCGGCCTGAACCTTGGCGCGGCACGGGAGAAGATCCGCGTCGCGCGGGCGCTCGAGCGACTGCCGCGGATTGCGGCGGCGATGGCCGCGGGCCAGCTCAGTTATGCCAAGGTCCGGGCGATGACGCGGGCCGCCGACGAGTCAACCGAGGAATACTTCCTGCAGATCGCGCTGCACGGCACCGCCAATCACGTCGAACGGCTCGCCCGCGGTTTCCGGCGGAGGCGGGCGCGGCGCTGATGAAGGCGCTGCAGTTGGCCGAGGAGTCCATGCCGCTGCCACCGAAGGAAAACGTTTCCGCGGAAACGTTTCTGGAGCGCGCCCCGACCGCGACG
>SCUD01000047.1 GCA_004297335.1 Gammaproteobacteria bacterium
GCGAGCGGCACGAAGTTGCCGCGGCTGTGCGCCTCGTCGATCACGAGCGGCAGCAGCGCGGCGCCGATCGCCGCGTAGGACAGCATGCGCGCCATGACCACGAGGTGGCCGGGGCCGACCCGGATCGTCCGCTCCGAACCAGTCGCCGGATCGGGCAGCCGCAGCGACAGCGGCTCGCCGCGCAGCCTCTCGAGCAGCGCCCGGAACTGGCCGGCCGGATCGGGGAATCGCTCCGCACAGGCGGCATCGGCCGCACAGCGCGCGAAGATTGCGTCGAGGGCCTGCTGGGCATCGAGCGCGATTGCCGGGCCCAGCACCAGCTCCGGATGGGCGACCGAATCGAGTGCCATCGTGCGTACGCGTTCCGGGTAACGGCGGGCGTAATGCTGCGCGACCCGTGTGCCGTAGGAGGCGCCGAACAGGTTGATGCGCTCGTAGCCGAGTGCCGCGCGCACGGCCTCGAGGTCCCGGACCGCAAGGCTCGTCGTGTAATACCCGGGTTGCCCCGGCAGCTTCGCGAGGCACTCCCGGGCCATCCGGGACAGCTCCCCGGGCGGAATATCACCGGCCTCCCAGGCGTCTTCCGGGAACTCGCAGTCCAGCCGGTTCGAGTCGCCGGTGCCGCGCTGGTCGACGAGCACGAGATCGCGCTCGCGGCGCACGCCGGCGAAAGCCGCGAGAACTCCGGCATAGGTCGCGCGCGCCCCCTGCCCCGGCCCGCCGGCGAGCAGGAACAACGGGTCCGGTGCCGCCCGGGTCGCGATCGCCGGCACGACGGCGATGGCGATCTCGATCTGCGCGCCGCGGGGCTCGCCCGGATTCTCGGCAACCGCAAGGTGGCCACAGCGGGCGGCCACCGAGCGCAAGCCCTGGAGGTCGCTGATGCGGCAGGGCTGCAGCTCGAGCCGCGCTACCTGGGCCGGGGCGGAACCGGTCAGTGGCGATGCCAGCAGCAGGCCGAGCAGCGCGAGCGGCCGGATTCTGCATCGCCGGCGGGCTGGAACGGGCACGGGTACCTCGGCGGCCGGGGGCGGTGCCGCCCATGATGACGCAAGGCGCGGCTACATGGCAGTGGCACCTGCGCGGTAGGATATGCGGCCCTGCGTACCCGGCCCGGACAGCGATGCGATCGTATGACGTGCTTGTGATCGGCGGCGGCCATGCCGGCACCGAAGCGGCCCTTGCGGCCGCGCGGATGGGCGCACGCACGCTGCTGCTGACACAGAGTCTCGCCACCATCGGCCAGATGAGCTGCAACCCGGCGATCGGCGGCATCGGCAAGGGCCACCTGGTGCGCGAGATCGATGCGCTCGGCGGCGCGATGGCGCGGGCCGCGGATCGTGCCGGTATCCAGTTCCGTACGCTCAATGCCAGCAAGGGGCCGGCCGTGCGCGCCACGCGTGCGCAGGCCGATCGCCGGCTCTATCGGCTCGCGATCCGCGCGCTGCTCGACCAGCAGCCCGGCCTCGAGCTTGCCGAGGGCGAGGCGGCGGACCTGCTGCTGGCGGGCGAACGGGTCGCCGGAGCCGTGACCGCCGGCGGCATGCAGCTCCGGGCGCGCGCGGTCGTGCTGACCGCCGGCACCTTTCTCGGCGGGCGCATCCACATCGGCCTCGAGAGCCACGTCGGTGGGCGCGCCGGCGATCCGGCCTCCATCCGGCTCGCAGCACGGTTGCGGGAGCTGGCGCTGGCCATCGGGCGGCTGAAGACCGGCACGCCGCCGCGGCTCGACGGGCGCACGCTCGACTATGCGCGGATGACGCGCCAGCCGGGCGATGAGCCGCGTCCGTTGTTCTCCTATCTCGGGCGGCACGAGGATCATCCGCGGCAGCTCGCCTGCCACATCACCGCGACGAACCCGCGCACGCACGAGATCATCCGCGCCGCGACTGACCGCTCGCCACTCTTCACCGGCGTCATCGAGGGCATCGGCCCGCGCTACTGTCCCTCTGTCGAGGACAAGGTCGTGCGCTTCGCCTCGCGCGAGTCGCACCAGGTCTTCGTCGAGCCCGAGGGGCTCGATACCGACGAGGTCTATCCGAATGGCATCTCGACCAGCCTGCCCTCCGACGTGCAGCTCGATTTCGTCCAGAGCATTCGCGGCTTCGAGCAGGCCCGCCTGACGCGACCGGGCTATGCGATCGAGTACGACTATTTCGATCCGCGCGGCCTGCGCTACAGCCTCGAGACCCGCGCGCTCACCGGGCTCTGGTTCGCCGGGCAGATCAATGGCACGACGGGCTATGAGGAGGCCGCCGCACAGGGCCTGCTCGCTGGCCTCAACGCCGCGCTCGCGGCCACCGGGCGCGAACCCTGGTGGCCGCGCCGCGACGAGGCCTACCTCGGCGTGCTGGTCGATGACCTGATTGCGCGCGGGGTGACCGAGCCCTACCGGATGTTCACGAGCCGCGCCGAGCACCGGCTGCTGCTGCGCGAGGACAATGCCGATTTCCGGCTGACGACCCGCGGCCGGGACCTCGGGCTCGTCGATGATGCGCGCTGGGAGTTTTTCTGCCGCAAGCGTGACGCGACCGCGGCCGAGACTGCGCGCCTGGAGGGGCTGCTGCTGCGCGCGGCGGACCTCACCGCGGCGGAGCTGGAGCGCCTGCCCGCGGCGACTCTTGCGCGCGAGCAGCGCGCGCTCGAGCTGCTGCGCCGCCCGGACGTCTCGCTGGCAACGCTGACCTCGCTCAGTGCCGTCGGCCCGCCGGCGCCGCAGCCGGATCCGCGGTTGCCGCCGCAGGTGGCGCTGCAGGTCGAAGTCACGGCGAAGTACGCGGGCTACATCGAGCGCCAGCGCGCCGAGATCGAGCGCAGCCGGCGGCACGAGGACCTGGTGCTGCCGCCGGACCTGGATTATCGCAGCATCGCGGGGCTCTCCAGCGAGGTCCGCCAGCGCCTCGGCGAGGCCCGGCCGGCGACCCTCGGGCAGGCCTCGCGACTGCCGGGCATCACCGCGGCGGCGGTCTCGATCCTGCTCGTGTACCTGCGCAAGCGCTCGCGCGCCGCATGAACCGGCGACATGCCGCGAGCCTGCTGCTGGCGTCGGCGATCGCGCTCGCCACGCAGTCCGGCTGTGACTCCGGCGCGCCGGCCGCCGCTGCGCAGGAGCTGCGGCGCGGCAACGGCAGCGAGCCCGATTCGCTCGATCCGCAGCTGGCGCGGATGGAATCGGCACTGACGATCCTGCGCGATGCGTATGAGGGGCTGGTGGCGCTGGCACCGGATGGCAGTGCGGCGCCTGGCGCCGCGGCGTCGTGGTCGGTGAGCGAAGATGGCCGCCGCTACACGTTCCGGCTGCGGCCGGGAGCGCGCTGGTCGAACGGCGAGCCGGTCGTCGCCCAGGATTTCGTCTTCGCGTGGCGACGCCTCGTGGATCCGGCCACGGCCTCGCAGTACGCGCTGATGCTGGAGCCGGTCGTGAATGCCGTCGCGATCGTCAACGGTCGCGAGCGGCCGGAGGCGCTCGGTGTCACGGCGCCGGATGACGCGACGCTGATCGTCGAGCTCGATCGACCGGCCGCCTACTTCCCCGCGCTGCTCTCGCACCCGAGCAGCTTCCCGGTGCACCGCCCGACGCTCGCGGCGCGGCCACAGGACTTCTCCCGCCCCGGCGTCGCGGTCACCAACGGGGCCTTCGTGCCCGCCGAGTGGCAGATCGGCTCGCACATCATTGCGCGCCGCAATCCGCACTACCGCGATGCCGCCCAGGTGGCGCTCGCCGCCGTACGCTACGTGCACGTCGCCGATCCGGTCGCGGAGCTGACACGCTTCCGCGCCGGTGAACTCGACGTGACCTCCTCGACGCCACCCGGCGAGCTCGCGCGCCTGCAGCAGGAGTGGCCGGGGCAGCTGCAGGTGACGCCGCAACTCGGCGTGCACTACTACGGCCTCGCGCTCGACCAGCCGCCGTTCGCGGAGTCGGTGGCGCTGCGCCGCGCGCTCGCGCTCGCCGTCGATCGCGAACGGCTGGTCGCGCAGGTGCTCCGGGACGGCGAGCAGCCAGCCTACGGCTGGGTGCCGCCCGGCGTTGCCCACTACGCACCGCAGGCCTTCGACTGGGCCGACTGGCCGCGCGAGCGGCAGCTCGCCGAGGCCCGCCGGCTGTATGCGGAGGCCGGTTACTCGGCCGGCAGCCCGCTGCTGTTGGAACTGCGCTATGGCAGGAATCCGGTGCAGGAGCGCGTCGCGCTCGCGGTCACGGCCATGTGGCGCGACGTGCTCGGCGTGCACACGGAGCTGCGGGCCGAGGACTTCCGCGTGCTGCGCCAGGCGATCGACGCGCGCGAAGTCCCGCTGTTCCGCGGCAGCTGGCTCGGCGACTACAACGATGCGTATTCCTTCCTGCAGGTGCTGCAGGGTGGCTTCGGCATCAACCTGCCGCGCTACGCGAGCGCGGTCTACGACGCGGCGCTGGCCGCGGCGAACGCGGCCCCGGCGGAGCAGCGCCCGGAATTGCTCGCCGCTGCCGAGCGGCAACTGCTCGACGACGTACCACTGATCCCGCTGTATTTCGTGACCGCGAAGCACCTGGTCGCGCCCCGCGTGCAGGGCTGGTATGGGAACGTGATGAACGTGACCTACAGCCGGGACCTAAAGCTCCGCTGAGCCGCGACGCGCCCGGCCATCCACCGGCATGATAGGTGGTGATCCACAGCGCTGACTTCCCCGAACAACGTGCAATGGCCTAGTGTGCGGCGATGTCCGCGCCGATCGACATGGGCACCGTCATGAACCCACGCCAGGAGCGCCTCCAGGCGGCCGTCCGGCTCGAGACGCCGGACCAGGTGCCGATCGTGCTGAATGCCATGTTCTGGGTCGGTCGCCACTACGGCGGATTGAACTGCCGCGAGTCGATGTTCGACTACCAGAGGGTGACCGACGCCTGGCGCCGGGCGCTCCATGAGCTGCAGCCGGATGCCTACATGTCACCGTTCGATGCGCTCGCCATCGGGCCGCCGCTGGAGGCGCTCGGCCTGCGGGGGCTGCGCTGGCCCGGGAACGGCGCCGGCGAGGATTCGCCGTACCAGTATCTCGACCAGGAGTTCATGCAGGCCGGCGAGTACGACGAGTACCTGCTGGATCCGACCGGCTTCATGCTGCGCCGGTACCTGCCGCGCGTGGCCTCGGCCTACGAGGGGCTCGACCAGATCCCGGTGTCGTCGGGCACCGTGTACCTCGGGCTCGTGCACTCGGCGGTCCTCTACGCGCGCCCCGAGGTGCTGCGGGCCTTCGAGCGTCTCGCGGCGGCCGGCCGCGTGCTCGAGCAGTGGCTCGGACACTCGCTGGCATTCATCGGGGAAATGGCCGCAGCCGGCTTCCTGCCGGACTTCGGGGTCGTCGCGCACGCGCCCTATGACTATTTCGCGGATTTCATGCGCGGCTCGAAACAGGCCATGCTCGACCTGCGCCGCCGCCCGGAGAAGCTGCTCGCGGCGATGGAACGGATGCTCGCGATCCACGAGCGCACGATCCTGGAGGCAGCCGGCCACACGCCCTGCCGGACCGTGTTCATCCCGCTGCATTGGGGTCTGGATGGCTTCATGTCGGCGGCGCAGTTCCAGAAGTTCTTCTGGCCGCCGCTGCGTGAGCTGATCGTCCGGCTGATCGGCCACGGGCTGACGCCGCTGGTGCTGTGGGAAGGCGACTGCACGACGCGCCTCGAGCTGATCGGTGACATTCCGCGCGGCAAGGCCATCTACGCGTTCGAGCGCACCGACCTGGAACTGGCC
>SCUD01000048.1 GCA_004297335.1 Gammaproteobacteria bacterium
ACTACCTGGGACTCGCCGCCCTGCTGCTGGTGCTCGTCATTCCCGGCGCGATGATGCTGGGATTCGCGCGCGAGGACAGCATCGTCGTGCAGGCGATCCTTGGCCGGATGACACGGTTCCACGTGATGGTCGCCGCGGCCAACGCGATGATCGTCGTGGCGGCGCTGCTGGTGCTCCGCGCGGTCCGCGAGTGGCGCGCCGCCGGCGCCCTTGAGGTGCCCGCCTGGGCGCGCTGGGGTCGCAAGCTGCATGTCGGGGCAGTGGCACTGTCGTGCTCCGGCATGCTGGCGGTGTTCGCCTTCTTCAAGCTGCTCGGCCTGAATCTGCCCGCACACGCCGAGGCCGGCGACCCGATCCCGGCTTCCTGCCTGGCCCAGCCGGGCAGCGATCGCAGGGCTCCCGGCGACTGCCGCACTCCGCTCGATGCGCAGTTGTCCGCCCGGCTGCAGCAGATCCTCGATACCGCGCGCGCCGACCCGGCGGCCCGCTATCCGGGAGCGATCCTGCACATCGAGACGCCGCAGGGCAGCTGGAGCGGCGTCTCCGGCGTCGCGAATATCGCCGCCGGCAGCGCCATCGATCCGGCGGCGAAGTTCCGCTGCGGCAGCATTCTCAAGCCCTTCATCAGCACGGTGATCCTGCAACTGGTCGAGGAAGGCCGACTGTCGCTGGATGACCGGCTGGCGGACCTGCTGCCACCGGAAGTGACCCGGCTGTTCCGCCACAGCGGGCAAATCACCGTGTGGATGCTGCTGAATCACACCAGCGGCATCGGCGAGTGGGTGGACCAGCTCGACCGGCCGGCGATCCTGCGCAACTCCCGCGACAAAGTCTGGTCGGAGCTGGAGTTCCTGCAGATCGCCGCTCGACGCGGTGCCAATTTCGCGCCCGGCAGCCAATGGCTATACAACAACACCGAGTTCAACCTGCTCGGCATGATCATCGAGCGCCGCACCGGCCTGTCCTGGCGAGAGAACGTCCGGCGCCGGGTCATCACCAGGCTGGGATTGCGCAACACCGTGCTGCCGGAACCCGGCACGCGGACGATGCCCGGCAGCAGCATCAGCGGCTACGCCGAATACGATGGCGCCGTCACCGAGGTCTCAGATCTCGATCCGTCGATGGCTGGCGCCGCCGGCGGGCATGCGCTGGTCTCGAATGCACAGGATCTCGCGACCTTCCTCCAGGCCCTGCTGGCCGGGACCCTGTTCGAGAAACCGGAGTCACTGGCGGCGATGCTGGCCACCGTGGACACCGGCGTGCCGTTCCGGAGCCGCTACGGACTCGGTATCGGCCGCTACGAGCTGCCGGACGGCGGCTACGCCTGGGGCCACACCGGGGGCACCGCCGGCTACTCGTCGATCGTGCTGCACCTGCCGGAACACCAGGTCACGCTGGCGGCAGTGATCTCCATGGAACAGGGCGCCGAGGGCATGGCCTTCCTGGCGCCGGCGCTGCGCGCGGTGGTCGGGGCAGAGCAGGTGCGGTGATGCGCGGCGCCGGAACGGCGCTGCTGCCCTACTTGCCCAGCATCCGCCGCAGATGGTCGTTCAGCATGCGCCCGCGCGGGTCGAGCGATTCCTGCAGTGCCACGAAGTCGCCCAGCCGCGGATAGAGCGCGCTGAGCCGGTCGTAACCGAGCGAGTGCACCTTGCCCCAGTGCGGCCGGCCCTCGTACTTCCAGAAGATGGGCTCGACCCGCGTGAACAGCGGGCGAAAATCATGCTGGGCCAGGCGATGCACGGAGATCGCCACGCGCGGTCCGCCGTGGTACATCGACAGCCAGGCCTCGTCGGCAGCGACGGTGCGGTACTCGAGCGGAATCGCGACCTCGATGCCGTCGCTGGCCACCGCCTGCAGGATCTCGCGAAGACAGGCGGGGCCGGCGTCGGCGGGCACCGAATACTCCATTTCATTGAAGCGGTCGAAGCGGAAGTTGGTCAGGGCATCGAATGACCAGTCGACGCTCTCGCCCGGGGCCATGCCGCTGACTGCCGAATTGATCAGTGCGCGGCGCTCCGCTACCGGGGTCCGGTCGATCAATTTGACCAGTTCGATGAACCCGGCGTCATCGTCGGCCGCCGTCGTCGGCACGGCGGGATCGTCGGTTTCACGCTGCGCCGTCACGAGCGCGTAGTCGCCGTGCAGGAACGGCATCAGGTCGAAGTGCCGATAGTCCGCCGCGCAGGCCTCGAGGCAGTCGATGATTTCCTCGGTCTTCGCTACGGAGAAGCGGGTCTGCAACCGGAACGGCGGGCGATTGCGCAGGGTGATCCGCGTCACGATGCCGAGGGCACCCAGGGAGACGCACGCGGCATGGAACGTGTCCGGATCCCGTTCGGCACTGAGGTCGAGTACCTGTCCGGCCGGCGTGACCAGGCGCAAGGCCGTCACATAGCCGGACAGGGATTTCAGGTTCACGCCAGTGCCATGAGTAGAGGTCGCAATCGCGCCGGCCAGCGTCTGCCGATCGATATCCGGCAGGTTGAACATCGCCTGGCCCGCCGCGTGCAGCAGGCGCCCGGCGTCACTCAGCCGGGTCCCGGCCATCAGCTCGGCCGTCATCGCCTGCGGATCGGTCCTGACCAGCCCGGTGAATTCCGACAGGACCACCAGGTGGCCATCCGTTGGTACCAGCGGCGAGAACGAATGACCCGCGCCGACCGGACGCAGCGGGCCGGAAGTCCGCCGCAGCATCGTCACCAGCTCGTCTTCGTCGCGGGGCGCGAGGCGCCCCGCCGGATGCGCGACCAGGTTGCCAGACCAGTTGCGCCACGGCGTCGCGGCCGGCGCTGCGTGCAGGCGGTGGGGCGCGGCCGCCAGTGCCGCCAGCGCCGCGCCGGCCACGAATTCCCGCCTGGACAGGGGCTTCATCGACGCCCGACCATCAGCTGGATCATCGCGGCAAAGTCACCGAGCTCGCAGTCCATGCAATAGCCGAGCGGCGGCATGCGCTCCAGCCCCTCGAGCGTATTGACCATCAGCACGGCATCCCCCTGCGCGAGCCTTGGTTGCCAGGCCGCCGAATCGCCCATGCGCGGGGCGCCGCCCTCGCCACGGACGTGGCAAAGGGCGCAACTGCGCGCCCACTTGCGTTGAACCTCGGGTGTCAGCGCCGCCGTCGAGAACGCCGCGGCATAGGCGGCTGCCCGGTCGGGTTCCACTGCTGGTGTCGCGGCGATGGTTGCGGCTGGCCCGCACAGCAGGCCAGCCAGGAACAGGCACAGCCGGAGTCGCGCGCGCCGGGCCGGTCTGGTAGTCATGTTCCCCCGCGGGTCCCGTCGACCTCGTGCGAGGTCCCCGGCATGCGACGTTAGTCGATTGCCTCGGCGTCGTCCCCCTCCGTATGCAGAGGGTGCTGCGGTTCAGTTACCGGGAATCGCGGCGGCGGACACCGGAATCGCAGCGAGCTTCCGCGAGCGGAACTTCCAGACCCCGTCCTCTCTGACATATTCGTCCACGTACGAGCCTATGTGCGTGACGCGAAGATTCTCCACGCCCAGCCTGAGCTCGAAGTACAGGACCCCCCGGGCACGGTCGTGTCCCAGCATCTCGATGTAGTGCTGGTGGAGGAAGGGCCAGGGATCCGCTCTCGGAAGATCGACCCGCAGCGTCTCCCGGATTGCCTCGTGCCCGGAGCGGGCCCCCGCCGTGGTGCCCATGTTCCCCGGCACATCGAGCACCGCGTCGCTCGAGTAGAGCGCTACGAGCGCATCGATGCTCCGGGTGCGGGCGAAGTGGGCGTAGGAAACCGCCAGCTGACGAATGGCCTCACGATCGAGCAGCTCATCCAGTTGCGCGCGGACCGCAGCGAGCTCCGCTTCGATCCGGCCCGGCTCCGCCGCTGGAGACCCGGCAGACGCCATTGTCATCAGCCCGACGGAGAGCACCGCAGCCAGGGCGATCCGCGACCATCTCCGGGCATCGGAGCCCACTTTCCTCAATGCCTGCATCTGGATCTCGTCCTGCTTGCGATCCTGATGGCGGATCATAGGTTTGGCGGACAAGCGCGCCTCGCGCTCGCCAGCCCAATTCAGGTCAATGTGGCACCCGATCCGGCCCCGTGGCCAACGATCAGCCCTCTCTCGGTCTCATCAAGATCGCGTCCGAGTGCCAGAATGGGATACGCAAGGTGCCACAACATGACAACCGCGACCTTTCTGATTGGCCTGATTGCCCTCGTCGCCGGCGCCCAGGTCCTCGTGCGCGGCGCCTCGAAGCTGGCCCTGTCCTTCGGCATTTCGCCGCTGGTGGTGGGGCTCACCGTGGTCGCCTTCGGCACCAGCGCGCCGGAGATGGCCGTGTCGGTACGCGCCTCCTGGGGCGGCCAGGTGGACATTGCGCTCGGCAATGTGGTCGGCAGCAACATCTTCAACGTCCTGTTCATTCTGGGTCTTTCGGCGCTGGCGGCACCGTTGCTGGTGGCGCCGCAGCTGATCCGCCAGGAAGTGCCGCTGATGATCGGCGCCTCGCTGCTGGCTTTCGGCCTGTCGATCGACGGCGGCATCGGCCGGATCGATGGAGCGCTGCTGTTCGGCCTGTTGCTGGCCTTCACGGTGGTCCTCGTCCGGCAGAGCCGCCAGGTCGGTCGGGAAACGCAGGGCGAGTATGCACGGGAGTTCGCGGCGCCCGATGGCCAGGCCTGGGATCGCCACTGGGCCGCGCAACTGGCGCTGATCGGGGGCGGACTGGCGCTGCTGGTAGTCGGCGCCAACTGGCTGGTGGAGGCGGCGGTGACCTTCGCGCGCGCGCTGGGCCTCTCGGAAATGGTCATCGGGCTGACCATCGTTTCTGCCGGCACTTCCTTGCCGGAGGTGGCCACCTCCCTCGTCGCCACGCTGCGCGGCGAGCGTGACATCGCCGTCGGCAATGTCATCGGCAGCAATGTCTTCAACCTGCTCGGCGTACTTGGCCTCTCCGGACTGGTTGCCCCGCAGGCCCTGCCCGTATCACCGGCGATGCTGAGCTTCGACATGCCGGTGATGATCGGTGTCGCCGTGGCCTGCCTGCCGATCTTCTTTACCGGCCACGTCATCGCCCGCTGGGAAGGCGCGCTGTTCTTCTTCTACTATGCCGCCTACATGGCCTACCTGCTGCTCGCCGCGCAGCAACACGACCAGCTCGACACCTATCGGACGGCGATGGTCACCGTCGTCATGCCGCTCACCGCGATCACGCTGGCCGTATTCATGGTACGGCATTACCGCGCACTGAAGGTGACCTGCAGGCCGTAGGTCCGGCCCGGCGCGAACGTGCCCCAGAACGGCGTGTTGGTATTCACCGAGCCGAACTCCGAACTCCTGTAGCGGTTGTCGAACACGTTGTCGACGAAGCCCACCAGTTTCCACGACTCGTTCTCGACGCCGATCCGCAGGTCAGCAACCTCTGGCTGGTCCAGCTTCGTGTCGTTGTCGTTGTTGACGTAGCCGTCCCAGCCATTGCGATACGAGCCGTACAGGGTCAAAGACAACGTCGGCGTCAGCGGCCGGGCATAGGTCGCGATGCTGCTGAGCGAGTACTTGAAGGTGCGCGGCACCCGATTGCCGGTGAATACGATGTCGCCTCCGGCACGTGGCAGCACGAAGTCCGTGAACTCGGCGTCCAGGTAGCCGGCGGCGACCATCAGCCGCAGTCCCGGGACCGGCTGCGCGGTAATCTCGAGCTCGGCACCGCGATTCTCGATTTCGCCCGCGTTCACGCCCAGCGAGTTGATATGCATGTCCGGATCGTTGATCGTGATCAGCGCATCCTCACGGGTCTGCTGGAAAGCCGCGACATTGACCCGCAGGCGGTTGTCGAGCCAGCTCGCCTTCGCCCCGATCTCGTAGGACAGCGTCTTCTCCTCGTCGAACGGCTGGTTCTCGACCCGCCCGGCGATGTCGTTGAAGCCGCCAGCCTTGAAGCCGGTGACGATCTTGGCGTACAGCAGGACGTCCGGTGACAGCCTGAAGTCCACGCCGCCACCCGGACTCACGATCGAAAAGGTCTTGCTGGTCCTGGCGATCACCTCCGGATCCGGCAGGCCGAGGAAGAGGCCGAACACCTGCGGGCAGGCGATCGGGCAGCGCGACTCCGGCAGACCAAAGGTCTGCGCGAAGTCGATCGACTTCTCGTCGCGGGCG
>SCUD01000049.1 GCA_004297335.1 Gammaproteobacteria bacterium
GGAATGATCTTCATGCGTGGCCCTCCATCTGCATCCGCTCGCGCAGCAACTGGCGCGCGCGGTGCAGCTGCGCCTTGCAGGTGCCGACGGCGACGCCGAGCATCTCCGCGGCCTCCTCGTGGCTGTAGCCGTAGATCCCGTACAGCACCATGACGTCGCGGGCGCCGGGCGGCAGCGTGCCGATCGCGCGCTCGAGATCGATCGGCGTCGCTGCGTCCATTGCGTCCTCGACCTCGATTTCCATCTGCTCGCCCTCCTCGTCCGTCAGGCTGACTTCGTCCCGGCCCCGCGGCGACCGCTGCTGCGCGAGTACCGCATTGACCGCGATCCGGTGCAGCCAGGTGCCGAAACCGCTGCGCCCCTCGAAGGCCGGCAGGCTGCGCCAGGCGCTCACGAAGACCTCCTGGGTCAGGTCCTCGGCGGCGTCCGGCCGCCTCGCCATCCGCCGGCAGAGTCCGAAGACCCGGCCGACGTGGGCCCGGTAGAGGCTTTCGAAGGCCGCGACATCGCCATTCCGGGCGCGGGCGACCAGCTCAGCCTCATCGGCGGTCGTTTCCCGGGCGGCTTGCCTCACCTGCTCTCCCGTTTGCCCTGCCGGCCCCTGAAAAGCGCCGTCAGGAGGTTGGACGCGTGCGGCGGCGGAAAGGTTGGAATGAAGATTGGCGGCCGATCCGGTGGCCCAGCCTCGACTCCACGTACATCAAGCTTGTGCAATCTCCAGGGTGCGCCCGAAGCCTGCCGGTGATCGGTCGCTCACCGAGCGCTCTTGGCCCGCAGCTTCAGAAACCCGGTACGGTACACACCCATCGCCCGTACAGCCGGGCGACCTCTAACAGCAGCAACAGGCCGTCCAAGTGCCAATCTGGCTCGGTCGCCAGTTCGCCCAGATTCCAATGCGGCGACCCACCTGATAACCGCGATCTTCAATCCGATAGCCCCACGAGACTCGCTCACTCATCTGTGGTTCCCGGATGCCGCCGCTACCAGACTACGTCTCCACCCGAAAGACCCGTCGGCAATCCGGGCACTTCACATCCAGTCGCCTCCCCCCGCCAGGCACTCGCAGCCGACGTTGGCATTCCGGACAACGAATCACGATCATGCCGCCCGCCGTTCTCTCGACGTCCGCCGCCCTCCTGGCACTCTCCTCCCGCACCTTCCGATCCGCCCTGTTGGTCGCATGACCTCGCTCGACCAGCCAGTTCCACACGCTTCTGCATGCTTGCGCATCCGCCAACGCCCGATGGGCCGCACCGGTCCACCGGTGTCCCACATGCTCCGCGGCTACATCCAGCTTCTGCCACCGCCCCCCGTGCACATCGGCAAATCGGATCATCGCGCACTCGACAATCAGGGCTTGGCTCAATTCTCCCGGAAAGAAGGGCGCATCGAATCGCGCGTTGTAAATAATCACCTGCTCCGACTCTATGATCTCGAGTACTCGAGGCAGCAACTGTGCGAGCGTAGGCTTCCCTCGCACCATGTCATCCGTAATTCCATGGATTTTGGATGCCTGCCAGGGGATCGACCGCCCCGGATTTACAAGCGTGTCCAGCACCGGACGTCCGCGACCATCCACAATCGCGACCTCAACGATCGCATCACCCTTGGCCGGGCTCAGACCGGTCGTCTCCGTGTCGAGATACAACGTCATTGTCCAACCCCTGGTAGGTCCGCCTCAGCTCATCGCACCGCCACCCGGGCTCGTCACTTCAAGACAATTACTACTTCAACAGACCGGCCACTCCTGCGACTGCAGCGATCAGCGCCAAGCCAGCGGCAAACCACGTCGCCATGATCGCCGTGCGCACTCGCTTCTCAATTGCGGCGATCCGCTCGCCCGCCTGCTCGAATCTTGCCGAAACGCCCTTCTCAAGTCGCTCGATTGCCGCCGCTTGCGCCCGCGCCGCCGCGTCGATCCTCCCGCAGGTTCCTTCCGCAACCACCCGTATTGCCTCAAGTTCCCCGCGTGCAAACTCGCCAAGTTGCACGGTCGCCGCCACTGCATGCCCGACGGCATCAACACGGCTCACCACCACCGCAGGATCCGCCGCTCTTACCGCTTCTACGGCCGATACCAGTATTGCACTGGACTTGCCAACGCTCTCGAGCAAGCCGCCGAACTGGCCGGCCGCCGTCTCCATCGCTGAGGCAACTCTGGACAACTGCTCCGCCGACGCATGCTGCGTATCTGCCAAGCGCTTGACATGATGGAGCGAACCGACGACCTCCTGAAGCTCTCGGAGTGACTGGTCTACTCGACTCCGCAATTCCGTTTCCAACGCCATTTGACCGTACCCCCCTCGTCAATATACTGGTCGCCTCAGACTAATCTCGAAGCCGCTGTCCGGAGCTGCGCCACACCACTCCGCAATCGCTGCAGCATTACAATGTCGGTCACGTCCTCAGGCGCCGCGTTTAGGCCACGCCGAATGAGCTCCTTGGAGCTGAGTAACGAGTTTCGCGCCTGAAACCCCGTGTCCCCTAGAGCGAGGAGAAGTGCCGGGAACAGACGTGGCGCTCGCTTTTCGGCCACATTGGCGAACAGTCCAACCGCCGCGTCCAACGCCGCGTCATCAACCGAGTACTTTTGCGCCGACGGGCCGAGCAAATTTCGCACAGAATCGAGTGTCACGAAGTCGTCGCAGTCTTCGCTCATGCTCTCGCTAAGCGCACGAAGTGCCAGCAGCACCGGGTGATCCGGGTATGATTCCAGGAAACGGATGGTGATGCCGCGAAGCTCGCCCGCCTCGACAGCATTATTAACCTTGCCCAGCATTTTGTCGCAGACCGTGAAATCGATCGACTTCGATTCCACCAGTTGCTGGAACGACTTCGGATCCATGCCTTCCTGGAGATAGTCAAGTAGACGACGACGGAAGTTCTCCGGATCTCGTCCCTGCTTGGCCGCTTCCATCGCCTCAAAGATCGACCGGCGGCGCGCCCGCTCAATTGTGTCGTAGCAGAATTCAATCAGCACACTGATGATGTCGACAGTGGCGTCGTCGGACGCGCTATGCTGTCGCAGCGGCTCCAATTGGCGTTGCACATCCTCTACACGCCCGATGTTGGACCGGCGCACGTAGGCAACCACTCGATCCGCAATCGCATTCGGCTCCCTTGAGCCACCGATCGCTCGGTAACTTCTTCTCCCGTAGTCCACTTCATAGTCGGCGAGGAATCCCACCTGAACCAGCCGGAACAGCGCCTTCTCCTCCCGTTTTCGCTCATCGCCCTCCCTCGGCTTACCCGTCTCTCGTGCGAACGGAATCTCCACGCTTTGCCCCGTAGTTAGGCCCATGAGTCGGCCCAGCATCGCCCGGACCGCGTCCACCTCCTCGCGCGGCCCTTTGAACGCACTCAGATGAAAGAACAGCGCTGTTCCTAGATCGCCCCGCCCAGCTCTCGGCGCTGCATCAAATGCTGCCCGGATCTCTGGAAGGGAATTGCGGATCACATCCAGGCTCGCCTCGATCTGGGGCTCCGGCTTTGAGTACAGCACGATACAGTGCGCCGACCGTCGGTCGCGGCCTGCGCGCCCCGCCTCCTGATAGAATGCTTCGAGTGAGCCCGGCATTCCATAGTGAATCGTGTACCGGATGTTTGGCTTGTCAATGCCCATTCCGAATGCCTTAGTGGCGACCAGTACCGGCACATCGTTCACCATGAACCGCCGAGCGCTCTCGCGCTTTTCCGCATCCCACGAGATCTTTCGTGCATTGGTCCACGGCGAACTACCCGAATAGATGGCCGCGCTGGCGCCAGTCGCGTCCTTGATCTGGTCGCAAAGATCCACCACGCCCCCCCCGTTCGGCGGCTTCACAAACGGAGCGAACACAACGCCGCAGAAAGTATGTCGGCCAGCCGGCGTGTAAAAATCACCCTGTGAGCTTCGGAATTCTCGTGGCAGCGCCGTCAGTACACCGCGCAGATCCGCACTTGCATTTCGACCATCGGTTTCAACAATCCGAAACAGCAGCTCCTTTCGATCAAAGCTGTTCGGCCGAATGATCGAACCATTGGTCCTGGAATCAAGCTCCAGATCCGCGACCATGTCACGCAATACTGCTCGCGACGCGGTACCCGTCAGCGCAAGTATTGTAGGCGGATGTCCATCCGACTGTCCGAGTCGCCTCAGATTGCGCGCCAGATTCAGGTACGCGGGTCGGAAATCGTGACCCCACTCCGACACGCAGTGCGCCTCGTCGATGACAGCGAGATTGATCCGAGTCGCGTGCGCTATCGTCCGCAGCGTCTCGCGAAATGCGGGCGACTGCATCCGCTCAGGTGCCACGAGAACGAATACGAACTCGCCGCGTTCAGTGGCACGCAGCAGGCGACGACGCTCTTCCGCCGAACCAATGGCACTCGAAATCCCTACCGCCCGGTCGATCCCATAGACTTTGAGTCCACGAACTTGATCCTCAATTAGCGACACCAGCGGATCGATTACCAAGGTGATCCCCGGTGTCAACAGCCCCCCGAGCTGATAGATGATGCTCTTGCCACCGCCCGTGGGCAACAACACAATCGAGTCCGCGCCCCGCAGCGCGTTGTAGACTGCCTCTGCCTGCCCTTCCCGGAATTCCTGCTTGCGAAAGATTGCTCGCAGCAGCTGCCGCAAGCAACGTTGCGCGGTTGCGAAGTCGACTGAGGTGACCAGTCGTACGCGGCTGCCTGACGCATGCGCGGCGCTGAACTCTCGTGGCGCAAACGCCGCGCGAACCAACAAGTCGACAGCATCGTCCGGGTATGCCGACCACGGACTCGCATCCGGCTCCAGCCGAATGACTACGTCCGGCTTCGCACCAATCTCGTCCGCCTCGATCACTCTCTGCGACCACTGACCATCCGCCCGTCCGAAGCGCAAGCCTCTGCCATTGCCCGTCTCCACCAAGACCTCTCTTGGTGTAAGACAGCCCTCGTAGAGCTGCTCTATCGCCTCAAGCAGTGCCAGCAGGTCCCCGACCGCCGCGGCCGAAGAAGCGAACGGTGAATCAATGCGTAGCCGCCATCGATCGGCCGCCGACGGCAGCAGTCCTTCCTGCATTGCCCGAACGACTGCGAATTGCAGCTTGGCACCCCATGCGCACTCGAGCGAGAATCGCCCCGCAATCCACTCAGATGAGGTCCTATCGCCCGAAGGAAGAACAATTGACCGAATCTTCGCGAGCACACGATTCAGACCTAAGCCGCGCGCCGCATCAATTTCGCCGTTCTGGATCCGGACCACCTCGTATCCCGCCGCCCGGAGCAACCGATCGCGCGCGTCGTCGACGGCCTCCACATGCTCAGGTCCGTCGATCTCGATGACAAGTGCCGGCGATAGGCATGGATGGCAGAACACGAAGTCAACTCGCCGATCATCCGAACTCAGGTCCGTCGGGTCCGCCAACAGGTTCTCCAGCGGCACCTGTGGAATGAGCCAGTGCGGCAGCGACTTATCGACTTCTGCCACCAATCTAACGAACTGCTCTTCGTACGCACTATCGAGCACCGCACCCATGGCAATCTCGTCGCATCCGATGAAGTCACACCTCTCGAGCAGCGCATCATCCGACCAGCGCTGGGGCGTCTCCCGCCACTCCCAGCCCAGGTCACTGCCACTCGAACTGACTTCATCGACAGAATCGAGGAGCCCATTGGACCGCAACGCCTCCTGTTCTGCCGCCAATGATGGCAGCGGCAATCGCCCCCGCAGCAGGATCTTCTCTGCAACCGCAAGTAGGCCCAGTCCGTGTTCATCCGGCCGGTCGGCAAATCGCTGTCTGGAACGCAACAGGATGGTCTGCGAGAGCATCCGGGTCGCCACTGAGCTGGTCTCGATGGCACCTGCGAAGAGTGCCGATCCCGCACCCACCGGCACATACTCGGCGCTCCACCGGGCCCGACCCTTGCTCTCCCGCCACTCAACGGATCCGGTCAATGCATCTGCGCCATTTCCCGGCTGCGCCGGGGCGAGGTCGTCCTCACCAAGCGGCCGCGTTCCCCTGCACGCTGGGAATGCTTTGCAACCCCAAAATTGGCTTCCCGCATTGTGCCCCACCCTCGCCGTGCGCAATTTCATCAGCGTACCGCACTGCGGGCACTTGGGCACTTGACTACTGCTGTCTTGGTTCTTGGTCACTGGTGCTGGCCTCGACAGGGCTCGCACCGGCGAGACCCGGGTTGAAATCAAGCTCCAGCGAAAGGCGGCGTCCTTCCGGACATGATTCGCAAGCTGGTTATCGATCTCGTGATTAACCGCCGTGTGTTCGGCCTGGAGCCGACGGGCGATCTCCTTCGCCTTCAATGGCTCGCCGGGCGCCAGCAGGCCAAGAATCCGCTTTGCGAGCGGCGATAGATTCGCGCTGTCGACGCTCGTCATTAGTGTCGTTCTTCGCCAGGACGCCACAGGCTAGCGGGCCTGTATTTCGTTGAATGAGACGACCGTCAAAGTAATTGCTGCGACTGTCGGCTGGCAATTGCAGACCGTGCGCAAATGCCGAACCCCGGCGGATTCCGGCCCCGAGGTGCCCTGATCTTGCCCCGTACTCGCGTGCCTCAGGATCTGAAGGTCTTGGATGCTTCCCGTAAATTCGGGGCAAGATCACCAGCCAGCACCTGCTTCAGAAGCGCGGAGGAAATCCTACCCAGCCTCGTGGCATCGGCGGCCTCGATCGTGGCGATCTTGGCAACCCGGATCACGGACGGGACCGGCAGACCCGCTGCCGGGAGGTTGCTGATCGCCAGGTCCGAGGGCCAACCGCGGTTTTCGGCGCTGGTAATCATGACGACCCACAGGAGCTGATGGATCTCCTCGAGATCCGGGCCGGAAACGACCAGGGCCGGACGCGACTGTCGAGTCGACCGGTCGGTGTACGGAAATGGCACCTTGACGACGTCACCCTGCCTAAAGGCCGGCATAGGCCTTCCGGTCCGCCTCGGAATTCCACTCGCTGAAGGTACGGAACGGGTCGTCCCCTTCCGAAACCGGGCGCGCCCTGGTGAGGATCACGCGCTGCCCGGCAACCTCGTAGATCAACTCGTCTCCCGGCTGCAGGCGCAGTGCTGCGCGAATCGGCTGGGGAATCGTCGTCTGCGCCTTGCTCGTGAGCTTGCTGGTAATCATCGAGCGCTCCGCTCGTAAGGATGTTTCTTACGGTAAGGAACTTCCTTGTGCATGTCAAACGGCCGCCACGGGTCACTATCTCCCGGGCTCAGCGACCCAATGGCGAGCGCTGGCGCCGGCCGTCCTACAGCTTCGCCGCCACCGCCCGCGCCAGCGCGAGCATCTGCTCGCTCTTGCCCCGCGCACCGGTGGACATCAGGCCGATCCGGAGCACCGAGCGGCCCTTGTTGGCGACGACCTCGAAGTCATCGGCGCTGTCGTCCTTCTTCCAGGCGCTGTCGCCGACGGCCACTGCGTCGTCGTCATCGAAGGCGAAGCCGCTGACCTTGATCTGCTCGAAGAGCGCATCGTCCGGGGCCACCGTGACGATGACCGTCAGCAGGCCCAGGTCCGTGCCGTGCACCGCGGAGTACGAGCACTGGTAGGAATCGATGCCCTCGATCAGCGAGCCGCCGGCGCTGGTGACCGAGCCGCCATCGTGATCGGGCAGCACGCTGGTAACCTGTTCTGCGGTGAGCATGCGGCAGATGCCGAAGCTGTCGCCGTCATCGTCCTCGGCCTCGGGGACGCTCGCGGTCGTCGGCGGCGTGGAATCCCCCTGGTTGCCACAGGCCGCCAACAGCAGCGCCGCGAGCGCGGCCGCCAGCAGCCTCGATGAACCTGTGCCCCATCCGGTCTGGTCGCTCATATCGCCCCCCTGCTCCGTACCCCGGTTGCCAGTGTATGCGCATCGAATGACCCGGAACAGCCACCTGTGCCTGCCCGGGGCACCCTCCCCGGCCGCTCATCCGCGTACAATCCGCCCTTCGCAGTGCGGGAGAACCAGGTGCCATTCGCCACGATCACGGGCTGGGGCAAGTGCATGCCGCCGGCCGTCCTGTCCAACGCGGACATTGCGACTTTCCTCGACACCGACGACGAGTGGATCCGGACCCGCACCGGGATCAGCGAACGGCGGGTCTCGCACGTCAGTCTCGGCGAAATGGGCCGGGTCTCCGCGCTGCGCGCGCTGGCCGCGGCCGGCCTGGTGGCCGATGACCTGGACATGATCGTCTTCGGCACCTGCACGATGGACGAGCAGGTGCCGAACATGGCCTCGTGGGTCCAGAAAGCCATCAGCGCCCGGAACGCCGGGGCGATGGATATCAACACCGCCTGCACGAGTTTCCTCTACGGCCTGACAACCGCGAGCGCGATGATCAAGAGCGGCGTCATCAGCAACGCCCTGGTGATCGGCGGCGAGCTGATCTCGCCAATGATGGACTGGAGCAATCGCAATGTGGCCGTGCTGTTCGGCGACGGCTGCGCCGCGGTCGTGCTCGAGTCCTCGGTCCGCGAGGAGGGCGTGCTCGCCGACAAGCTCGGCAGCTACGGCGACTACCGCGAGATCCTCCAGGTACACGGCATGGGCCAGCGCTACGCCAACCGTGGCTGGGTGCTCGGCGACACCGAGTGGAACTTCGACGGCCAGGAGATCTTCAAGCGCGCGGTGCACGGCATGAGTAATGCCTGCGACACGGTGCTGAAGGCGCGCGGGCTCACGCCGGATGACATCCGCCTCGTCGTGCCGCACCAGGCCAACCTGCGCATCATCGAGGCCGTCGCCCGCCGCGCCGGCGTGCCGATGGAGCGCTGTTACGTCAACGTCCAGCGCTACGGCAACATGTCCGCGGCGACGGTGCCGGTCGCGCTGGTCGAGGCGCTCGAGGAGGGCCGCATCGCCCCTGGCGACCATGTGCTGCTGACGGGTTTCGGCGCCGGGCTGTCGTTCACGGCGCACGTCCTGCGCTGGGGCGAGCGCACGGCACCGCTCGGCGAGAGCGATGCGACGCTGCCGCCCTGCGACCGGAGCGCGCTCGAGATGGTGCGCGGCTATCTCGCCGCGAAGCGCGGCTCGCGCCTCGCGCCCGGCGCCTGACGGCAGGCAGGTCACGATGGGACGCATTTTCGAAGTCCGCAAGCATGCGATGTTCGCGCGCTGGAACCGCATGGCCAAGCAGTTCGCGCGCATCGGCAAGGACATCACCATCGCGGTGCGCGCCGGTGGTCCGGAACCGGCCAACAACCCGACGCTGCGCCGCGTGATCCAGAACGCACGCGCGATCAACATGCCGAAGGACAAGATCGAGTCCGCGATCCGCCGCGCCTCGGGCCAGGAAGCGACCGACTACCAGCAGGTGATCTACGAGGGCTACGCGCCGCACGGCGTCGCGGTGCTGGTCGAGGCCGCGACCGACAACCCGACGCGCACGGTCGCGAGCGTCCGCAACCTGTTCAGCCGGCACGGTGGCAACCTCGCCACCAACGGCAGCGTCGCCTTCCTGTTCCGGCGCATGGGCGTGTTCCGGCTCGATCCGGCCGGCATCGACCAGGATGAGCTCGAGCTCGACCTGATCGACCATGGCCTCGACGAGATGGGCGAGAGCACCGGCGACAAGGGCGAGGCGCAGCTCGTGGTGCGCTGCGAGTTCGAGAACTTCGGCCAGCTGCAGAAACGGCTCGAGGACCGCGGCATCGTGCCGCTCTCAGCCGAGCAGGAGTACATCTGCACCGTGCCGGTCGAGCTGCCGGAGGCCCGGGCCAACGAGGTGCTGGAACTGATCGACCGGCTCGAGCAGGACGATGACGTGCAGAAGGTCTATCACTCGCTGGCCTGATCGGCCGCGACGGTCTAGCGGGTGACGATCCCGATCGGCCGCAGTGAAGGGTGGACCCGGACTGGCTTCGTAACCTTCCAGAATCCCACCGTTGCCCTGATTCGTACGCAGCCCGGCGCCGCCACCGTCAATTGGAACCGCGCGCCATCGCTGCCCTCCGGGACCCTGATGCTGCCGGTCCCACCGGCCGGGATCGCCAGGGCCCCGGTCGACAGGCCCGGCACTGCCATGGCGATGTTCTCGTAGTTCTTCAGCTCGATGGTCCAGCTGGCAGACCTGGCTTCAGGATCGAGCCGCCTGACGCTGACATCGAAGGCCTGGCCGGCAGTGGCGGAATTCGGTGTCTGGAACTCCAGTTGCCAGTTGTCGTCTTCGAAGACCAGCATCTCCCGTGACAGCGAGGCGCCCTGGTACGAGGCGGTGATCGTGGAACATCCGGGCTGCTGGGAAACGACACTGACAGATCTGCTGCCGTCGCCGTAGGTCCGGATCATCGGCGACGCCGTCGTGCTGCCGCCAAGGAAGAGCGCCACCTCGGGATTGCTGGTCGTCAGCGTGACCGGGACCTCTGCCTTGGGCAGCAGGGACATCTGCACGGTGGCCGTCGCCCGATGCGTTCCCGGGCTGAACCCGGAATACTGGACCGGGACCGGACTGATGGTCAGGCTGCTGGGCCGCACGGTGTTCACCGTAGCGCAGCCGAGGCCCAGCGAATCGATCCAGTTGCCGGCCTTGCCCCGGATCAGTTGTGCCGGCTGGCTGCTGCTGCAATCGAACGGGCCGAAGGCACTGCCACCGGTGCTGCCGGCGGTCCCGCCCAGGTAGTCTCCATAGCTCGACAACCGGCCGTTCGGGCCGAGCCGCCCGCAGCGGACCTTGAGCTGATCGATGTAGGAACCGGCCCTGCCCTTGACGCCGCTGACCGCGTGGCCGGCCGGGCAAACCAGGCTGAAGCTCCTGCCGGTTGACTTGCCGGCGAATGATGTCTCGACAGCAGTTCCGAGCCAGCTACCGTCATAGCTGATCTGGGCACAGATTCCCTGCAGACCGTCGATGTAGCTGCCGGCATAGCCCTTGACGCCAACCAGCGCCTGGTTGGCACCGCAGCCGACCGAATACGAGGTGCCTCCGCCGCCGCCGGCAGTACTGGTGTAGTCCACTGCCAGTGTCGGTGCCGGAACGGCCAGCAGCGACACAACGACCATGCCCGCGAAGCGCAGGCCTGGCCGGAAGCCAGAAGAACACCGGTTCGTGTGCTTGTTCATGGCCACCCCCCTCCGCAAGCGCTCAAAGTGTAGCAAGAAGATCCCATGAAACTCAGTGAACCCCGGGCGCGGGCGCGCGGGTCTCAGAAACGCGCCTGGTACGGCAATAACGCCGGCAGCTGCCAGAAGCCCGCCGGTGCCGCGCAGACCTCCGGGATCGCGCGGATCATAAGCGCAGCGAGCGCATCCATCGCGGCGCGCGAGGCTGGCGCCGCCGGGTCCGGATCCTCGAGCCGGAAGCTGAGTTCCACGTTCGGCCGGCCGCGCAGGCGGATCTGCCAGTGGGCCGCGTCGCGCCCGCCGTGCAGGCCCGGGTCCGCGGTCCACAGCACCGAGTGCGTCATCCGGCAGCCGTCGGCGAAGCTTGCCTGCCAGCACCATTCGGTGGCCGCGACCGTGCCCTGGCTGATGGTGCCGGCGGTGATCGCGAGGTCCCGTGGCGCGAGTGTCAGGCGATGGTCCGGCTCGAGCGTCGCGACCGTCGTGCCGAGCGCCGCGGCAACCAGCGCAAAGGTTTCGGAGTAGAGCTCCGTGTACATCCGGGCCAGTGGCCCGCGCCGGATGTCATGGCTGGCCGGATCCGTGCCGAAGCCCATCACCCCGAACACGAAGCCCGGCGCCGGAATGAACGAGGCATCGACCGTCTCGCGGCATTCGATGTCCTCGAGCCGCGCCATCAGTCCGGACAGCGCGAGCGCGATGCGCTCGGCGACAAAGCCGGGATTCAGGCCGATGCCGGCGAGCGTCGCGTTGCCGCGGAGCGCCGCTGCGCGCAGCGGCCCCGCGTAAGCATCACCGTGCACCTCGGGCATGTAGAAGCCGTTCACCGAGATCACGTTCTTGCCCGCAGCAAGCAGGCGCTCGACCGCGGCGTTCTGGTCCACGTAGGGCACGCTGATGCGCGGCGTGTGCAGCACGACGTCGGCCTCGAGCGCGAGGATCTCCTCGATGCGGCTGGTCGCCAGCACGCCTGTTGGCGGGCGCCTCGCGATCTCGCCGGCATCGCGGCCGACCTTGGCCGGGTCATGGACATAGAGCCCCACGAGTTCGAGATCCGGATGATCGAGGATGCGGCGCAACGTCGTTCGTCCGACTGATCCGGTGGCCCACTGCACGACCCTGTACATATCCGATCTCCTGATCGCGTCCATCTATGGTATAGTCCGCCCGCCTTTCTACCCCCCGGACCCCCAAAACATCATGACATTCAATGAACTCGGGCTGGAGCCCGAGCTTTTGCGCGCGATCGCCGATCAGGGCTACGAGTCGCCGACACCGGTCCAGGCCGGTGCGATCCCGCCGGTGCTCGCGGGTCGCGACCTGCTGGCCGGCGCCCGGACCGGCACCGGCAAGACCGCCGGTTTCGTGCTGCCGCTGCTGCAACTGCTTTCCGCGCCGCAGGGCCGCGCGCCACGCGCGCTGATCCTCGCGCCGACCCGCGAACTCGCTGCGCAGATCCACGAGAGCATCCGCAGCTACGGCGCCCACAAGAAGCTGCGCAGCCGCGTGGTCTTCGGCGGCGTCGGCGAGCAGCCGCAGATCGATGGCCTGCGCACCGGCTGCGACCTGCTGGTCGCGACGCCCGGCCGCCTGCTGGACCTGGCCGAGCGCAAGCTCGCCGATCTCTCGCAGGTCGCGCACTTCGTACTCGATGAAGCGGACCGCATGCTGGACATGGGCTTCATCCATGACATCCGACGCGTGATCCGGCTGCTGCCGGAGCGGCGCCAGAACCTGCTGTTCTCCGCGACCTACACCCCGGACATCCGCCAGCTGGCCGCGCGCCTGCTGAAGAACCCGGCCCAGGTCGAGGTGACACCGCCCAACAGCACGGTCGAGAGCGTCACCCAGGTCGCTTTCCGCGTCGACAAGGCCGGCAAGCGCGACCTGCTGATCCACCTGTTCGAGAACGGCAGCGCCGGCGAGGGCCCGTGGTACCAGGCACTGGTGTTCACGCGCACCAAGCATGGCGCCAACCGCCTCGCCACCCAGCTCGAGCGCGCCGGGATTCGCTCGGCCGCGATTCACGGCAACAAGAGCCAGTCCGCGCGGGTGCGGGCACTCGCGGAGTTCAAGGCCGGCAAGGTCACTGCGCTCGTGGCCACCGAAGTCGCCTCGCGCGGCCTCGACATCAAGGAACTGCCGCAGGTCGTCAACTACGAGCTGCCGAACGTGCCCGAGGACTACGTGCACCGGATCGGGCGCACCGCCCGTGCCGGCGCCGAGGGTCACGCCGTGTCCCTGGTCTCCGAGGACGAGATCGGGCTGCTGCGCGACATCGAGAAGACCATGCGCCAGCCGGTGCCGTTCGCGACGACGCCGCGCTTCCAGCGCCGGGCCGCCGCCGGCTGATCGCGAGAGATCAGGCCCGCAGCCGCTCCATCCGGGAGCGCCACGCGGGCAGCGCTTCGGGGTTCGCGATCGACAGCGGCGGCTCGCCCGCAAGCAGCGCGACGACGTTGCCCACCGCGAACTGCGGCATGCGGCTCTTCGTCTCCCGCGTATGCCCCGCGCAGTGCGGCGTCAGGATCGCCGCCGGCAACCCGCGCAGCGGGCTGTCCGCCGGCAGCGGCTCCTGCTCGAAGACATCCAGCGCCAGCCGGCCGATGCGGCGCTCGCGTACCGCCGCGACGAGCGCCTGCTCGTCCACGAGGCCGCCGCGCGAGGTGTTGACCAGGATCACCTCCGGCTTCATCCGCGCGAGCAGCTCCGCATTCACCAGATGCCGGCTGTCGGCATTGAGTGAGGCGAGCAGCAGGATCGCATCCGCGCGCGTCGCGAGCTCGGCGAGTGGCACCTGCGTGACGCCGGCGGGCAGCTCCGCGAGCGGCCGGCGCGCGTGCACCAGCAGCTCGCAACCGAAGCCTCGCAGGCGCCCGACGACGGCCTGTGCGATGCGCCCATGGCCGACGATACCCACCGTCATCGCCCGCAGCAGCCGCCCGCGGCCAGCGATCGGTTGCTGCGGCCAGCCATCCGCGAGGCCCTGCATCGAGGTGCGCAGGTCGTAGGCGGCGGCGAGCAGCAGCATGACCGTCGCATCGGCCATGCTCTCGGTGGTCTCGGTGAACTGGCCGTTGCCGATCAGGATGCCACGCGCGCTGGCCGCGCCGCGGTCGAAGCTGTCGATGCCGTTGTAGGGCGTGACGACGCCGCGCAGGCGCGGCGCCGCATCGAGGACGGCCGCGCCGATCCCGCCCGGCACGTAGAGCACGTCGGCCTGGCCGAGCGCCGCGGAGTCGGCTACGAGCGCGCCGAGGTCGGCGAAGCTCCGTACGCTCACGCCCTGGTGCTGGAGGGCCTTGGCCACGTCGCCAAACAGCAGGCGCTCCTTGCCGAGGACCACGACGCTGCCACTCACCCTGCCAGCCCTGGAATCCATGTCGCACTACCCTCGTCCTGCTGCCACAGCCAATATACTGGAAGCCTCCAAGGGAAGAAGCCGGGACGCGACGATGGCATTCAAGACCGCCGACCTCTGCGACCAGTACTCCGCCGAACTGCAGGTCCTGGAGCCGCTGTACCACTCCTACGGCGGCCGCGTGTCCTTCGCCGGGCCGGCGAGCACGGTGCTCTGCTTCGAGGACAACTCGCGCGTGAAGGAAGCGGTCGGCGAGCCCGGCCAGGGCCGGGTGCTCGTCGTCGACGGCGGCGGTTCACTCCGCTGCGCGCTGCTCGGTGACCTGCTCGCCCGGCAGGCAGCGGACAACGGCTGGGCCGGGGTCGTGATCCACGGCTGCATCCGTGATGCGGCCGAGATCGCCGGATTCGACCTCGGCGTCCGCGCGCTCGCCACGCTGCCGCGCCGCAGCGACCGCCAGGGCCGCGGCGAGCGCGACGTAACGATCGACATCGCCGGCGCCCGCGTTCATCCGGGCGACTGGATCTATGCCGACCTCGACGGCATCCTCATTGCGCGGCGGGCGCTGGCTTGAAGAAACCGCGCTTGCGCATCAGCGCATCGATGCCGGGATCGCGGCCGCGGAAGGCGCGGTAACCGTCGGCCGGATCCACCGTGTTGCCGACCGAAAACACGGATTCCCGCAGGCGCCGCGCAACGGCCTCGTCCCAGGGGCCGCCCGCCTCGGTGAAAGCCTCCCAGGCATCCGCCGACAGCGTGTCCGACCAGAGGTAGCTGTAGTAGCCCGCGGCATAGCCGTCGCTGCTGAAGATGTGCAGGAACTGCGGCGTGCGGTGGCGCATCACGATCTCGGCGGGCATGCCGAGCGCCGCGAGCGTCTCCCGCTCGAAGGCATCGGGATCGATGGGCGTCGCGCCGGCGAGGTGCAGCTTCATGTCGATCAGCGCGCTCGCCAGGTACTCGATGGTGTCGAAGCCCTTGTTGAAGGTCGAGGCGCGCTCGATCCTGGAGATCAGCTCCGGTGGCATTGGCTCGCCGGTCTGGTGGTGCACCGCGAAGCGGTCGAGCACCTCCCGCGTCGCGACCCAGCGCTCCAGCAGCTGCGACGGGAACTCCACGTAGTCGCGCACGACGTTGGTGCCGGAGACGGTCGGGTAGTTCACGTTCGACGCCAGGCCGTGCAGCGCATGGCCGAACTCGTGGAACAGGGTCTCCGCGTCGGTCCAGCTGATCAGGACCGGCTCGCCAGCCGCGGCCTCGAGGAAGTTGGCGTTGTTCGAGACGATGGTCCGGACCTCGCCATCGAAGCGCTCCTGGTTGCGGTACGCATTCATCCAGGCACCGGACTGCTTGCCCTGGCGCGCATAGGGATCGAAGTACCACAGTCCGACCAGGCGGCCCTCCAGGTCGTCGACCCGCCAGACGCTCACGTCCGGGTGGTAGACCGGCACCGAACCCGCCGCCAGCGGCACGAATTTCAGGCCGAAGAGCTTTTCGGCCACATAGAACATGCCCTCGCGCAAGCGGTCGAGCTGCAGGTAGGGCTTGATCTCGTCCTGGTCCAGATCGAACTTCGCCTTGCGCACTCGCTCGGCGTAGTAGCGGTAATCCCAGGGCTCGATCGTGAGGCCCGCGCCCTCCGCATCGGCAATCGCCTGCATGTCGGCCACTTCCTCCCGCACTCGCGCGACCGCGGGCGGCCAGACCGCCTCCATCAGCTGCATCGCGCGCTCGGGCGTCTTCGCCATCGTGTTCTCGAGACGCCAGTGGGCGTGCGTCGCGTAGCCGAGCAGCTGGGACCGCGCGGCGCGCAGTGCGAGGATCTCGGCGATGGTCGTGTTGTTGTCCTTCTCGCCGCCGTTGTCGCCGCGATTCACGAACGTGCGCCAGACCTTCTCCCGCAGGTCGCGCCGCGAGGAGAAAGACAGGAACGGCTCGACACTCGAACGCGTGTTCAGGACCGCCCACTGGCCCTTGTGGCCGCGTGACTCGGCGGCCGCGGCCGCCGCCGCGCGCGCGGACTCGGGCAGGCCCGCGAGCTCCGCCTCGTCCGCCAGCAGCAGCATCTGCTGGTCCTCCTCGGCCAGCACGTTCTGCGAGAAGCGCGTGTAGAGGCCGGCCAGCTGCTGGTTGATCTCCGACAGGCGCTGCTTGGCGGCGGCGTCGAGGCGCGCGCCGCTGCGAACGAAATCCGTGTAGGTGAGCCAGACCAGTCGCTGCTGCTCCGGAGTGAGCCCGGCGGCATCGCGCGCCGCATACACGGCGGCGATGCGTGCGAACAGCTTTTCGTTCTGCGTGATCCGGTCGGAAAAGGCCGCGAGCTTCGGCGCCATGCTGCGCTCGACGGCCTGCATCGGCTCATCGTTGAGTGTCGACGACCAGACTCCATAGATCGCGATGACCCGGGACAAGGCACGGCCGGAGCGCTCCATCGCGGCGATCACGTTGTCGAAGGTCGGCGGCGCCGCATCGTTGGCGATGCGGTCGATCTCGGCGAGCTGCTCCTCCATGCCGGCCTCGAGCGCGGGCCCGATGAGCTCGACACGGACCTTATCGAACGGCGGCAGGCCGCCATGCGGGCCGCTCCACGGAGCGAGCAGCGGATTGGGCTCGGTCGCCTGCCCGGCGGCCTCGGCCGCGGCAATGCCGGTCGATGTCATGAGGAACATTCCTGCGGTGGCCAGGGTCACAGCGAACTTCATGGCTGCCTCGCGCCGCCTCATTGCAGCGGCAAAGCGCTAAGCCTAGCCGGTTCGCGCCCCGGACCCAAGGGGGGTGCACAACCCGAAATGGCTTCACGGCCCTGGGGCTGCAATGATGATCAGCTGGACAGTTGCCGCACCGGAGCCCTGCGCATGCAGACGAGCCGATTCCGCCCCCTGCTCTGCCTCGCGAGCCTGAGTTTCGCCGGGTGCGCCGCTTTCGTCCCGGGCCAGCCTTCGCCCGCGATCGATGCGCCGGCCAGCTGGACCCGTCTCGACCCGGCTCCGCAAGCGCCGGCCACAGCTGCACCGGCCGGCGACCTCAGCCAATGGTGGCAACGACTGGAGGATCCATTGCTGGCCGCGCTGGTCGCCGAGGCCCTGCAGTCCAGTCCCGACCTGCGCAGTGCCCAGGCCCGGCTGCGCGAGGCGCGCGCCCGCCGGACCGTCGCGGCCGCCGGGTTTTTTCCTGGAGTCGATGCCTCCGCCACGACGAACCGCAGCTGGCCGAGCGACCAGGGTGGTGGCGGGCGACGTGAGTCCTACGATGCGGGTTTCGACGCGAGCTGGGAACTCGACATCTTCGGTCGCACGCGGCAGGGCGTGGCCGCGGCCCGGGCTGATCTCGCGGCCGCCGGCGCGAACCTGGATGCCACCCGGGTCACGCTCGCCGCCGAGGTCGCGACGAACTACATCGAACTGCGGACCCTGCAGGCCCGCATCCGGATCGCCCGCGACAATCTCGCGAGCCAGTCCGGGACGCTGCAGCTCACGAGCTGGCGCGAGCAGGCCGGGCTCGCCAGCACGCTGGAAGTCGAGCAGGCCCGCAGCAACGAGGCCCAGACCCGGGCCCAGGTCCCGGGGCTCGAGACCAGCCTCGCCGAGACTGAGCATCGCCTCGAGGTCCTGCTCGGGCACGCGCCGGGTACGCTGTATGCGCGCCTGGCTGCGGAAGCGGACCTGCCCACTGCACCGGCGGGTATCGCGGTCGGCATCCCGGCCGATGCACTGCGCCAGCGGCCTGACGTCCGCGCGGCGGAACGCGCGCTCGCCGCTGCGAACGCGCGCCTCGGCGTGGCCCGGGCCGCGCGCTATCCGTCGTTCCGGCTCTCAGGCTCGATCGGCGTCGAGGCGCTGACGGCTGGCGGGCTCGACGACGATGGCGCCAGCCGCTCCTCGCTGCTCGGCGGCATCACGGCGCCGATCTTCGAGGCCGGGCGCCTGCGCGCCCAGGTCGAGATCCAGGACGCGGTGCGCGAACAGGCCGGGGTGAACTACGAACAGGCGGTGCTCGCTGCGCTGCAGGATGTCGAGAACGCACTGGTTGCGCTGTCCCGCAGCCTCGAGCGCGAGGCTGCGCTGCAGACCGCCGCCGGCTCCGCGCGCGTCGCTGCTGAACTCGCGCAACAGCGCTACAGCGCCGGGCTGGTCGACTTCCAGTCGGTGCTCGATACCGACCGCAGCCGCTTGTCCGCCGAGGACGGCCTCGCCGGGGCCCGCGCTGACGGCCTGCGCGCGGTGATCCGCCTGTACAAGGCGCTGGGCGGGGGATGGTCCCCGACCGGTGCCACCAGCCCAGCTACCAGGGAAACCCCATGAACGCTTCCGGTTCCGATCCACAGCGCAATCCCCTGCAGGAGCTTCTCGCCGAGAGCCCTGGCGGCTTCCTGTCCCGTCACTGGCGCTGGCTGGGAGCCGCGGCGATCGCACTGGTCGTTGCAGCCGTGCTAATCCTGCGAGCCGGCAGCGATGCCGATGCGCCGCAGTACCGGACCGAAGCGGCGGTGCGCGGCGGGCTGGTGGTCACCGTGTCCGCCACCGGCAACCTGCAGCCGACCAACCAGGTGGACGTCGGCAGCGAGTTGTCCGGCATCGTCGAGCGGGTCCTCGTGGACGACAACGATCGCGTCACCCGGGGGCAGGTGCTGGCGCAACTCGACCTGTCGAAACTGCGCGACGCGGTCGCGAGAACGCGCGCCAGCCTGGCCGCGGCCGAGGCGCAGGTGCTGCAGGCGCAGGCGACCGTGGCCGAGGCGCGGGCGGAACTGGCACGCTACCAGCAGGTCGCGGAACTCTCGGGCGGCAAGGTGCCTTCGCGCAGCGAGATGGACAGCGCCGAGGCCCGGATGAAGCGCGCCAGTGCGGATGAGGCCAGTGCGCAGGCGAGCGTCACGCAGGCGCGGGCGAGCCTGCGCACGGACGAGACCAACCTGCAGAAGGCCAGCATTCGCTCGCCGATCGACGGCATCGTGCTGTCGCGGGCCGTGGAACCAGGCCAGACCGTGGCCGCCGCGTTCCAGGCGCCGGTGCTGTTCCGGCTGGCCGAGGATCTTGCCCAGATGGAGCTGCAGGTGGACGTGGATGAGGCCGACGTCGGCCAGGTGCAGGTCGGCCAGGCTGCGACTTTCACCGTGGATGCCTGGCCGGGCCGGCGGTACACGGCCGTCATCACGCGGGTGGGCTACGGCGCGCAGGAAAAGGACGGGGTGATCTCCTACGGCGCGATCCTCGCGGTCAGCAACGATGACCTCAGCCTGCGGCCGGGCATGACCGGCACCGCCGAGATCACGACGCTGACGCGCGAGAGCGTCCTGCTGGTGACGAACGCCGCATTGCGCTTCACTCCGCCGGCGGCCGAGTCGGAGCCGGCCCAGCAGCGCAGCGTCACCAGTGCGCTGGTGCCGGGGCCGATGCGCATGGCGCCGAAGCGCGTGCGCACCACGCAGCCGGATGGCACGGCGCGCGTCTGGGTGCTGCGCGAGGGCCAGCCGATCGCGATCGAAGTGAAGACCGGTGCCAGCAACGGCCGGCTCACCGAGATCACCGGCGGCGAGATCGAGGCCGGCACCGAGCTGATCACCGAGATGGTGGCTGGCCCCACATGAGCGATCCGGCCCTCATCCGGCTGTCCGCCGTCACCAAGACCTATGGCCAGGGGCAGGTTGCGTTCCAGGCGCTGAAGGGCATCGACCTCGCGATCGAGGCCGGCGACTTCGTCGCGATCATGGGCCCGAGCGGCTCGGGCAAGTCCACCGCGATGAATATCCTCGGCTGCCTCGACATCCCGACCAGCGGCAGCTACGAATTCCAGGGAGTCCGCGTCGAGCAGCTGGCGCGCGACCAGCGCGCGCTGCTGCGCCGCCATTACCTCGGTTTCGTATTCCAGGGCTTCAACCTGCTGGCGCGGACGACCGCGCTCGAGAACGTCGAACTGCCGCTGGTCTACCGTGGCGGTGCCGCCCCCGCGCGCCATGCCGCGGCCCGGGCTGCGCTCGCGCAGGTGGGCCTCGCCGGCTGGGAGGACCACACGCCGGGCGAGCTGTCCGGCGGCCAGCAGCAGCGCGTGGCGATCGCCCGCGCGATCGTCACCCGGCCCGCGGTCCTGCTGGCGGACGAACCGACCGGCAACCTCGACAGCCACACCAGCCACGAGATCATGGAGCTGATCAGCGCCTTCAATCGTGACCACGGCCTCACGGTGCTGATGGTGACCCATGAGGCCGACATCGCCGCCTGCGCCAGGCGCATCGTCCGCTTCGCCGACGGCCGGGTCGACACCGATCACCGCAACGGAGGAACGGCCTGATGTGGTGGAACACCATCCTGCTCGCGCTGCGCGCGATCCGCCGCAACCTGCTGCGCTCGTTCCTCACGGTGCTCGGCATCGTCATCGGCGTCGCCGCCGTGATCACGATGGTCACGCTCGGCAATGGCGCGACCAGGTCCGTCTCCGACCAGATCGCCAGCATGGGCAGCAACATGCTGATCGTCATGCCGGGGCAGCGCTTCGGCCCCGGCTCGGGCGGCGCGCCGCCGTTCCGCGCCGCGGACGTCGAGGCGATCCGCAACCAGATCGCCTCGGCCCGGTGGGTCGCACCGGTCGTGAACCGGGGCTCGGCCGCGGTGTACCAGGCCAGCAACTGGTCCACCGTGATCACCGGCAGCAACAGCGACTACTTCGAGGCGGGCAACTGGAAGATTGCCGCCGGCCGCGGCTTCACCGAGGCGGAGGAGCGCGCCGGCAAGGCCGTCTGCGTCATCGGTGCGACGGTCCAGCAGAAGCTGTTCGGCGGGCAGAACCCGGTCGGCAGCCAGGTCCGCATCCGGCAGTTCGCCTGCGAGGTGATCGGCCTGCTGCAGGGCAAGGGCCAGTCGGCGATGGGTAGTGACCAGGACGACACCATCGTGATGCCGCTGCGCACCGTGCAGCGCCGGCTGACCGGCAATCAGAATATCGGCCGGGTCATCGTCTCCGTCCAGCCGGGCATCTCGATCGATGGCGTCAGGCAGCAGGTCACGCTGCTGATGCGCGAGCGCCGCAACATCGGGCTGAACGAGGACGACGACTTCCAGGTGCTGGACACGCGGCAGATCGCCGAGACCCTCACCAGCACGACGCGCATCCTGACGATGCTGCTCGGCGCGGTGGCCGCCGTCAGCCTGCTGGTCGGTGGCATCGGCATCATGAACATCATGCTGGTGTCGGTGACCGAGCGTACCCGCGAGATCGGCATCCGCCTCGCGATCGGCGCGCTCGAGCGCGAAGTGCTGCTGCAGTTCCTGATCGAGGCGGTCGTGCTTTCGGCACTTGGCGGCCTGGTCGGCATCGCGCTGGCGACCGGCATGTCGATCGCGCTCGCTGGCGCGATGAAAGTGCCCTGGCTGTTCGACCCGATGATCAACCTGGCCTCGTTCCTGTTCGCGGCGGCGATCGGCGTGATCTTCGGCTTCTTCCCGGCGCGCCGGGCCGCGGGACTCAACCCGATCGACGCGCTGCGGCACGAGTGAGGGTGGCGTCGGCCTCCGGCAGCGCGATCCCCTGCTGGCCGCGCTCGAGGTCGAGCAGCGCCTGCTTGCGCCAGACGCCACCACCGTAGCCGCCGAGGCGGCCGTCCGCGTTGACCACGCGGTGGCAGGGAATCACGATCGCAATGCGGTTCATGCCGTTCGCGGTCCCGACCGCCCGCGTCGCGCCGGGCCGGCCGATGCGCGTGGCCAGTTGCTGGTAGGACCAGGTTTCGCCATAGGGAATCGTCAGCAGCGCCTGCCAGACCTGCTGCTGGAACGGCGTGCCACGGATCACGAGCGGCAGCTCGAATTCCCGTCGCTGGCCGGCGAAGTACTCGCTGAGCTGCAGCTTCAGCGCCTCCAGCCAGCGATTCCGCCCGGGCAGCAGGACCGCGCCCACCCGCCGGCGCAGCGTCGCAAGCTGCGCCTCGAGCATGCGCCGGTCCGTGAATTCGAGCAGGCACAGGCCATCATTGGTCGCCCCGGCGATCAGCGGACCGACCGTTGAAGCGATCCAGTCCAGTGCCACCGGCTCACCGTCCGGGGCCTGGCCCGGTGCACTGCCAAACGCCCGCCCGAAAGCCGCACGGAAACCACTCTCCGACTCGAAACCAGAGTTGCCAGCAACTTCGCTCACGGCCGCGCCCTCCCGGATCTGTCGAAATGCCTCGCCCAGCCGGCGTGACCGGCACCAGGCCTGGAAAGTCATGCCGTAGTGGCGCTGGAACCAGCGCCGTGCCCGCGCCGGATCAATGCCGGCGGCACGCAGCTCAGCCGCCCGGATCCGCACGGCCGGATCGCGCTCGATGCGGGTGAGCAGGCGCTCGACCCAGGCCGGCGGACGGCCATCCGCATCGAGCGGCCGGCAGCGCTTGCACGGACGGTAGCCAGAAAAGCTCGCCTCCCCGGGCGTCGCGAAGAACTCGACGTTCTCCGGCCGTGGCTTGCGGGCCGTGCAGGACGGGCGGCAGAAGATGCCAGTCGTCCGGACGCCGGTATAGAAAACACCGTCATAAGCCGCATCACTGCGCAGGAAAGCGCGGTGCATCTCCGGGGGCGGTGGCAGGGACCTCATGAAGCGAAACCGTAACACCGGAACCGGGGCTCCGCCTCCGAAAACGCGACGAGTAATCGGGGCCACGCCCGGTAGGGCAATAAGGTGCTAGACTCATTCCAAGGGGGGGTGAGGTGAGGATATGGGCCAGTGCCGTGTTGCTGAAATCAACCACCGTGCCCTGAGTTACTACCCGCGGCTGGCGCGCCTGAAGGCGTACTGCGTCGAACACTTCGATGAGGAGATCTCGCTGGAGCAGGCCGCCGGGATCGCGGCGCTGGAGCGTACCTACTTCTCGAATTATTTCCACCGCAAGGTCGGCGTCTGCTTTGGATGCTGGTTGACCTCGCTGCGCATCGAACAGGCCCGTTCCAGCATGGAGTCCTCCGACCTTTCCATCACCCGGATTGCGTTCAATGTCGGCTACAAGAACCTGTGGTCGTTCGAGCGCGCCTTCCGTCGCTGCACCGGCATGAGCGCCCGGCAATACAAGGTCTCGGTCAAGCCGGACTGACGGGAACCCTCGGGCCCCGGATGGCCCAAGTTCGGTGGGGCGATACACAATCCCGGTGGGGCCGCGCGCGGCCAAAGCGCCCAAGATCGTCGCCGGTCAAACAATGCCGTTAGGAGAATGCAAATGACGAAAATCAAGCAGGCTGGCGCGCTGCTCGCAGCCGCAACCCTGGCCCTCGCCATCCTGCCCATCGCGCAGGCCGCGGATCGGCCCGAAGTCAAGGTTCCCTCAACGAGCGTGCAGTACGGCGATCTCGACGTCAGCACCAGCGAGGGTATCGCAGCGCTGACCAGCCGACTGCAGGCCGCGGCCAAGAAGGTCTGCACGCCGAGCGCCGACAACAAGACCGTGGCCGCCAAGCGCGCCGCCCGCGCCTGCGAGGAACGGGCACTGAAGGTCGCGCTGGCCCGCGTCGATAACCTGATCCGGGAACAGCTGGCTGCGGCTGAGCGTTGACTGAAGCCGGCTCGCCGGCGAGGAGAAAGATGGCTGGAGCGGGTGATGGGAATCGAACCCACGTTAGCAGCTTGGGAAGCTGCAGTTCTACCATTGAACTACACCCGCTTCGGCCGGATTCTAGAGGCCCGCCGCCACCGGCGGCAAGCTGCGCGTAGCTGAAGCCACGAGGCCGGCGCCGGGGCCTCCATTGCATCTATAATGGTCGCATGTACGACCGTCGCTCCGCACTGCTCGCCACCGCCTTGCTCGCACTGGCGCCAGCGGCGTGGGCACAGCATGAGCACAGCCACGAACACGCCGCGGACGCTGCCGCAGTGGCGCAGATGCAGCTCGACGGCGAACGGAAGTGGACTACCGATGCCCCGCTGCGCAGCGGCATGGCGGCGATCCGCGCGGCCTTCGACGCCGATCACGAGGCGATCCATGCCGGCACCGAGACCGAGGAACAGTACGCCGCGCTCGCCGCGCGGATCGAGGCCGAGGTCCAGGGCATCGTTGCCGCCTGCCGGCTGCCGCCGGCGGCCGACGCCAACCTGCACTACGTGATCGCCGACCTGATGGCCGGTGTGGCGCTGATGCGCGGCACGGACCCGGCCCGCAGCCGTCACGATGGCGCGGCGCTGGTGCACGGTGCGCTGCTGGCCTACGACCGCTACTTCGACGATCCGGCCGCGTAGTAGTCCGGGTAGTCGGCCGTGTAGGCGCGGAAGCGCCGGTGGATCCACAGGTACTGCTCCGGCGCCGCGCGAATCTGCTGCTCCACGACCTGGTTCAGCCGGGTCGCGTCGGCGACCGGATCAGTGCCCGGGAAATCCTCGAGTGCCGGGCCGATCCGCAGGCGGTAGCCACTGCCATCGGCCAGCCGCAGCGCCAGGAAAGGCAGCACCGCCGCACCGGTGATCCTGGCGATCCGCATCGGCGTCGTATTGGTCATCGCCGGAACACCGCAGAAGGGCGCGAGCACGCGGTTCTTCGGCGGATAGATCTGGTCTGGCGGATACCAGACGACATGATTGGCGCGCAGGCTGCGGATCACGGCGAGCGGCTGGCCACTCTCGATGATTCGCCCACCGCCACGCGCGCGCCGCTTGCGCATCACGGCCTCGATCAGCGGCTGGCTGAAGCGCCGGTAGACGATATCCGGCGCCACATGCCGGCACAGCAGCGCCGCGCCGATCTCCATCGTCGTGAAGTGCGCCGGCAGCAGCAGGACACCACGGCTGCGGGTGAGCGCGCGCTCGAGATGCTCGAGGCCCTCCACCCGCGCGAGCGGCCACAGGCTCTCTAGCGGCCGCCACCAGGCGAGCGCAGTCTCGAACAGCGCGATGCCGAGCGACTCGAAATGCCGGCGTTCGAGCGCTGCACGCGCGGTCTCATCCAGCTCCGGCAGGCACAGCGCGATATTGCGCCGCGCATTGTGGCGCCGGGTGCGCATCCAGGGCCGGGCCAGGCGCCCGCAGGCCCGTCCGAGCGCGAGGAGCAAGCGATACGGCAGCCGCGCCGCCAGCGCATGCAGCCCGAGTACTGCCCGGATCCACCAGTCGCGTGGAACCAGGAACCGCGCCAACGGCTATTTCGCGACGAGGATCTTCTTGACCCAGCCGCTGCCCTTGCCGGACTCGACCAGCAGGTAGCCGGCCTGCTCCTGGCCCATGTAGATCATCTCGTCTTCCTTGGCCAGCGTCCCGACCACCGGGCCGCCGTCGCCGGCTGACTTCATCAGCTTGGCGCCGCCGATCTTCGGCCGCAGCACGTCGCCCTCGTTGAACACGGCGCCGGCCTTGGTCGAACCGCCCGCCGCGGCCTCCTGGGCCAGCGTGCCGACGTCGCGCTGCAGGCTCGGGTCATTGCGGATCACGCGCACGACGTTGTTGTAGTTGTCGGCGAAGCTCGCGGCGATGATCTTGCCCTCGTTGGTGTTGCCATAGCCGCCGACCGCGCCGCCGCCGCCACCGCCGAACAGCGCGCCGCCGAGCGCCAGGTCGGCCTTCTTCGAGCTGCCCTCGGCCGCGGCAACCTGCACGCCGGAGCGCGCATCCGCGACCAGCATGCTGGTCTGCGCTTCCTTGAACTTGAGGCCGCCGGCGATCGCACCGAACAACGCCCCGCCGCGCCCACCCATCAGGCCACCGAGGCCACCGGCGATGCCGCCAGCGTTGCCCTCCGAAAACACCACCGACGGCGTCATGATGAAATCGGCCGCGACCATCTGGCCGCCGCCGACGTTGGATCCGCCCCGCAGTTCACCACCGCCGGCCAGTGCCCGCTCCTGCATCAGGTTCTGCATGCCGGCGCCGCGCTCGACGACGATGAAGCAGTTCGACTGCTGGATCATCATGCGGATCAGCCCAACCGGTGACTGCAGCCCGTACTGCGCGAGCGATGCGGTCACGAAGTCCTGCGGCTCGACGACCGCCATTGCGCCCATCGGCCGGTCGCAGCGTTCCAGGTCGGCAGCCGCTCCCTGCGCGCCCTGCGTGCCCGCGGCGCCCTGCACATCGGACCCGCCCTTGCCCTTCTTGGTGCTGAGCAGGCCGGCGGCATCAGCCCCGGCGACCACGCATAGTCCACAGGCGAGGACCACAAGACCCTGCAGCGCGCGTGAGATTCCTGGCATGACCGACTCCTTGGCTGATCTGGCGGCGTGAATATACCGCAGCAATTCGGCAAGTGTACATTGAACCCGTGCCCGTGGAACGTGGCAGTCTCTTCCAACATGGTATGAGTCTGAACGTGGGGGCGTATTTCCAACGAGGTATGAGTCTGGCGGCTGAGGTTTGGGTCGATCATCCCGCCCATGG
>SCUD01000050.1 GCA_004297335.1 Gammaproteobacteria bacterium
AGGCCGGCTACAAGGCGAAGGCACCTTAGCACCGGGGACTTCCGCTAATTCCGGACGGGCAGGAGACCGCAAAGGTATTGGTCAAGTGGCTCGGTGCCGGACTGCTGCTGGTCGAGTTAACCCATGCCGTCACCGTGATTACCGAGGAGTTAGTGGGACAGCTACATACCTTCACGACGAGATCAGTTGATGTCGCGCCACTCCCAACGATGAGGGAATTCGACTTCGCGGCCGGATCATAGACTGTCGGTGCAATGGCTTGCGCAAGACGATGACCGTCCGCTCTCGTGGACGGTGAAAGTAACCAGGATACCGTTTCACCTTCCGGTCGCACGGCTCTAAGGAAATTCAGTCTGATCGTCGCGTTATTGCCCCACTCATAGCATCTTGTTCCGCATTGCGTGGCAGCCGGGAAGGTGATGGAGCTGAGCGAATTCGGGCCCTTGAGTGTCAGGCGCGCAAGTGTCGCAGTGGTTCCTGAGACCTTGTAAGCGTATGTCCCAGGCAGGTTCCTCATGAAGGCGAGCGGCTGACCCTTATCGTAGAGACGCAGGTCCCCCGCAACCTGGGCCTGGGGTGACGTGAATCTCAGGGCGACAACGGCACTCGCACTGGTCGAACTTGATACCGAGGCTGTTGTACCCGAAGGCCACCCGGCAGCGTCAACGCCCGCATTTCCGATATTGGTACCGTTCAGCGCGACGGTAGCTTCCGTAAAATAACTGGGTAGCTGGACATCAGCCGGTGGATTGAAGCTGCCCGCCCGGACAACGTAGATGTCCAGAGTAGCACGCACAGTTCTCTCCCATTGCCCAAACACGTTCAGCCGGTTTGTTACCAGCGTCAGCCTCCGGCTGCCGGGCGTCGCCGTTGCGGTCATGTTCAACGCGAGAGTCAGGGACTTGAGCGGGAAATGCTTCTCGAGTTTGCTCACCGTCATGCCTGTTCCGAGGCCTTCGACCTTGTCCACCCAGTCCATCCATTCACCCTTCAATTCATAAGTCGTCGTCTTGCCTTGAAGAAAAGGAATTGTCGTCTTTCTGAAATCGCTGGCGGCAACAGCGCCGTGGATCCATTCAATGTCCGCGCGTGCCGGCAAGGCCAGCAGGAACAGCCACATGAATGCGATCTGGTACAGCTTATTGTTCATCGCGATCCCCCATGATCCAGGACATAGCCAGGAATCTTGTGACGTTTCGGTCCAGTCGCGCTTGAAGCCAGACTCCCTTCTCTGGTCTGGAAGAGGACTCTACTCCTTTTGCCGAGCGCGGTGACCGGGCCGCTTCGGCGGCTGCCCCATTGCCGGGGCTACAACAGCGAATCGCCGACGCCGTTCTCGGCGAAGTGAACCCAGTCTGAGACCGGAAACATCTCTCCGCTCCGCAGGTCCGAGGCGCCAGCCATCCTTTCCCCCTCGGTGCGTCTGAGCCAGGGAATCGACCGGCGGGCGGTGCGAACTTCCGCGCGCCACAGCGCCGGCGACCCTTCGCCGGCGGTCCGGTCGGAGTGCCGTTCCGACTCGTCCAGGATGTAGACAACCGGAACCGTGACCGTCAGGTCCGATGGATCCGGCGTCTCAGTCCGGAGTTGAACATTGAAGGTCCACCCCGTCGCGGCTCGTACGGCTGAATCCTCCATCAACCTGGCAGCCTTGCGCATGACAAAGTCCGTACCCTTCACGTCATGCAACGCCGTCTGTCTGGAGAGGACCTCTTCTGTCCGGCCGTCTCGTCCCACACGAATCACCAGCTGCACGATGCCCCCCACACCAGCACGAAGGAGTTCGGGCGGATACACGGGTGTCAATAATCTGCGGCGACTGATGATTGCTGAACGGTTGTCGACGATGCCCGTTACAGACGTATCGGCCGGGCTCGGAAAGATCGCGTTGTCCACCTTGATCCGGTAGCCCTCGCCTTCCGGTTGCGCAGCCAGCGTGATCCGCATCCGCGCCTTCGCCCGGCGTACCTCGCCATCGATCACGATCGGGTGGAACCGCCAGCGGCGCACCGTCCGGTCAAGACTCTCCCGCAGGGCTGCCGGCACCTCCGTCTCGATGCCGAGGTCGAGGACACTGCCATCGGTGTCGATGATGAGCCAGCCGTCGAGTCGGGCCGTGAGCACGCTCTCCATCGCCGGCTGCTCGGACTTCGCGGCCGCGACCGCCGGCGGAAGGATCAGCAGAGCAGCAACCAGCCCGACCAGGCCTGCAAGGAAGTATCTGATCATGGCGGATGCACCCCCATGGCCGCTGACCGCATTTCCGGCGAAACATACTGCAAATGCAGCTCTCCCGGCTATACAGACTTCTGTATACTGTCCCGCATGAAGACCACGCTGGACATCGACGACGCGCTGCTGGTCCGCGCGAAGGCCTTTGCCGCGCGCGGCCGGACCAGTCTGACGGCAATGATCGAAGACGGGCTGCGGCTCAGACTGCGCGCGCCGCCCCGGCGCCCCCCCGGGAAGGGGATTGCACTGACGGTGTTTCGCGGTACCGGCGGCCTCGTCAGGGGCGTCAATCCGCGCTCCAATCGCTCGCTGTTCGACGCCGCAGATGACACCTGACATCAACGTACTGCTGGCGGCCGCGGTGGTGGAACATCCACTGCATCGAGCTGCTCACGGCTGGCTTGAGGCCGCGGTCAACGGCTGCGGAACCGGTGGTCGCATCGAGCTGCTGCCCATGGTCGTCGCTGGCTTTCTGCGGCTGGTCACCCATCCGCGGGTCATCGTGAAGCCGCTGCCGGTCAAGGCGGCGATCGCCTGGGTCGACGAGCTGCTCGACATCGCCGGCGTCGAGATGCCCGAGGTGTGCCGGGAGTGGCCGATCATGAAGCGCCTTTGCACTGAGGGCCGGTTGGCCGCCGACGCCGTTCCGGACGCCTGGATTGCCGCGGCGGTCATTGCCACCGGCGGCCATCTGGTTACCTTCGACCGGGGATTCCGGCGCCTGCTCGGGCGTGGGCAGTTGACCCTGCTGTCGGGGACGTCCTGAGCGGCCTGCACTTCCGCTACGATCATCGGCATCCGCGGAAATCGGGAGAGACCACAATGGCCCATGTGCCCCCGCTGCCACCCGAAGCCGTGCCGGAGTTCGCCGAGCGCTTCGCGCATTACGCGCGCACTCGCGGCTTCGTCCCGAACAGCATCCGGACGATGGCCCGGCGGCCGGCGATCGCCGCCGCCTTCATGGCCCTCAATCAGGCCGTGCTGTACGAGGGCACCGTGCCCGAAGAGCTGAAGATGCTCATCAGCCTGATCGCCAGTCAGGCCGCCGGCTGCCGCTACTGCCAGGCGCACATGGCCAACCTGTCGAGCATCTATCGCAGTTCTGATGCAAAGATTGCCGTAGTGTGGGAATTCGAGTCGTCCGGGCTGTTCAGCGCTGCCGAGCGGGCCGCGCTGCGGCTGGCCTGCAAAGCCGCGGTGCTACCCAATGAGGCCGAGGCCGCGGACTTCACCGAACTGCGCCGGTATTTCGATGACGGCCAGATCGTAGAGATCGTGGCCACCATCGCGCTGTTCGGCTACCTCAACCGCTGGAACGACACAATGGCAACGGACCTCGAGGAGCTCCCGGGCAAAGTCGCCGCCCGGACCATCGGCGCGCGCGGCTGGTCCCCGGGCAAGCACAGCTGATGAAGCCGGCGACCCGCCCGCTGCGCGGGATTCAACCCGCGTAGCGGCGCGCTGCCGCACACATCGCGCGCACGTTCTCGACAGGGGTCTCGTCAGGCAGGCCGAATGCGCCCTCCAGGATCAGCCGGCCGCCGCGGTCGTAGACATTCTCGACGAGGCGGCGCACTTCGGCATCGACGTCGGCGGGTGTCCCGCTGATCATCAGCGAAGCCGGCATGCCGCCGCGCAGTGCGACGATGTCGCCCAGTGCCGCGCAGGCCGCGACCATGTCGGTGCGCTCGAACCAGTAGATGCACTTCCCCCTGGGCGTATGCTCGCGCAGGAACGGCAGGCGCCGGGTGCAGTCGTGCTCCCACATCGGCATCGGCACGAGCTGCGCATCGATCAGCGCGGTCAGCAACCGGTGGAAGGACGGCCACCAGAACTTCTCGAACTGCTTCTGCGACATGAAGGCATCCGGCGCCCAGTGGACGGGGATGAACACGATCGGGTTGTCAGTCTGGCGGGCGGCAGCGAGGGTCGAGCGGATGACGAGGGTCGCCACCTTGTCGAGCACCTGCAGCAGCTTGTCCGGATGCCGGTAAAGGTCCTTCATCATGCCGGTCGCACCGCGAAAATAGTCGGCGATGATGTCATACGGAGCGATGGCGATACTGTCGAAGGCCGACGGGAAGCCCAGGCTGCGCATGCGCTGGTCCAGGTCCCTGATGTGGCCGAGAAAATCCAGCATGACGCCGGAGGCTTTGCTCAGACGCTGGACCGCAGTGGCAATTCCCGGGTCAGCGAACGCCGCGGCACCAAAACAGGTACCAACATAGAAACTGCCGGTCAGCGAGGCGATGGGTTCGAGGCCGGCGAATGCGTCCGCGACGCGTGGCAGATATTTCGACAGGTAGAAGCCAGTCGGATCAAACAGGAAATCGTCGTACTCCTCGGCCGTCATGTATTCGCGATCGATGTACTGGAACGGGCGGTTGTCGTCGACGCCGTGCCCCGGCCACTGCAACTGCCGGTAGCCCATGACCTCCATCGGCAGCCCGAAGCCTGCACCCATCAGTGCCGGTGTGTACATATCCGGCTGCAGGTCGAGGCACACCTGCTCGATCACCTGCTTGAACCGCGGTGTGTCGAACATCTGCTGGCGGCAGGTCATGCCCCCATACCTGGCGTACCAGAACATCGAGAACAGGCCAAAGGGCATGCGGTCAGGCTGCCGCAAGGCCACGCAATCCATGACGCGCTGCCAGCGCGCGTCATACTGGCGCCCCGCCTTCTCGGTCTGCGTATAGGGGCCGATCTGCCGGGTCATGTCGCCTGCGCCTCCAGGCCGAGCAGGCGTGAGAGCACCCGGCGCGCGTAGACCGCACCTGCATCGCCGGCCAGCAGAACCGGCTTGAGCGACAGCAGGTCCACATCGCCGATAGAGTTCTGTTGTGCCTCGAGCATCGGCAGGTCTTCAGACTCGAACGGTGCGCGAAGGTAGGCAATCTGCTCTCGTGCCATGCGCTCGCCGATCTCGCCCATGGCTCTTGGGAAGCAGATACTGAACCAGTAGTGGCTCGTGGACGCCGTCTCCGGCGTGAAGCAATGGGCCGTGGGCGTCTCGCGGCCCTCGCCGGATGGACGACCGCTGGCAACCGCCCCGGCAAACAACGCCATATTGGCCGGCGCAGTCCAGCGCACGTGCAACCAGCGGTCGACGGCCGTGCCGGGCTCCACTCCCATCGCCCGCGACAGCTCGTCGGTCATCACCTCGGCGCGGGTCAGGCGCCGTGACCACACGGTGTCGCCGTCACGCTCGGCCCGATACTCGCCCCTGGAAATGCCACTGCTGCCCAGCGTGTCCGCGTGCAGGAATTCCGTGTGGCTCAAGTCCATGATGTTGTCGATTTCGAGGACGTAACTGGAACGCACGTGCAGGTAGCCCTCGCCAACGAAGGAGCGCTCCCGATCCTGAAAACCGAAGTCAGCGATAGTGGCCGGATCCGCGCGTGCCGGATCGCCCATCCAGATCCAAAGCATGCCGTGACGCTCGGCGAGCGGGAACGCGTGTACCTGTGCGGCACGCGGAACCGCACCGTGCGGGTTGTGGACGCAGGTACCATTGCCATCGAACTGCAGCCCGTGGTAGCCGCATTGCACGGTGTCGCCGACGACCTTGCCCAGGTGCAGCGGCGCCAGCCGATGCGGGCACCGATCGAACAGCGCACTTGGCTTGCCACAGCTATCGCGAAACAGCAGCACTGGTTCATCGAGAAGGCGCCGGTGGACCATGGCGCCACGCCCGAGTTCACTCGCCCATGCGGCCACATACCAGGCATTGCGCAGAAACTGCATGCGCGGTCCATCCCGATGTTCGTGTACCATTGGTACACCAATCCAATATACACGGGGTTGACCGCGGATGCTATTGAGGAGGGACTGGCCGCGTTCCCGCCGACCACCGGCGCCGGAGTCGAAATGAAGACCGGGGCCAGTCAGCGGGTAGTGGCAGCGCAGCGCCGGCGGCGCCGCATCCTGCGCTGCGCCGCCAGGCTGTTCCGGCGCCATGGCTATGCCCAGGTCAGCCTGAATGCCGTCATCCACCAGGCCGGCGGATCCAAGGCCAGTATCACCAGGTTCTTCGGCAGCAAGGCCGGCCTGTTTGCCGCGGTCATGCAGCAGGTCACGGCCGAGTTCGTGGCCCGGCTGGATCAGACGGTGGTTCGCGGCGCACCGGAGCCTGGCCTGAACCGCCTGGGTGCGGCCATCCTCGGCTTCTATCTGCAGCCGGCGGCCCTGATGACCTATCGCGCGGTCGTCGGCGAGGGGCACCGTCACCACGAGATGGCGGCAGGCTTCTACCGCGCCGCGCACGGTGGCGTGGTGGCGGCCGTCGCGGCGCACCTGCAGCGCTGGCACGAGCAGGGGCTCCTGCAGCTGG
>SCUD01000051.1 GCA_004297335.1 Gammaproteobacteria bacterium
AAGATGCCGGCCAGGGAATGGCATGCGGCAAAAGCCCAGTTCGCCTTGCTGTTCGGTGAACGGTTCGAGATGCATCAGTGAATCATCCGGCCCGAATCACACAAAATTCCTGACAGGCCCCTGTAGTTCCTTGCCCGAGCCCGCGCGCGGCGTCTTCTCGTCCGTCACTCCGCAGCCGATGAACGTGCGCCAGATCTGGTCGTCCAGGTCCTCACGGTCAGTCATCACCAGGAAGGTGAAGTTGCCGGGCACGACGCGGCGCACCTTCTCCGCGAAGAAGGCCATCGAATAGGACTTGCCGCTGCCTTGGGTGTGCCAGAACACGCCCAGGCGCCCCAGGTCCTCATGCGCCCGCTTGACGAGCGGCAGCTCCTCGGCGACCTTCAGTAGCTCAGGCCTCGGCACCCGATACGCAATCAAGCGCTCGGTCGGCGGGAAACGCTTCTTCAGCTCCTCCTGTCGCACGACCGACGCGACCGCACTGTTGACGCCGAGCACCTGGTGGTTCCGCGCCACGATCTTTCGTGTGCCGCCCGCGCGGCTGTCGTCGAACAGGAGGAAGTTCTCGACCAGATCGAGGAGGCGTTCCTTCGCCAGCATCCCGTCGAGCAGGGCCTCGGCATCCAGGCGCGCCTTGTCCACCTCAGCGTTGCGCTTCCACTCGACGAAGTGCTCCCACTTGCTAGTGATGGACCCGTAGCGGGCCTGGTCGCCGTTGCTCACCACCACAAAGGCATTGTGGTGGAAGGCGTGGGCGATGCTGTGCTCGGAGAGGTAGTCAGTGATGTTGTCGTCGAAGCCGGCGCGGATGTTCCGGTACACCGCCTTCAGCTCGATGAATACCAGCGGAAGACCATTGACGAAGCACACCAGATCTGCGCGCCGGTTGTAATGCGGTACCCGCACGCCCTGGATCTTGAGCTCGCGCACGGCGAGGAAGCGGCTGCGTGTGGCGTCGCGGAAGTCGATCACCTGCGCATGCGCGTGCCGGGTCTCGCCGCCCGCATCCCGCCACTCGACCGGCACGCCGTCGCGGATGAACCCGTAGTACTCGCGGTTGTGCTGGATGAGCGAACGGGCGAAGTCGATCCGGGTGAGCTTCTCGACTGCCTGTTCGCGCGCGGACTCCGGGAGATCCGGGTTCAGGCGGGCCAACGCTGCGCGCAGGTCGCGCACCAACACGCCGTCGCGTTCGGAGGCCCGCCCCAGCATGCCCTGCGGCCCGAAAGTCTCGGCGTTCCAAGCGTAGACGCTCTCCCAGCCGAGCGCCTTCTCCAGATGGTCGACGAAGGTCTGCTGGACCAGGCGGTCTTCGCTGTTGATATCCGTTATAGCCATCTACGCCGGCTGCCTATAGGTATTACAGACGATGCGTTCTAAAGGACACTTTCCCCTCAGCTAAAGGACATTTGAAATTGATGTCCTTTACAAACACAAAGAAAAACATGCATTTACGACCATGCCCCAGGCCACCGTCACACAGTTTGGACTCATTTGTCCTTTACCGTACCTGAGGAGAGCCGATACCGGCGCCAGCGTCGCTCCCCATCGAAGGTCACCCGGCCATCCGTAATCAGAGTATCCAGTGCGCGCTTGATCGACTTGCCCGAAATTTCGGCGCCGATCCGCCGGTTGATCTCCGGCGTGGATGACTCCGGATAACGCGTCAGGTCCTCGAGAATCAGGGCCTGCAGGCGGTGCGGCGTAATCCGGCTCAACGTTGTTCTGACGTCAAGCTCGGCTCCGCGCAGCAGCACCGGCGCAACGAAGTACTTCATCCCGGAGGTTCTGCCGCTGGTCTCCACAAGTCCCAGATCGAGCAGCCGGCCGATCCAGGTCCTCAGATCACCGGGCTCCGTCACCTCGAGACTACCGGAAAGATCCTTAGCCGTGAGTCCCTCGGTCTGCGCCAGCACGCCCAGCGCAATGCGCTCGCGCTGCGTGAGCTGAAAACGGCCGTCCGCCTCCGCAATCAAGCGCATGACCTCCGGCCTGACGATCCGGCGATGAATGGTCACCATGACCGAGTCCGGTCCCTCCGCGGGTACAGGTGGGCGCCGTCCCTGCGACAACATCCGGTCGTACATCAGGTCGTAGCCGCTGCCTTCAGCCTCCATGAGCTGCAGGTCGTGAAACACCCGCGCCAACCCCTCGTTGCGCCGCCGGCTGGCGTGCAGGATGTTGCGCGGGGTGACACCGAGCGGCAGCCGGCCGGGATTGACCACCTCGAGCCGGTCGGGGTGCAGATTCAGGAAGATGTCGCCCTGCTGGGTATAGGGGCGATGCACCAGCGCGTTCACCAGCAGCTCGCGCACTACTTTCTCGTCGTACGCCGGCACGCTGCGGCGATACATGCCTTCGGGAATTTCGTAGCTCTCGCGAAAATCCGGAATCTCGCTCCACACCGCATCGGGAAGTTCGAGCGGAGACAACTCGCCGTCCATCCATGTCCACTTGTTGATCTTCTGGCCACGCTCGTCGAACTTGATGGCTTGCACCAGTGGCGCCATCCCCAGGGCACGACGATCCGCCGCGGTTCCCAGCAGCAGCACCCCCAGGCGCGTCAGCGTTGCCCCACTCCCCACGCCATAGTGGACGAGCAACTCATCGCCGCCCTTCTCCTTGACCGAATCCTTGACCCGATCAGAGGCGCGGATGCCGGAAACGAAGCGCGCAAGCGTATCTGGATTCACAGATGTTCGCGGCACCCCACTGTCCATGACTTCCCAAGACCGGCCGGGGCGTTCGCTGGCGAGGCGCAACACATCGTCGCCCAGTATCGGTACGCACGTGTCCGCGGTACGGAGGTAGTAGCGACCATCGGTGGTCGAAGCCACGTTGAGGGAGCGGGCGATATCCAGTTCAATGTATTCGCCGCCGTTGGTCGCCCGCCGCACGCTGGGCAGCGCCTGCACATTCACCGTCAGCTCGCCGATGCGCTTGCGCAGCCGGTCCGGCAGATCCGCCGGCACCACCTGATCCGCCGGCGGCTCCGTCGCCCCGTCTTCGATGCCGATCAGCAACCGCCCGCCCGAGCCGTTGGCGAAACACACGCAGTCGCGGGCCAGCGCATCCCAGTCCGCCCTCTTGCCTGTCACGGAGCGCAGCGATTTGCGGTCGGTGTGCTGGTCTTCGGTCGTCATACGGCAATCTCGCTGCTCATCAGGCGCGGTAGCAGTAAATCGCGTGCGGCGCGGAGCTTCTCGACTTGGGCCGCAAGGCTGTTGATTTGCCGGAACAGCGGCGTCGTGAAGTTGTCGAATAGGGCGAGGAGCGTCTTTCGCGGGATCAGGATTTCCGTTCGATGGACGGTCTTTCTGTCCAATGTCGGAACGGATACACCGCCGTTGTACTGCTTGAGGTCCATCGCGCGCATCAGGAAGACCGCGAACAAGGGGCCGACCCTCCTAAACTCTTTGACCCACAGAGCGGTGTTCAATGGCCAGAAGTCCTCTTGGACATAGTGAACTTCACCCAAGGTGCCGCTTCGGCCGGTGACCACACCTGGGCCGCCGACCTTCGCCTTGCTGTGATATCCGCTCACACCGGTTGACCCGTAGATCGGAACGGCGCCCGCTTCCCGATCTTGGATCGGCAGATCGAATCCGCGCTGCAACACCAGTGCCGTCTCAAACGGCGCCCGCTCCCACCCCTCCGGCACGCCGTCGGTGATGCGGGTGTGCTCGTGGCCGGGGAAGCGGAGGCGGACAAACCACTCGCGGTAGAGCTGCCGCGCCGCCTCCTCCAACAGCGCCATCCGCCGTCGGTTGTTCTCGATCAGGTCGTCGTAGGCGGAGAGGATGTCGGCGATGCGGTGTTGACAGCCAACCTCCGGAATCCTGATCTCAAAACTCTTCAGGATTCCGAGGTTGATGTGTGGAACCCCCGATATCAGCGCGTGACTGACTACTTTCTGCACCGTCGTAGGCAGGCGAAAGAAATAGTAGACGAACCGCGGATCTGCGATCTCCAGGTCCACGGTCAACTTCATCTGACTCTGCGAAATGATGTAGCGCTGGAACCCTGAGTCTCGAGGTATCACGCCAACCTGGCCGAGCGTGCCTCGCTGGGTAAAGACGAGATCTCCAGGGAACGCCGTATTCGATCGAAGGTCGTCTGCCTTCTTGTCAGACACGAAAACGAAGTCATCATCCGAGAACGAAGCGTCGGCGGGTAAATTGTTGCCCCGAATCACCGGAACGCCTTCATCAACGTAGTCGCGCGTCGTGAGGTTGGAGCCAAACGGCCCACCTACAAACGAATACGGCACCGATGCCTTGATGGCGTCCAGCGGCATGGTGCGCCAGTTCATGCCCCCATCTCCTCGAAGTTCTCCTGAATCTTCGCGGCCAGCTCCACTGCCTCCTTGTTGAGGTCAGCCAGCTCGGTGTGGATGTCGCGCAGGGTCTGCTCGAAGTCGAAGTCCTCGTCCTCCTCGGGCGGGGCGACGCCGACATAGCGGCCGGGGGTGAGGCTCGAGTCGGCGGCTTCGATGTCCCTGCGGTCCACGAGCTTCACGAGACCCGGTACATCTTTGAGCTCCGCGTTCGGGAAACGATCCTGCAGCCACGTCACCTGCCGATGGAAGTAGGCGGCGTGCTTCAACTGCTCGACCGCGGCCTTGCGCTCCTGGTCGAGCTGCTTGACCAGGCGGCCTGTCGTGCGCCGGTCGTAGGCGGCGGATACGGCATCTTCTGCCGCCAGTTCGGCGCCGAGGTCAGCAACGCGCGCGGCGAGCTTGTAGAGCAGGTCCACCTGCTTGACGAGGCCGCGGCTCGCCTCGGCGATCGGGCCGAACGCCTTGCGCGCGGCGTGCTGGTCGTCGTTCTTGTCGGGCAGCGCCTTGGCGTGTTTCCGGCCGAAGGCGCCGAGGGTCGCGAGGAGCTTCTTCGCGTCGGCTTCGTAGAGCGCGGCGGCCTCACGCAGTTCGCCGGCGGCATCACCGAGCGCCTGCTTCTTATCAGCGTTCCGGTCGGCGTGCTTCGCCGCGGCCTTGGCGAGCGCATCGAACCGCCCGCGTAGATCGGCGAACGTCGTCTGGAAGGGCGCGAGCGCCCCGGGAACGGCGACGCTCTCGGCGCAGACCCGGCCGAGGTAGTCCTTCACCAGCTCAAGGAAGCGCTGCTGCTGCCCGCGGTATAGCCAGACGATGGCCGCGAGGTTCTGCATCTGCTCGGGCGAGAAGTCGTAGATCTTGCGGGTGACCTTGCGGTAGACGTTGCGCGCGTCGAGCATCAGCACCTTGTCGCGGCGCTCGGGCGGCTTGGCACGGTCGAAGTGCCACAGCTCGCACGGCACGGTGCGGGTGTAGAAGAAGTTGGAGCGAATGGAGATCATCACGTCCACGTCGCCCGTCTCGACGATCTTCTTGCGCACGTCCTTCTCACCGTGCCCGGCGCTGGATGCCTGCGACGACATGACGAAGCCGGCGCGGCCCTTGGCGTTCAGGTAGCTCCAGAAGTACGAGATCCAGAGGTAGTTGCCGTTACCGACCTTCCTCTGCTTGTTCACACCCGGCAGGCCGAAGGGCAGGCGCGGGTCGCCCTTGATGCGCTCGGCGTCCACCAGGTCCACGTTAAAGGGTGGATTGGCCATCACGAAGTCGCACTTTCCGGCGAGGCTGTGCTCGTCCTGGTAGTAGGTGATGGCCTCGGCGATCTTTCCCTCCAGCCCGTGCACCGCGAGGTTCATCTTGGCGATGCGGATGGTGTCGCGGTTCTTCTCCTGGCCGTAGAAGACGACCTTCTTCGCCGTGTCGCCGCCTTCGTGCTCGATGAAATGGCTCGACTGCACGAACATGCCGCCGGAGCCGCAGGCCGGGTCGAACACCGTGCCGTGGTCGGGCTCGATGATGTTGACGATGGTTTGCACAATCGAGGACGGCGTGAAGAACTCGCCGTTGTCGTGTGCCTTCTGGATCGAGAACTTGGCGAGGAAGTATTCGTAGATGCGGCCGAAGACGTCCCCGGTGGCCTGCTTGATCTGCGCGCTGTTGAACAGGCGCATCAGGTCTTCGAGCACCTTAGTCTCGAAGATGCCGTAGTCCTTGGGCAGCACGCCGAGGAGCGGCTCGAACTCGGCCTCGATGGCCGTCATGGCCTCGGTGACGAGCCTGGGCAGGTCGGCGCCACTCACGGCCGCCTGCTGCATGATCCGGTCGTAGCGGGCCTTCTCTGGTAAGTACAGCGAGCGGCGCGCAATGTAGTCGGCCGGCAGCACCTTGCGCTTCGGCATCTTCCCGCTGACCTGGGCGGCCTCGATCTGCCGGTGGGCCGCATCGAAGCGGTTGGCGGCGTGCCGAAGGAAGATCACGCCGAGCACAGGCATGAAGTAGTCGCTGGAGGTGAGCTTGGAGTTGGCGCGGAGGTTGTCCGCGGCCTCCCAGAGGTCGGTTTCGAGTTTCTCGATGTCCTTGAAGGCGTCGTTTTTCATGTTGTGCAAGTGTTGTCTTCGAACATGACACGTCTGCAGGTGGAATCACCCCGGTTAGGTCCGGTTTCGGCACTTCGTCGTGTCACGAGTGTCTCCAAGAGGCCACCCTGCCTCAGGTTCAGTGGCCGCCATTCGCGGTCGCGTCCTTGGAGGACTCGATCATAAGTGTTAGCTGCTCTTGGTCGGTTGTGTAGAGCTTGATCCACCAGGCGAAGCCCCGATGATGGAGTCTGTACACCCCAAGGGAGCCCTCCTTGACAATAATGATCTTACGATCGACGAGGGCTTTGATTGCGTTCGTGAGGATGGATTCCTTACCCTTGAATGCGGCGCGAATGGAGTCTTTGGTTATCCACTCCTTGCCGTGGTCGGCCATGATCCGAAGAACACGCCTGTAACTCTCGCTCTGTATCTTGTTATAGAAATCATTCCGGTAGTAACGGTCGCCGATTCGCTCAAGGGCTCCGCCGTGACCGAAGCCGCCTGCCTCGATATCGGCGATTTCAATGACATCGTTGGAGTCGGCCGCAAAGGCCGAAAACCCAAACTGCTGGATGAAATGCGGATACCCCTCGGATAGCCAGACGAGAAAGCTACGGGCGTCACCGGCGATAGCCGTCGGCTTCGGGTTGACCTTATTTGCATCCGCCAAGCAGAGATCGATAACGCGACTTACCTCCGGATCGGAGAGCGTGTCAAGAGGAACCTCCTCAAAGATGCGCAATGCTGAAGGGTGACTTTCGAACAAGACGTCACGAAGACTGGGAAGTCCGGCAAGACCGATGACAAGGCGGGTAGAACCACGCCGCTGAAGGCGCTCCAGTAGCGATTTCAGAAGAGAACCGAGGCCGAGAGCTTTCGAAGCGTTATCCGCTTCGTCGATTAGTATGAGGATTCCGTCATATGTGGCGGAAAAGAGGCTTTGCTCGGAAGACGTGATGCGGTTGATCAGGTCTGCAAGGGTGTAGGAGAACTTCTCGACCAGAAGTTCATCCTGCTCGTCACGCTCGCTGGCCTTGACCTTGACTCCGCCGGCCTCAATCCGCTGCAGAAACGACCACGTCTCCTTCATGAAGGATCGAGCAGTTTCCGTCTTAGCGAGCGCGTCGTCGAGGCCTAGGCGCATCTTTTCTAGTAGACCCCGTCGTGTCGTCGCGGCATCGATATCGGTGTCAATTACCAGGAAGTTCAGCCTTGTGCCCGACGCGGCGATAGAGCCCTCTGCGACCCACTTCATGTAATTGAGGAGCGAGCTCTTTCCAATTCCACGCTCTCCGGTGACCATAAAACTCACCGGCCGGCCAGCGCGCGCTTGAAGAAGGCAGCCCTCAAGCCGATCGAGCTCTGGTATGCGTCCCACGAACATCCCGGGGTTGACCGGGGAGTTCGGGGCGAACGGATTGATCTTAGGCATTCAGCGTGTACTCAAACGTCCCGGGTAGGATTTGCAGCTCAAAGCTGACTGGCAGCATCTTCATCTGGGCGCAGTCGTAGTGCTTGTATCGCGCCATCGCCCCCTCTCCCTGCCATCAGCCATCATCACAGCTGCTATATCGCGGTCACAGCGCATCACATCGCGCAAATCAAGAGATTGTCTACAGCCTCAACGCCCAAGCTAACCCGCGTCCGCGCCGGAGGCGTGGGCGTCGGGTTGAGCGCCCTGTTCGGCGTCTTCGCACTTCGCAAACTGTTCAAAAATAGAGACAATGTCGCGCAATGGCTCAAAATCGTTCTTCTCGCATACTGCGAGATACATGTTGACGAAGCGGCCATAATTGATGCCGGCAAGAGAACAAAAGCGTGTAACTATTTGCTTGCCGGGCAGGAGTACTTTCCATGACCCGTCCTTCAGACTTTCAGATAGCGCTTCGAAGCTTTCCTTTGTCACACGTCTGACTCGTTCTTCGGTCAGCGCCATATCCACCCTTTGCTTCTCGGCCGCTGCCTTAGACCAAACTAAATCGGAGACACCATTAACGGTCTGTCCATGACACCCCTTGGCCATCACATCAACGTTGCCAACTTCCAATCTCATCTTTCGCGAGGTGATGAGAGATGTTGCATATGGAAGAATTTCCACTGCTATTGATTGCAGTCGAGTTTCAATCTCCATTGGGCTTCGGAGCCAGCTATGTTCAGCCTCAAGCGATCTGAACGCCTCGGCAATCACTGCGCTATCGAGAAAGTAGTTTTCAAGGTGATACCGACCCAGGAGCCTAACCTTGGAGTGCTGGAGAATCTGCTGCTCCGCATCAGAGCCAAATGGCACAGCGTCTCTATCACACAGAAGAAAGAAATCAATTCCCCAAATCGCCTTTTCAAGAAGGCCTGAAACTGTGGTTCCAAATGATGCGATCTGATTTTTACCCGAGGCGGGTAAAACGACAAGATTCGGGAATCGTGCCCTGGTGAGTTGGGAATACACTTTCTTGTCGAGACTATTGTCGTCCCCCTCTACCAACACAATTCGCTTTCCGAGCGCAATTATCCCGATGGACTGCCCGAGCTTGGATAGGGTCGCTGACGTCTCGCTAGTCGAGTCGATCACGACTGCCTGATTGCCCCCATTTCTCGGAGGAGTTAAGCAAATGACCGTATCGTTCAGAGAACTTGAAATCAGATCAGGCGAGTGACTGCAAAGAATGAACTGATTGCGCTCTCCAACTGAGCGAAGTGTCGAAATAAGATTGAAGGACAGTTCGGGGTGAAGGTGAAGCTCTGGCTCATCGAAGAAGATGACACAGTCGCTCGGGCGGCGAAGAATGAAATCAAACGCGATATTGAGAACCTCTTTTTCCCCAGAACTCAACGACTCAGTGGAAAGCTTTCCGCTACCAAGGGAGTACATTAACTTTTGCGATCTAACATCTAGGTCTTCGAGAGTCTTAGGCCCGAGAAGCCTGCTGAAAACATCTCTGAATGGGTCAAGCGGATCTCCGAAGTCCAAGTTCATCGACTTGTGACCCTGCTTCTTCAAATTTATTGCGGCGGCTGCTATTGAAGACTTTTGCGCTTGGACTTTCTTAAACAGGGCGTGAATAGTGTCTTGAAATCTATTTGATAGGCCGCCGAATGTGGCATTCCAAGGGATATTTTCGGTCCAAGGGTCCGCAAACTCCCACGAGTAGACCAAAGGTTTAAGGTTCGTAATGGCCCTGTTGCTTTCGTAGTACAAGACACCACTCTTGAAGAGGCGTCTAGTTCTATTTTCCTGAAGCGTTGCCAGAAGGAGCTGCCTATCCTGGACGCTTGTCGTGTCCAATACTCGCTTTTTCCATTTCTGCTCTTCCTCTTGCGATGTGGATTCGACCAGAAATGAAATGTTGCTGCCCTTGGGCTGCTGTAGTTCGCTCAGAAGCCCTGATACTAGTCGGGATTTTCCGACACCGTTTGGCCCAGCTATTACGACTAGGTCGGACACACCTTCGACTTCAAAATGCTCGACAGGGGGGACCGCTGTTGCCCTTATGCTCTTAATTCTCATCTTATTGACTGTCGCATAATTAATGCAATAATGGTCGCACCAGCCGAAGCGGAGCATTGGCATGGCACGACCCCGGGGATCGGCGGAATTGATTGAAGCGCGGCGTCGCCAGGCGCTGCGATTGCTGGACGAGGGTTACTCGCTTGGCGAGGTCGGTCGCCTGACCGGCAGTGCCGCCAGCTCGGTGATGCGCTGGCGGGATGCGCGAGCGCGTGGCGGCGACCAAGCGCTGCAGGTTCGTCCGGCACCGGGCCGGCCGCCGGCACTGAACCAGGCGCAGCGGCAGCGGATTATCAGGCGGCTGATGAAAGGTGCCATGGCCAATGGCTTTTCCACAGAGCTGTGGACGACGAGCCGCGTGGCCACGCTGATTCACCAATGCTGCCGCATTCAGTACCATCGCAGTCATGCCGCCCGCCTGCTGCACCAGTTCGGCTTCAGCTGCCAGAAGCCGGAAAGCCGGGCACTGGAGCGGGATGAGGCCCGGATCGAGCAGTGGAAGCGCAAGGACTGGCCCCGGGTAAAAAAAACGCCACGCGGTTGGGTGCGCACCTCGTCTTTGCCGACGAATCGGGCTTCATGCTGATTCCGACCGTCCGGCGTACCTGGGCGCCGGTGGGTCAGACTCCGCTCATCCGCTACCGCTACGCCCGCGCCCGGATCTCGGTCATCGGCGGCCTCTCGATCAGTCCGAAACGCCGGCGGCTGGGGCTCTACTTCAGGCTGCACGCGAAGAATATCTCGAGCGATGAAGTGCACGACTTTCTCTGGTACCTGCTCAAGCATCTGCGCGGCCATGTCATCGTCATCTGGGACGGTGCCTCGATCCACAACCGGCAGGGACTGCAGCAGATCTGCCGCCAGTACCCGCGCCTGCATCTGGAGAAACTGCCCGCCTACGCCCCGGAACTCAACCCGATCGAAGCCACCTGGCATGCGGTGAAACACCCGCTTGCCAATGGCCAGCCCGACAATATTCCGCAGCTCGGTCGCGCGCTGCTGGCCAGCCTCAGAAAGGCGCGCGCTTCCCAACCCGTTCTGCGCGGCTGCGTCAAACAATCCGATCTGCCCCCTTTTTTGCCTAGGATGTTGCATTAATTATGAGACCGTCAATAGTCCCTCAGTGACGCCGAACGACTACCAATTAGGGGCGATAACTGTCGGAGAGTCTCCAGCCAATCCCAGCATCTATCACCCCCAGCCCGCGCCCGCATCGCAACGAATTCAGCCACCTGGGTGCCGACCCGTCGGCCAATCGCCGGGCTTGTTCCGGAGTGATGAGCGGCATCAGGCAATGGCCTGATGGGCGCAAGCCTGCTCAAGGCTGAGCCCCCCCATGCTGGCATCGGCGACATCTCGTTTGTCGCGATTCTGAGCCCGTGCGCGTGAAACCTGCAAGGCCCGCGCTGGGCCGCAGGTTGCTCCCCCAGCCGTCCCTCAGCGCAGACCCGGCGTATGCAGGCCTGGCTGCGCGGCATAGTAGGCCGCCAGCGCCACGACATCCTCGCGCGCGAGCTGGGACGCAAAGGCATTCATGATCGCGTTCTCGCGCCGGCCCATCCGGTAGTCGTCGAGCACCTGGTCGAGGTAGTCCTCGTGCTGGCCGGCGAGCGTCGGATACTCCGGCGTCACACCCACTCCGTCCTCGCCATGGCAGGCGATGCAGGTCTGCAGCGCCGCGGGCTTGCGCACCTCCCTGCGCGCCGCCGGCTCGCCGGCCGTGGCGGACTGGAACCACGCTCCGAGGTCGAGGCGATCCTGGGGCGACAGCGTGGATGCGAGCCCGGTCATCGTCGGGTGCCAGCGGGCGCCGGCGTTGTATTCGGTCAGCGCGACCACGATATAGGCCGCGTTCTGGCCGCCCAGCCGCGGCACCGAGTACTTCGGATAGGCGTTCTTCTGGTTCTCGATGCCGTGGCAGCCCATGCAG
>SCUD01000052.1 GCA_004297335.1 Gammaproteobacteria bacterium
TCGGCGACGCTCGGCACATCGTGGATCAGGCCGGCGACCATGCCGCAGCTCCAGGCACCGGCGTCCATCTGGCCGTCGATCATCACCTTCGGATAGACGCCGGCCACCTGCTCGTAGATGTCGCTGATCTGGAGCTGGTCGCCGCGGGCGCGCTCGATCTCGACGATGCGCGCGACGCCGGCGTTGTTGAGCACCCGCTCGGTGTTGCGCAGCTGGCGCATGATCAGCCGGGTATCGAGCTCGGAGGCCGCGACGATCGCCTGCTTGACGCGATCGTGGACCGGCGCCTCGCGGGTGGCGATGAAGCGTGTGCCCATGTTGATGCCGTCGGCGCCGAGCGCCAGCGCGGCCACCAGGCTGCGGCCATCGGCCATGCCGCCCGAGGCCACGAACGGGATCCTGAGCTCCTCGGCAGCGCGCGGCAGCAGAATCATGTTCGGCACGTCGTCCTCGCCGGGGTGGCCGCCGCACTCGAAGCCGTCGACGCTGATGGCGTCGCAGCCGATCCGCTCCGCCTTCAGCGCATGCCGTACCGAGGTGCACTTGTGGATCACCTTGATGCCCGCGGCCTGCAGCGCCGGCAGGTGCTGCTCCGGGCTGCGTCCGGCGGTCTCTACGACCGGCACGCCGCCAGCGACGATCGCCGCGATGTACTCGGGGTACGGCACGTCCTGGAAGGTCGGCAGGAACGTCAGGTTCACGCCGAACGGCCGGTCGGTCAGGTCGCGGCAGCGGGCGATTTCGCGCGCCAGCAGCTCGGGGGTCTTCTGCGTCAGCGCGGTGACGATGCCGAGCCCGCCGGCATTGGAAACCGCCGCGGCCAGCTCCGCCAGGCCGACGAAGTGCATGCCGCCCTGGATGATCGGGTGTTCAATGCCCAGCAGTTCGGTGATCCGGGTCTTCATTGTCTGGTTGTCCTCAGGTCCGTCAGTCGGCAGCCCGCGCAGTCGTCACGGGCCGGGGTCGTGCTCCGGCGCGTACTATACTTTGGGGGGGCTGGCACCGCCTGCGGTCGCTGCTAAGCTCTGACACCGGGGTGATGGCGTGATGAGGAGGTGGGTCATGAGCAGGAGTGGCAATGGGCTCTGGCTGCTGACGGGACTGCTGCTGGCCGGGCCGGCGCTCGCCGGCGCTGGTGACGAGGACCTGAGCTGCGACCAGATCGGCGAACAGATGGCCGCGATCTTTGGCAACGGCGAATTCCAGACGATGCTGGAGGACGCCGAGGCCGCCAACCAGGCTGTCAACAAGACCAGCAAGACAGCCAAGGCGCGCCAGGAGGCGGAGGCGCCCGGGCTGGTGACCCGGTCGATGGCCGAGACCGCGATGGCGACCAACCCGGTGACGGCGACCGTTGGCGGGCTGGCCGCCAATAGCGCCGCCAGGGCGCAGGGCCAGGCGCAGATGGCGCAGGCCAAGCGCGATGGCGCGGAGGGGGCCGGCGCGCTCGGCAAGTTCCGCAAGTCGGCCGAGCGCGTCCATGCCGACGAGGGCGGCAACGTGCCGCGTATGCAGCGGCTGCAGCAGCTGTACGAAGAAAAGAACTGCGGCCCCCCGCCCGGCATGGAGGGCGGCGACTTCGACGACGAAGAGTAGCGTCAGGAGCACCCTGTCGGCCGGCAGCGGCCGGCAGGTAAGTCTCGTCCTGCGCAAGAGCTGGTGACGCGCGTGAAAGAGACCAAGCGCCGCTTCTTCACGCGTACCGTCTGGGCAGCGGCGGCCGCTCTCGCCCTGTCCGGCAGCGCGGCGGGTCGCGATGCCAGGCCCAATCTGCTGTTCATTCTTGCCGACGACATGGGATACACAGATCTCGGGTCATACGGCTCCCGCCACATTCGGACTCCGGTCCTGGACGACCTGGCGGCCGCCGGAGTCCGCCTGACCGACGCCTACGCCAGCTCGCCGGTCTGCTCGCCGACGCGGCTGGCGCTGATCACCGGCCGCGACCCGGCGCGCTTCCGCACGGGTCTGGTGGAACCATTCCGGGAGGGACCGTGGGGTGCACAGGCCATACCGGCCGGGTATGCGACCCTGCCAGCGCTGCTGCGAACCGCAGGATACTTCACGGCGCTGATCGGCAAGTGGCACCTGGGAGAGACCGCCGAGGGCGGCCCGCTCGCCCACGGCTACGACCATTTCTTCGGTTTTCTCGGCGGCGGGATCGACTATTTCACGCACGAGTACCGGAATGCCCCGGCCCTGCGCAGCGGGAACGAGAGCGTGACGCGTAATGGCTACCTGACCACGATTCTCGCGGACGAAGCCATCCGGGTCATCCAGCGCAGCGCAGCACAGCAGCAACCGTTTGCCATGAGTCTGCACTTCAATGCTCCACACTGGCCCTGGGAAGGTCCCGAAGACAGTGGACTCGGTACGCAGGGCCAGCACCTCGATGGTGGCTCGCTGGCAGTTTACGCCCGCATGGTCGAGAGCCTCGACTACGAGGTGGGTCGGATCCTCACTGAACTCGATCGGCTCGGGCTTGCCGACGATACGCTCGTCATCTTTACCAGCGACAACGGTGGCGAACGCTTCTCGGAGTCCTGGCCGTTCCGGGGAGCCAAGGGATTCCTCCTCGAGGGTGGCATCCGCGTGCCTGCGATCGTCCGTTATCCGGGCGTCCTGCCGGCTGGCCAAACCTCAGTTCAACCCAGTCTCACCGTGGACTGGATGCCGACCTTGCTGGAGGCTGCCGGGATTCCGCATTCCCAGTGGCCGGAACTGGACGGCATGTCCCTGCTCGGGCCGCTGGCCGCCGCCGAAATCGTGCCCAGAGCACTCTTCTGGAAGTTCCAGGGGCACCGCCAGCGGGCTGCACGCCAGGGTCGCTGGAAATACTACCGGCTGCGCGAGAGTGAATTCCTGTACGACCTGGCCACCGATTCGATGGAGCGAGCCAACCGTGCGGCAGCCGAACCAGCGGTGCTCGCCGGACTGGCGAAGTCATGGGAAGACTGGAACGGCGGCATGGTGAGTGATGACCAGATTCCCGGGTATTGCGATCGTCCCGCTGAAGTCGGTGTGCCATTCGACGTGGGCCCGGGCAGCAACTGCCGCGAACCGGGGCCGGCGCCGAAGTAGCGCGCTTTAATTGAGCGTTGACAAATATACGTAACTTACGTATCTTACGCATCATGCAGAAGTGACGGAGGTTTGGATGACCGCTGTAACTGCCACCGAGTTTGCCCGGGAGTTCGGTCGCTACAAAGAGGAAGCCCAGCGCGAACCCGTCGCCATCACGACGTACGGGCGCGTCAGTGGTTATTTTGTGTCCACACATGAATACGCCGAGCTCCAGCGGCTTCGAGCGATGGAGCGGCGCGCGTATCGGCTCGGCGAGTTGCCTCGCGACCTCATCGAAGCGATCGTTACGGCCAGGATGAATCCGAAGCACGACGACTTGAACCGCCTGCTGACCGAGACGCCGTAGACAGTCGCTGCCCAAGCTCATGGCCTTCCCCCAGCCCGAGCCAGGCCTCGTCATCGCCTACTCCTATCTCTGGAGCGCGGAGGCGGACCAGGGACACGCCGAAGGCTCAAAGACGCGGCCCTGCGCCATCGTCGTAGCACAGGTACTGGAGGAAGGAAAGGCGCCGCGGGTGGTCGTAGCGCCGATCACACACAGTCCGCCGGCGAATCCGGATCTGGCACTCGAACTGCCGGCAGCCGTCAGGCGCCATCTGGGCCTCGACGAGGGGCGATCCTGGATCATTCTCGACGATTTCAACGTCTTCGCATGGCCCGGATTCGACTTGCGCACTGATCCCAAGACGGGTCGCTGCAACTACGGATTTCTGCCACCCGCTTTTTTTGAGCAGATGCGGCGCAGATACCAGCAGCTGATCGCGGCAGGGGCAGCCTCGGTCACCGGGCGCGACGAGTTTGCGGACTGACGATCGTTTGCGCCACAGCATCCACCAATTTCGGATGCAGGTCATTCCCAAGATGACCCTGCTGCGCGCGGGCAGCAGTGTGCTGGTACTTCAGGCGTCGGTCAGGAGCTTGCGCACGAGGCCGGCCCGGTTCCTGGCGCCGGTCTTTTCGAAGATTCTCTGAACGTGCGTCTTCACGGTCACTTCACTGATGAACCGCAACTCGGCGATCTCCAGATTCCGCAGACCGGAACAGATATCCGCCGCGATCTGCCCCTCGCGCCGGGTCAGGCCATAAGCGGACCTGAGCCGCGCAGCATCCAGGGCCTCCGCCGTCGGTTCGGAAGCACTCGCCTGGAGGCCGGGAGTCTGCCGCCTGCCGGCGGCATCGGACATGGCCCGCGCCAGATAGGACGTGATGATGCTCAGCTTCTGCTTCTCGCAATCCGTGAAACCGCCGCTGGAGCGGTCCCGGAACAGAACGACCATCCCGTGCAGATCGGTGCCGCACTTCAGGTAAGCATTGGTCTTGTGCCAGATACCCTGCGGGCGGAGAAATTCATTGAAGTACTCGGAAGAGGCCAGGCCCTTGTAGTTCAGGACGTCGCGGAGATCGACGAGGTTACCCCGGCACCGGGCGCCCGGCAGCAGACTTGCGGGATCCTCGCAGTTCAGCGGGTCGAGCCGGTAGAAGCGGCTCCAGAACCAGTCCAGATACTTCGCATCGACGCCCCGGCCGATCCAGTCGGTAAAGTCGCCACCACCATCCCGGTACACGAAGAAGGCCTGATCGGCGCCCAGACAATCGACGAGCCGTTCCAGCACCTCGGTCTTGGCCTCGAGCGGACGCAGGTCGCCGCTCGCCGAATCGATGACATCGATGACGTGCTGGAGGTGCGACTGCAGACTTCGGGGCTGGATCATCTGGCGCCCCGAGTCTACGAGTGGACCACGTCGAATACAACCAGCAGCCCATCCGCCTGGCTGCGGCGCGCGGCATTCAGGCGAGGAGCACGGCACGGACTGGCGAGCCCTCCGCCCCAGGGATATTCAATGGCAGGCACAGCAGGACGTATCGCCCGGGCGGCACTCCGCGGAGATTCAATCCCTCCAGGATCAGCACGCCATTCCCCAACAGCCGGCGATGAATCGGTGCCGCCTCGACCGCCTCACCGAGTCGCTCCGGTGCATGACAGTCGACTCCCACCAGTCGCACCCCGTGGGCAACACAGTGATCGGCCACCTCCGGGGTCAGATAGACATGATCCGGATGTGCCTCATTCTGCGCCGCGGGACTGGGCTCCGAGTTGCGGGTCCTGAACAGCAGCGCCTCTCCGCGGGAGATGGTCAGTCCTGCGACGTGAGCCAGTCGCACCGCCTCCGGATCGGAGACATCCACGACCTGCGCCGGCAGGATGAAATTGCTGACATCGTAGTCATCAATGCGCCGGCCCTCGGGGAAGAAGTGCGCCGGCATGTCGATGTGCGTGCCGGTGTGCGCCGTCATCGTGAACTTCGAG
>SCUD01000053.1 GCA_004297335.1 Gammaproteobacteria bacterium
GGCGGGACCTCCGGTGACGCCAACATCGTGTTCACCGACATGGGCGGCACTTCCTTCGATATCGGCGTGATCGCCGGTGGGGAGATCCGTACCCAGGACTTCATCCCGGTGATCGATCGCTGGCGGACCAACATCCCATCGGTGGAGGTGAAGTCGATCGGTGCGGGCGGCGGATCGATCGCCTGGGTCAACCGCGGGCTCGGCAACACGCTCGAGGTGGGCCCGCGCTCGGCGGGCTCGATGCCCGGCCCGGCCTGCTACGACCAGGGCGGCACCGAGCCGACTGTGACCGACGCCGATCTCGTCCTCGGGCTCTACAATCCAGACAACTACCTCGGTGGGGCGATGCAGCTCGATCCGGAGCTGGCCCGCGAGGCGATCGAGGCGCACATCGCGCAGCCGCTCGGGATTTCCGTCCTCGAGGCGGCCTGGCGCATCCGCCGCCTGGTCGACGCCAGGATGGGCCAGGAGGTATTCAACGAGGTCGCGCTCAAGGGCCACGATCCGCGGAACTTCACGGTCTTTGCCGGCGGCGGGGCCGGTGCCGCGCACGCGACCGGTATCGCCCCGTATATCGGCGCCGGCCGCATCATCGTGCCGGCGATCGCCTCGGTTTCCGGTGCTTTCGGCGCCGCGACCATGAAGATCTCCGAGCTATGGGAGAAGTCCTGTCGTTTGCGGATCTTCGAATGGGCGACGCAGAAGTATTGCGAGGACCTCGAGGCCTTCAACTCGGTCGTGCGGGAACTGCGCGACCGCGCGGTGCGCGACCTGCGCCTCGAAGGCTACGCACCCCCGGCGATGCACTTCGATCTCGACCTCGAGATGCGCTTCGGCAGCCAGTACAACCTGACCAGGATCCGCGCGCCGCGACTGCTGCTGGAATCGTCCGATGACTACCGGGTGCTCGGCGAGCTGTTCGTGCGGCGCTACGGCGAGATCTACTCGCCCGAGGCCACCTTCCTGGTCGGCGGCATCAACATCGAGTCGTTCTGCCTTAACGCCTGGGTCGACACGGCGCCGTATGCCCCGGCCGCGGAGGCGCTCGGGGCGGGCGAGCCCGCGGCGCGCGCCGGTGCCGGAAGCCGACCAGTATGCTGGCATCCGGCTGAGGGCTACGTGGAGACGCCAATCCACGATTATTCCGGGCTGCGGCCGGGCAACGTCATCACCGGCCCGGCGGTCATCGAGGCGCCCGAGACGACTTATGTGATCGAGCCGGGCTGGTCGTTCCGGATGGACGGTTGGCGCAGCGGGATTCTCGAGCGGTTGGCCGAGCCCGCGGCTGCGGCACCGCAGGAGGCAGGACGATGAGCGGATTCAGCTATGGCCGGGATTTCGAGGTCGTGCAGCGGATGCGGCCGGAGCCGATGACTGACGCGGAGCAGGCGGCCCAGGCCCGGATCGGCGATCTCGACTTCGACATCTTCCGCCACAAGATGCACATGATTGCGCTCGAGGGCAAGGAGACGACGATGAAGCTCGGCGCGTCGACCGCGATGCGCTGGGGCGACGTCGCCTTCGGTGTGTTCACGGCGCAGGGTGACCTGGCCGTCTGCGCGACCGGCATCTATCACCATGCGGTCCTCGGGCAGATTCCGCTGAAGTACGTGGTCAAGCACTGGGTGAATGAGCCCTCGGTAGGCGCCCGCGAGGGTGATGCCTTCTTCTACAACGATCCGTTCTATGGTGGCGTTCACAACGCTGACATGGGACTCGCGGTGCCGGTGTTCCACGACGGCGAACTCGTGTGCTTCGTCGGTGCCGCCGTGCACACCGGCGAGTGCGGCGGCGCCGAACCCGGTGGCACCTCGCCGCACGCGCGCACGCAGTACGAGGAGGGCCTGCGCGTGCCGCCGATCAAGATCGGCGAGGACTTCCAGCTCAAGGAGGACCTGCTCAACATGCTCGCGGCGATGACCCGCGATCCGCGCACGATGATCCTCGACATCAAGGCGCGGCTGGCGGCGGCGCGGATCGCCGAGCGGCGCATCAAGGACCTGATCGCGCTGCAGGGCCGCGAGTTCTTCATCGGCGCACTGCGGCGGGTCCTGGCCGTGACCGGCGCGGCGGCGCGCCGGCGCATCGCGCAGCTGAACGACGGTATCTACCGCCAGCCGCGCTTCATGGACACAGTCGGCACCGGCCCCGGTCTCACCCGCATTCACCTGACCGTGATCAAGCGGGGCGACCGCATCACGCTCGATCTCAGCGGTTCCTCGCCGATGGTCGACGGCAAGCCGGTGAACTGCTTCTTCCAGGGCATCATCGGGCTGGCGATGGTGTACTTCTGCGGCTGGCTGTTCCACGACCTGCCGGCTAACAACGGCCTGCTGGAAGCGGTGGACTGGCGCTTCCCGGAGGATTGCCTGGTCAACGCGCAGGGCGACGTCTCGACCTCGATGGCGCCGGTCGTGCAGGTCTGCTTCACGCAGGGCATGTTCCTGTGCGGCGCGCGCATGGCCTATGCCAGCATGCCATCGCACGCGGTGGCGGCCTGGTTCAGCGGCTTCGCGATTCCGGTGTACGGCGGCTTCAACCAGTTCGGCGATCCGATCGCGGACATCAGTCCGGAGATCAACGCGACCGGTTCCGGCGCGCGGCCGGACATGGATGGCGTCGATGTCGCCGGGGCTTTCTTTGCGACCCTGTCCGACTGTTCGGATGTCGAAAGCACCGAGGCGGACCGGCCGTTCCTGTACACCTTCCGCAACTTCAGCAAGAAATCCTACGGCCACGGCCGTTTCCGCGGCGGCGCCGGCGCCGGGCTCGGACTGATGGTGCACGGCGTGCCGGGCCTCGCAATCGGCGGCATGGGCGCGGGCTCGCGCGTGCCGATGACACTCGGTGTGTTCGGCGGCTATGCCGGGCCGCCGACCTTCGTCAGCTACGTCGAGGGCAGCAACCTGCGCGCGCTGATGGCCGATGGCCGCAAGGCGCGGCCGCGGCGGCTCGATGAGGTCTACGCCGACGATAATCCGGAGCAGGGGCAGCGGCAGCTGCACGACATCGCGATGGGCGTCCGGCCGTTCCCGGCCGGCGACACGCTGTACTTCGGCGTCGGTGGCGGCGGTGGCTACGGTGACGTGCTGGAACGCGACCCGCAGGCGATCATGCGTGACCTGCGCGACCAGCGCACGACGCACTGGGCCGCGCGCGAGCTCTACTGTGTCGTCTACGATCCGGTGAGCCTGCGCGTCGATGCGGCGGCGACCGAGCGGGCGCGGGCGGCCGTGCGCTCGGCACGCGTGCAGCAGGGGCGCCCGTTCCAGGAGTTCCAGCGCGAGTGGCAGAGGCTGCGGCCGCCGGAGTCCATGCTGCAGCACTACGGGCAGTACCCGGATGCCGTCCCGGCGGCGCCGTCGCTGCCGGCCGTCGTGAACCTGTAGGCGGCGCTGGCCGATGAAGAATGAGCTGCCGCCTTTCGCGCCGGGGATCTTTCGCCTGAACGGTGCCGGCACGCCACCGGTGCTGCTCGGCAGTCGCTGCCCGGACTGCGGGCGGCACTGTTTTCCGGCCTGCGACCTGTGCCCCGACTGCCTCGGCACGCCGGCATCCGTCGAACTGGGTTCCAGCGGCCGCATCTACAGTCATACGGTGGTGCGCACCAAGCCGCCGCTCGGCCTGCCGGCCCCCTACGCCGTGGGCTACGTGGATCTCGTCGACTGTGGCCTGCGCGTCTTCGCCTTGCTGGATCCGGCGCAGATCGGCAGGTTCTCGATCGGCCTGCCGGTACGGCTTGCCGTGGCGGCGCTCGGAAATGACGGACACGGGGAACCGCGCCTGCGCCCGTACTTTACGGCGGACCTGGCATGACCGAGGTGCACGTCATCGGCGTCGGCATGACTCCATTCCAGCGTGCTGCCCGGGAGGATCTCGCCGGGCTCGCGCGCGAGGCGGCTCTGCTCGCGCTGCGTGATGCCGGGCTGCCACCGGCTGAAGTCGGCGGCGGCTTCTTTGCCAATGTGCTCGGGCCGCAGCTCACCGGCGAAATGACCGCTGGCCAGTTCGTGATGGCGACCGTCGGCGTGCGGCGGGTGCCGATCGTCAATGTCGAGAATGCCTGCACTTCCGGTTCGACCGCGCTGTGGCTCGCGGTCAATGGCATCCGCAGCGGTGAATTCGACGTCGCGCTGGTGATCGGCGCCGAGAAGATGTCGGTGCCCGGTCTCGGTCTGCTGCACGGCGGCAGTGCGGAGATCGAGACCCAGCTCGGGCTGGTGATGCCCGCAAGCTTTGCCCTGCGCGCGATCCGCTACCAGCATGAGTTCGGGGCGACAGAGCGCCAGCTCGCCGAAGTCGCCGTGAAGAACCGCCGGCATGCCGCGCACAACCCGCTGGCCCAGTTCCGTGACCCGGTGACGCTGGAGCAGGTGCTGGCATCGCCGCTGATCGCCGATCCGATCACGCGCCTGCAATGCTGCCCGATGGCTGATGGCGCAGCGGCGGCGGTGCTGGCCAGCGGGCGCGTGGCGCGCTCGCGCCAGCGCGCGGTGCGGGTCGACGCTGCCGTGCTCTGCACCGGCAGCTACGAGAACCCGGCCGACCTGGTGCGCTGGGAGACGGACCGGCGCGGCTGCCAGATGGCCTACGAGCGCGCCGGCATCGGTCCGCAGGACCTCGATGTGGTCGAGTGCCACGATGCCTTCACGATCGCCGAGATCCTCCACACCGAGTCCATGGGGCTGTGCGGTCCGGGCGAGGGTGTCCGGCTGGTCGAGGAGGGCGCCACCGCGCTCGGCGGCCGGATCCCGGTCAATGTCTCGGGTGGGCTGCTCAGTCGCGGGCATCCGCTGGCTGCGACCGGCTGCGCGCAGCTGGTCGAGATCGTGCAGCAGTTGCGCGGTGAGGCCGGCGCCCGGCAGGTGGAGGGCGCCCGCGTGGGCCTCGCCGAATGCATGGGTGGCGACCAATCGGCCGATGCGAAATCCTGTACGGCGATCGTGGTATCGCGCTAGTCAGATAGTGGCAGGCGGTGGAGAAGACGTGAGAATCATTGACTACTTCGACCAGGGTGCCGAACTGGCACCCGAGCGGCTGGCGATCGTGGCCGGCGATTTCTCGATCAACTACCGCGATGCGCAGGCACGCACCCGGGGCATTGCCGCCGGCTTGTGGGCGCGCGGATTTGGCCTTGGCCACAAGGTCGCGGTGTTCTCGGGCAACGATCCGCAGGCGTTCCTCTGCATGCTCGGCCTGTGGCGCGCCGGTGGCGTCTGGATTCCGGCCAACGTGCGCAATTCGCTGCAGAGCAACAGCGAATACCTGAATTTCGTCGGCGCTGAATGGCTCTTCTATCACAGCGACCATGCCGACACGGTCCGGCAACTGCAAGCCGCAGTGCCGACACTCCGCCGGTTCATCTGCCTGGACCGCGAGATGCCGGGGCACCCGTCACTCGAGCAGTTGATTGCGAGTGGAGCTGGCGCCGTCGTGCCCGACTGGGCCGACCCCTACGGCAACCCCGATCAGGTCGCGGTGCTGTGGCCGACCGGTGGCACGACCGGGCGCTCGAAGGCGGTGATGATGACCAACCTCGCCTGGGGGACGCTGACGGAGATTGCCGGGCGCTACTGGGACTGCACGGACCTGCCGCCGGTGTGCCTGATGGTGGCACCGATCACGCACGCGGCGGGTGGCATCGCGGTGCTGGTGACCCAGTTCGCCGCCACCAACGTCATCCTGCCCGGCTTCGATGCGCTCGCGGTCATGCAGGCGATTGAGCGCCATCGGGTGACCCACCTGTTCCTGCCGCCGACGGCCTTCTACGCGATGCTCGCGCATCCGCGGGTCCGCGAATTCGACTACTCGAGCCTGCGCTACTTCATGGTCGGCGCGGCGCCGGTCGCGGCGGAGAAGCTGCGCGAGGGCGTGGAGGTCTTTGGCCCCTGCCTGTGCCAGTCCTTCGGCCAGGCCGAGTCACCGGTGATCCTGACCTGGCAGGACCCGGTGACGATGGCCGCGGCGGCGGCCGGCGATCATCCGGAGCGCCTGAAGAGCTGTGGCCGCGCGACCTATCCGGTGCGGGTTGCCGTGATGGCGGAGGACGGACGGTTGCTGCCGCCCGGGGAACCGGGCGAGATCGTCGCGCGTGGCACGCTGGTGACCCCTGGTTACTACCAGAACCCGGAGGCCACGGCCGAGATCCGTACCTTCGGCTGGCACCACACCGGCGACGTCGGTTACGTGGACGAGCAGGGCTTCTACTACATCGTCGACCGCAAGAAGGACATGATTGTCACCGGCGGCTACAACGTGTTCTCGGCCGAGGTCGAGGGCGCGGTGCTTGACCTGCCCGAGGTCCGGGAGTGCGCCGTGATCGGCGTGCCGGATGAGAAATGGGGCGAGGCGGTCAAGGCGCTGATCGTGCTGCGACCAGGCCAGACGACCACGGCCGCCGCGGTCATCGCGCACTGCAAGGAACGGCTCGGCAGCGTCAAGGCGCCGAAATCCGTCGAGTTCCTGGCCGAGTTGCCGAAGACCGCAGCCGGCAAGCTCGACAAGAAGGAGCTGCGCCGGGGCTACTGGGCGGGACGGGACCGGGCCATCAACTGAGCGCGGGATGCGGCTGGACCAGCAGGGGCTGGTCAAGCCGGCGACATCGTGGTAGAAATAGATCGATCGTTCGATGTCTTTGCAACCAGGTGAATCGAGGGAAACCATGCCAGCACACCGTACCGTCTCCGCCCGCCGGGCGCTGAACCTGGCCAGTCGTGGCCACCTCGGGCTCGCCGTGCTCGGGGTTCTCGCCGCCGCCGGGCCGGCGGCGGCCGCGCAGCTCGACGAGATCATCGTCACCGCCCAGCGGCGCGAGGAGTCGCTGCAGGACATCCCGGTCTCGCTGACCGCTTTCACGCAGATGGCGCTCGAGGAACGGCTGGTCACGGGCATGGCCGACCTGGCGCGGTTCACCCCGAACCTCGAGATCAACAACGGGCGCTCCGACGGTGGCGGCAGCAATGCCGCGATCTTCATCCGCGGCGTCGGTCAGTTCGACTTCATCTTCCCGACCGACCCCGGCGTAGGCATCTACCTGGACGGCGTGTACATGGGCCGGACGCTCGGCGGCATGATGGATCTCGCCGACCTCGAGCGTGTCGAAGTGCTGCGCGGCCCGCAGGGCACGCTGTACGGCAAGAACACGATCGCCGGCGCCGTGAACCTGGTGACGGCCCGCCCGTCGGGCGAGTTCGGCGGCATGGCGCGGGTCACGGGCGGCGAGCTGTCGCGGATGGACGGCGAGCTGAGTGTCAACTTCCCGGTGATTGAAGGACGCTTGAACGGCAAGCTGGCGCTGGTCACGCGCAGCCGCGATGGCATCGGCCGCAGCCTGGTGGACGGGCGCGACTTCGACGACATCAACCGCCAGTCGGCGCGCGCGGTGTTCGACTGGATTCCGTCCGACGATGTCAGCGTGCTGTTCACCGCGGACTACTCGACCTGGTCGCAGAACGGCTCGATGGCGCTGCTCACCTCGGTCTATCCTTCGAGCAACGGCTTCCGCGAGCTGTTCAACGCGCTGGGAGCCCCGTTCCTGGCGGCGCGCGATGGGTTGCCGGCCGGCGCGGTGTTCGATGAGCGCTGGGTCACCAATGACCCGGAGACCACCTGGGCCAATGGCCCGGTCAACGACGACGGCGACGTCTGGGGCATTTCGGCGACGGTCGATTGGAACCTCACCGACAAGACCCGCCTGAAGTCGATTACCTCATGGCGCGAGATGGACCTGCATTTCGGTTCGGACCTCGACAACACGCCCTTCGATTTCGCGCAGACCAATCAGCGCAACCGCCAGGACCAGTTCGCGCAGGAATTCCATCTCGCCGGCCTGTCGCTGAACGACCGCGCCGACTGGCTGCTCGGTGTCTACTACTTCCGCGAGACCGGCGACGATGCCAACGATGTCCATTTCGGCCACGGCCTCCTCGATGCGCTCGAGGCGTTCCCGGGGCCGGTGATCCCGCTTGGGCCGTACCCGTGCCCGCAGCCGGAGGGTTCCCCGGCGCCGTGCCTCGGTGGCGCCGGCAATCCGGCCAACTTCATCCTCGAGACCGACCTGCTGCCGGCCACCAGCATCACCACCGAGAGCTACTCGGTTTTCAGCCATGTGATCTTCAAGCTCTCCGACCGCGCCAACCTCAACGCCGGCCTCCGCTTCACGAAGGAGGACAAGGAGTGGTTCATCGTCGAGTCACGGCCGGTGACCGGGCGCTATGTCGTGCCGCCGACCGTACTGCAGGAGGACTGGAGCGACGTATCGCCGCGGATCGGCCTCGATTACCAGCTCACCGACGACCTGATGATCTACGGTTCGATCTCGGAGGGCTTCAAGAGCGGTGGCTGGAACCCGCGCATGTTCGACCCAACCAACCTCGTCGGCTACGATCCGGAATACCTGACCAGCTATGAGTTCGGCTTCAAGTCGCAGTGGTTCGACCGGCGACTGGTGCTGAACGGCGCGTTCTTCTACTACGAGTACGAGGACCTGCAGCTGTCGTCCTTCGAGCCCGGCGCCGATCCGACCAATGTCACACTGACCGTGAGCAATGCCGGCGAGGTCGAAATCATGGGCTTCGAGCTCGAGATCGCTGCCCGGCCGGCGCCCGGCCTCGACCTCCAGCTTGGCATTGGCTACCAGACCAACGAGTACCAGAGCCTCGCGGACAGCGTGCCGTGGTCGCTCGACAACGTGCTGCCGGATGCGCCGAAGTGGTCGATCAACGCCGGCGTGCAGTACGCGATTGCGCTCGGCGACGCTGGTACGCTGGTGCCGCGGCTCGATGCCTCGTACAAGTCGACGACTTTCAAGGACACCTACAACAGCGAGGACATCGCCCAGCCGGCCCTGTGGCTGCTGAACGCGCAACTGGCCTGGCAGGCGGCGGATGAGCGCTGGGCGGTCACCGCCTTCGTCACCAACCTCACCGACGAGGAGTACATCACGCGCGGCCTGCACTTCTCTGACTTCGGCTTCACGACCGTCTATCCGGGCCGACCGCGCGAGTGGGGCCTGAGCGCCACCTTCCGCTTCTGAAATGGGGACAGTCCCCTTTATGAAGCCCCTCGACGCCCAGACCCGGGCCTTCATCGATCAGATGAAGGCCGGCGGTTTCCGGCCAGCCAACCAGATTCCGCTCGAGGAGTCGCGGCGCGGCCTGACGCAGATGGCGCGACAGATGGCCGGGCCGAGCGTCGAGGTGTTCGCGACCGAGGATCGCAGCATCCCGGGGCCGGGAGGCGATCTGCCGGTGCGCATCTACCGGCCGCAGGCCCTCGTTCCAGGGGCGCGGCTGCCGGCCGTAGTGTTCTTCCATGGCGGCGGGTTCTATCTCGGCGGGCTCGATACGCACGATCATGTCTGCCGCAATCTATGCCGCGGGGCCGGCGCGGTCGTCGTGGCCGTCGACTACCGGCTCGCCCCGGAACACAAGTTCCCGGCCGCGGTCGAGGACGGCTATGCGGCACTGGCGTGGGTAGCGCGGGAGGCCGGCGCACTTGGTATCGATCCGGCGCGGATCGCCGTTGTCGGTGACAGCGCCGGCGGCACGCTGGTGGTGACGACCTGCCTGCTGGCGCGCGAACGGGGCGGGCCGAAGATCGCGCTGCAGGTCAGCGTCTACCCGGCGCTCAGCGTGACCGATGGCGAGGAGTTTCCGTCGCGGCGCCGGTTGGGCGGCGGCGATTATTTCATCTCGTTCGAGGACTTCGCCTTTTTCCGGCGAGTCTATCTCAGCGATCCGGAGATCGAGGCCCTCCTGCCGCTGGTGTCACCGATCTATGCGCCAGACTACAAGGGCCTGCCGCCCGCGCTGATGATCACCGCCGGATACGATCCTTGTGTCGATGAGGGTCACCGGTACGTGGAGCGGCTGCGCGCCGATGGCGTGCCGGCCAGCGAAATCTGCTATGCCGGGACCATTCATCCCTTCTTCCTGTTCGATGGTGTCATCGATGCCGGACGGGATGCACAGCAGTTGGTCGCCGGCGCCGTCCGCGAGTTCTTTGGGAGTGGTCGGCTGCCACCGGACGAGGAGCGCTGATATGCAGATCGAGGGCATCGACCGCCTGATCATCGGCGTCCGCGACATGGATCGGGCGCTGGCCTTTTTCCAGGGTGTACTCGGCGTGCAATTCACCGAGATGCAGGGGCCGGCTCCGGAAATGGCCGGCTGCCGGCTGGCCATCTCCCTCGACAAGCACCTGGAACTGCTGAGTCCGGTCGGCGAGCCACTGCAGGTCACGAATCCACCGGACCCGCTCGAGCTCCGACGGCGCCTGGAGAAATCGGAGGCCGTGCTCTACGCCGTTGTCCTCAAGGTGCCGGACCTGGACACCGCGATTGCCGACGCGGCCCGCCAGGGCGTGCCGATGGTCGGTGAGCGCGTGGCCTTTGCCCGCGAGGAGCAGCTCAAGATCACCGATTTTGCGGAGGTGGCGCTGGACGAGAGCGCGACCTTCGGCATCAAGCTGGCACTGTCCCAGTTCGTCCGCGACCGGCCGGATTGAGTAGACTGGAGATCGACCGGCAAGATCGAGGGGGCGGTATGACGAGGATCCCAGGACTCATCGGCCTGGTGGCCGGCGCTGCCATGACGGTGCCGGTGGCACTGGCGGAGGGCGCGCCGCCGGACGGCGTGCGCTTCTCGCCACTCACCCAGATCAACAGCAACAATGTCGGTGAACTCGAACTGGCCTGGACCTATCGCACGGGCGAGATCGATCGTCGCGGCGAGGGCCTGGCCCACGCACAGTCGTTCCAGAACACGCCATCGCTGATCGCCGGCTCGCTGATCGTCTGCACGCCGGTGGGCCGGCTGGTCGCTCTCGACCCGGTGAATGGCCGCGAGCGCTGGGTCTTCGAGCCGCCCGCGGAGTCTGGTCCCCCCGGCGCCGGATTCATGCCGCGCTGTCGTGGTGTAGCCGAGTGGCGGGACGCGCAGGCCCCGGCCGGCCAGCATTGTGCGCACCGCATCATCTGGGGGACCTGGAAGTTCCGTGTCCATGCCGTCGATGCGGTCGATGGCCGGCCCTGCCAGGGTTTCGGCAGCAACGGCGAGGTCACGCTCGATGCGGGCCGGCCGATCGACGCCGACGAGTTCGTCCAGGTCTCCTCGCCTCCGGTCGTGAGTGGCGAGGTCATCGTCGTCGGCTCGGCGATCAGCGACAGCATCCGTGCGGATGCACCGAGCGGCAAGGTCCGGGCGCTGGACGTGCGCACCGGCGCGCTGCGCTGGGAGTTCGATCCGGTGCCGCGGGATCCGGCGGATCCGGCGGCGGCCAGCTGGCATGGCGACAGCGCGCGCGTGACCGGCGCCGCCAACGTCTGGGCGCCGATGGCGGTCGACACGGTACGCGACCTGGTGTTCCTGCCGACATCCAGCGCGAGCCCGGACTACTACGGCGGCAGCCGCCCGGGTGACAATCGCTATGCAAACTCGCTGGTCGCGCTGCGCGGCGCGACCGGCGAGATCGTCTGGCATTTCCAGATCACGCACCACGATATCTGGGACACCGATCTCCCGGCCCAGCCGATCCTGGTCGAGCTGCGCAAGGAGGGCCGGACCATTCCGGCGGTCGTGCAGCTCACCAAGCAGGGTTTCGTGTTCGTGTTCGAGCGCGAGACCGGCCGGCCCGTGTTTCCGATCGAGGAGCGGCCGGCACCGCAGGGCGGTGTCGATGGCGAGCAGCTGGCACCGACGCAGCCGTTTCCGACCGCACCGCCACCACTGGTCGCGCAGGGCATCACGCCGGACGATGCCTGGGGCTTCACGCCGATCGATCGCTCCCAGTGCCGGAAGAAGATCGAGGCGCTGCGCCACGGGCCGCTCTACACGCCGCCCACCGAGCAGGGCACGATCTACATGCCATCCTTCGTCGGTGGTGCCAACTGGGGCGGTGGTGCCTGGGATCCGGTGCACCAGCTGCTGTATGTCAATACGCTGCACGCGCCGGGCGTCGTGCGTCTCGTGCGCCAGGATGCCACACCGAAGTCCGCAGGCGGGTCGGTGCAGCCGGGCAAGGAGATCGACATCAACGCCGGCGTCCGCTTCCCGCAGCGCGGCAGCCCCTACCGCGTCGAGACCAGCATGCTCGTGTCACCGCTCGGGGCGCCCTGCACGGCGCCGCCCTGGGGCCGGTTGTCGGCCGTGGACCTTGCCCAGGGAACGATTCGCTGGCAGGTCGCGCTCGGTTCGATCGAAAAGCTGCTGCCGCTGCCGATTCCGCTGCAGATGGGCACGCCCCATGCAGGCGGGTCGGTCGTGACCGCGGGCGGCCTCGTGTTCATCGGCGGCACCATGGATGACAAGTTCCGCGCCTACGATGCAGCCACCGGCGAGGTGCTGTGGACCGCGAAACTGCCCGCCGGAGGCCAGGCGACTCCGATGACCTACAGCGCCAGCGGGCGCCAGTACGTGGTGCTGGCGGCCGGCGGCCATGCGCTCTACCAGACGACGCCCGGGGACTATGTCCTCGCCTGGGCGCTGAAGGCTCCCAGTCCCTGAACCGAACCAGGACGGCGTGATCCGCGACCGCGGGCCGCGTTGCTGCAATAGTCCTTCCCAAATAGTCAACATGTTGACTATACTGAAGGCATGCAGGCACTGGACTTCCGCAGCAATGCGGGCTACCTGATCCACGAGACCGACCGCCTGATGAGCCGGCAGTTCGACCGCCGCATGCGCGCGCTCGGCCTGACCCGCGCGCAGTGGTGGGTGCTGGCGCAGCTTTATTTCAACGATGGCGTCACGCAGTCGGAGCTGGCCCAGGAGCTTGGTTTCAGCAAGGCCGCGCTCGGCGGCCTGCTCGACCGGCTGGAGGCCAAGGGCTGGCTCGAGCGGCGGCCGCATGCGACCGACCGGCGCGCCAAGCGCCTCTATCGCACGCGCCAGGTCGGGACACTGCTGCACCGGATGCGCGGCGTCGCGCTGGAGATGACCACCGACATGCTCGCGGGGCTGGACCGCGGTGACCGCGCGACGCTGATGCGCCTGCTGGGCCTCGTGATCCGCAACCTGGAGGCGCGCGAAGGAACGGACGAAGAGGCGAGAGAGCGGCTCCGGAGGACAACCCGTGCTACCTGAGGTGACCCTGACCGATCTGCAGCGCGCGACGCGCGACGCGGCCCGGCGTTTCGCGCGCGAGGTGCTGCGGCCCGCGGCCCTGGCCACGGATCGCCTGGCGGACCCGCGTGAAATCGTGCATCCGGAATCGCCGTGGTCGGCGGCGCGGCGTGCCGCGCGGCAGCAGGGATATCACCTCGCCGGCCTGCCGGCCGAGGTCGGCGGCCTCGGACTCGATCCGCTGTCGCTGCACATCCTGCTCGAGGAATTCGGCTGGGCTTCTCCCGGCCTTGCGCTGTCGATCTTCTCGGATGCCTTTCCGGCCACGGCCGTGCTGCTGCACCGGCCCGGCAGCCGGCACCTGCTGGAGACGATCGTCGCGCCGTTCGTCGCCGATACGGAGGCGAGGCTGTGCTCGTGTGCAGCGTTGTCCGAGCCGGGACACGGCTCCGATGCACTGTGGGCCTGGAAGCGCGGGGACAGCGATGCGCGCATCAGCTTCGCGACCCGGGCCCGGCGCAGTGGCGACAGTTACCTGATCAGTGGTGAGAAGTCCGCCTGGGTCTCGAACGCACCGGCGGCGACCCACGCGCTGGTCTGGGTCACCGTCTCTGATACCGACGGTCGCAGCGAGGGTGGCGGCATCGCGCTGGTGCCGCTCGACCTGCCCGGCGTCCGCCGCGGCCCGCCGACGCTGCTGCTGGGCTCGCGGGACTTTCCGCAGTGCTCGCTCGGCTTCGACGCGGTTCGTATTCCGGCCGAATACCTGCTGGTGGAACCGGCGCGATATGAAGCAGCGGCGGACCAGTTCCTCAACATGGGCGGACTCAGCGTCGGTGTGGCCTTCCTGGGTCTCGCCCGGGCCGCTTTCGAGGAGGCACTGCGCTATTGCCGCGAGCGGATCCAGGGCGGAGTGCCGCTGGTCCAGCATCAGGCGGTGCAGCTGAAGCTGTTCGAGCTGTTCACCCGGGTCGAGGCGGCCCGCGCCTTTTCCCGGCAGGCGATGGTCGCCTGCCTCGCGCCACAGGCACGCGTGCCGATCGAATACAGCACCGCGGTCAAGATTCACTGCACGCAGGCAGCCTTCGATGTCGCCCACGAGGCCGTCCAGCTGCATGGCGCCGCGGGGCTCGCCGCGGGCACGGTGATCGAGAAGCTGTTCCGTGATGCGCGCGGTGGCCTGATCGGCGATGGCTGCAACCGCGCGCTGGCCCTCGAGCGCAGCCGCGATCTGATTGAAAACTACCCGATCTGAAGGAGAGAGCCGATGCTGTACCAGAAATCCGAGGCGAAGGAATGGGCACGAACTGCCTACCACGGCCTCGATACGACGATCCTGCCGAGCTACCGCCCCGACACGCTCGAGCTCGACGAGGCCGGGATCCGCCATGACATGCGCATGCTGCTGCAGCAGGGCTTTTTCGCGGTGACGCTGGTCTCGGGCGGGGAGGCGGGCACGACGCCGGCGGAGGACCGCCGCTTCGTCGAATGCTGCCTGGATGAGGCCCGCGGCAAGGTGGGCATCACGCTGAACCTGCGCTACTACACGCTCGCGGAGAACATCGCGATGGCCCGCTTCGCGGAGGCGGCCGGCTGCCACAGCGTGATGATCAGTTATCCGACCAATTTCCGGCCGCGCTCGGAGGAGGACATCTACCAGTACACGCGCGCGATCTGCGACGCAACCAGCCTCGGCGTGATCCTGTTCCCGTCGATCAAGAACGATTTCCCGGCGCCCTATCGGGTCTCCGCGCAGACGCTGGCGCGGCTCGCCGACCTCGACAACGTAATCGCGATGAAGATCGGCCTGCTCGAATGGACCTGGATCGACGAGTGCTTCCGTCTGTTCGGCGAGCGCGTGCTGATCAGCTATCCCTTCGATGACGCCTGGCCGACGCTGATCCGCAAGTACGGCATGCGCTGGTCGGGCGCCGCACCGTGGCACAACTACCAGACCGCCGAGAACCCGCGCACTTTGCGGATGTTCCAGCTGATCGAGGCGGGGCGGATGGACGAGGCCGCGGCGATCTACTGGCAGATCGATCCGCTGCGCAAGGCAGTGCTGTCGATCGCACTGCCGAGCGCGGCGATGGGCATGTACAACTTCGAGCAGTGGAAATACTGTGACGAGCTGCTGGGCTTCACCGGCGGCGAGCTCAGGATGCCCAAGCTGACGCTGTTCGGCTGGCAGCGCGCCCAGCTACGCCAGGCGATGATCGCCTCGGGGCTGCAGCCGAAGGCGTAGCCTTCCCTTTCTGGCAAGCCTGTTCTTTCTTCTTGCCCGTTTCTGGTATCCGGGCGATAATAAAGAAAGGTAGATTGATTTCTACCAAGGCGGCAATATGAGCTTGAATATCAAGGACCCCGAGGCCCACAAGCTTGCGCAGGCCATCGCCCGGCAGACGGGTGAGACCATGACACATGCTGTCAAGGAGGCCTTGCGCGAACGGCTGGAGCGTCTGCACCGCCAGCGCCAGCCGGAGGCAACTGTCGAGGATCTCATCTCCATTGGACGGCGCTGTGCGGCGACGCTGAAGGGCGAGCCCATTGACCACGGCGAACTGCTCTACGACCAGCGCGGATTGCCGCGATGATCGTTGATACGTCAGCCGTCATCGCGATCCTGTTCGCGGAGCGCGACGCCATGACTTACGCGCAGGCAATCGCCAGCGCGGAATCATGCCGCATGTCGGCTGCAACCTTGGTCGAGGCATCTATCGTCATCGACGTGCAGACCAGGAACCACGGCAGCCGGCAGCTCGACGCCTTTATCCGTCGCGCCGGTATCGTCATCGAATCGGTTACCGAAGAGCATGCGCACATTGCGCGGCAGGCCTATGCCGACTTCGGCAAGGGCCGGCATCCTGCCGCGCTCAATTACGGCGACTGCTTTTCCTACGCGCTCGCCAAGGCGACGGGCGAGCCGCTCCTGTTCAAGGGCGCTGATTTCAGGAAGACAGACATCGCCGCGGCTGTCTGAAACAGGCGGGCCGCGATCCAATACTTACTGCGGATACACAACGAACTGGATCCGCCCGCGGAAGCGGCCGATCCGGGCAAAATCGGCCGGGTTCACGAAGTTGTATTCCTCGAAGCGGCCGCCGAGGTAGCGGGCCAGTTCGCCGGTGGCGGTCGTGACCGTGGCGTTGCCGGAGGTGGAGAGGAAACGCTCGAAGCGGTCGGGCCACGGTCCCTGCGGATTCTCCATGACCTGGCGGACGAGGGCGAACGTCGGCCCGGCGTTCTCGACCTGGGTCACGGCGAGGAAGCCGCGGTAACCTGGCACCGTGAGCTGGATCAGCCAGGCGGACTCGGCACGCTTCGCGCCGGTGGCGGGGTCGATGGAGAGCACCTCCTGCTCGGTGGCGAAGCCGGCGATTTCGTCGCCGATGCGCAGCAGCGCCGTCGCGGACAGATGGTTCCGCAACGGGTCCACGCGGAAGCGGCGCCCGAGCTCACCGGCAACATCGGCTGAGAAGTTCATCGTCGGTGCGAACAGAAACCCATCCACGTGGTGGAGCAGGGAGACCATGTCGCGGTCCGAATCGAGGTCGAGGACCAGCGGCTCCGCGGCCAGCGCCGGACCGGCAGCGAGCAGCAGGGCCGCGAGGTACAACGGAATTCGTTTCGTCATGGTCTCAACTCCCGAGTTCACGTTTATCGATGATCCGCCGCGCCTTGCCTTCGCTGCGCTGGATGCTGTGCGGCTCCGCGACCTTGACCCTGGGCGAGAGGCCCAGGGCGTCGGCCAGGCTCTTGTGCAGCTTCTTCTCGGTCTCCCGGATCCAGTATTCCCCGCTGTTCCACAGCTCGACCGAGGCCTCGACCCAGACCTCGATCTCGTCGAGCTGGTCCTTGGGACGGTCGATCAGGATCAGGTAGTGTGGTTCCAGTCCCTCGACCGCGAGCACGACGCTCTCGATGTTGAACGGGTAGACGTTAACGCCGCGGATGATCAGCATGTCGTCGGTGCGCCCGAGCACCTTGCTCATGCGCGCCAGTGTGCGCCCGCAGGCGCAGGGCTCGCGCGTCAGCCGGATGCGATCGCGCGTGCGGTAGCGGATCAGCGGCTGGCCCTCGCGCGTGATCGTCGTGAAGACCAGTTCGCCGACCTCGCCATCGGGCACCGGCGCACCGCTGTCCGGATCGATGACCTCGGGCAGGAAGTGATCCTCGGCGATATGCAGGCCGTCATGGCGGGGGCACTCGGAGGCGACGCCGGGGCCGATCATCTCGGTGAGACCGAAGGTGTCGAAAGCCTCGAGGTGCAGCTTGGCCTCGATCTCCTGCCGCATCGCCTCGGTCCACGGTTCGGCACCGAAGATCCCGGCCCGGAGTCGCAGGCGGCTGCGCACGTCGACGCCGAGTTCCAGGGCCGTCTCCGCGAGCACCAGCGAGTAGGACGGCGTGCAGGTGAGAACGGTCGCGCCGAAGTCTTCCATCAGCATGACCTGGCGCTTTGACAGTCCGCCCGAGGCCGGGACAACAGCGGCCCCGACCTGTTCGGCTCCCAGGTGGAATCCGAGCCCGCCGGTGAACAGGCCGTAACCGTAGGCGTTGTGGACGATGTCCCGGGAGGTCACGCCGGCACTGGCATAGACCCGGGCCATGACCTCGCCCCAGGTGGCGAGGTCGCGGGCGGTGTAGGGGCCGACCGTCGGCTTGCCGGTCGTGCCGGAGGAAGCGTGCAGGCGCACGATCGCATCGAGCGGCACGGTCAGCAGGCCGAACGGATAGTTATCGCGCAGGTCCTTCTTCGTGGTCAGCGGCAGGCGTGCGAGGTCCCCGAGCGAGCGGATATCCTCCGGTCGGATTCCGGCGGCGTCGAAGGATTGCCGGTAGAACGGCACCTTGTGGAAGACCAGGTCGGCGGTTGCCCGCAGGCGCTCGAGCTGCAAGCGCTCGAGGTCCTGGCGCGGCATGGTCTCGGCATCCCGGTTCCAGATGAGTGAGGCCTGAGCGGTGCGCGGCACTGATGAGTCTCCCTGTTGCCTGGTTTGAATCGATTGCGGTCCGGGCCGCTATCCCGTGCTCGATACTTCCCGCGCGACATCGTCCAGGAAGGCGTTCTCCGTCATGGCCTGTGCCTCCCGCATCCAGTCCGGATAGGTGGCCAGGGTCTCCGCGGCGAGCGCTGCGAGCGGCATGTCGTCGAAACTGCCGCGCTGGCGGACGTACTCCATGTGCCGGTTACCGGCCCGGTCGTAGGGGTGATACAGGGAGTCGTCGACGCCGTTGAATTCGAGCGGCAGCAGCCCAAAGCGTTCGCACAGATCCAGGTTGAAAGCCGGTGTAGCCTTGCGCCAGGCGCCGTCGATCCAGATATCCGTATAGCCGTGCCAGATGAAGATGTCCGTCTGCATCATCCGGCGGATACGCTCGGTGCTCAGGTGATTGCGCACATCCGCGTAGCCGACCCGGGCTGGAATGCCGATGGTGCGGCAGGCGGCGGCGAGCAGGGCGGCCTTCGGCACGCACCAGCCGTAGCCCTGCAGCAGTGCGGTACTGGCGCGCATGCCATCCGGCGAAAGGTCGATCCTGTAGAGGTCGTAGCGGACCTGATCGCGCACGGCAACGTATAAATTGACGGCTCGCTCCCGGTCGTCAGCCCCGCGCCCGAACTCCCGGGCGAAGGCGACGACCTCGGGATGGTCGCTGTCGATCAGTTCCGTCGGTTGCAGCGTTGCGGGTGTCGGTCGGTCGTCTGCGGTCATCCTCTACACCTGGATTCCAAGCTGGCTTGATTCGAGGCATTCCCTGGCCGCATCGAAGGCACGCTGCAGCCGTCCATGTTCAAGGTCGCCGCGGCCGGAGCAGAGGTAGAGCTTCACCGCCTGGTACAGCTCGGCTTGCACCCTGGCCTGCCGGGCAGCCGCGCCTTCCGCCGGTACGGGCGGCGCTGACTCCGGATCCGGATCAGGGCCGGCCAGGGACGCGACGAGCAGCTCCGCCAGATCCCTGGCGGTGAGGATACCGACCAGCGCCCCGCCCGGCCCGACCACCGGCAGCGAGTGAAAGTCGCCGGTGGCGAGTTTCCGGGCAGCCTCCTCGAGCGTCGCGTCCTGCGGCAGGCTCACGACCCGGCGCGACATGATGCCGGAGACGCGCCGTTCCTGCAGCAATGCGGCGCCGCTCCGGGATGGAGGCGAGCCGGGCGCCGGGACCAGTGCCTTCACGATGTCGCTCGCACTCAGCATTCCGACCAGTGCGCCATGCTCCACCACCGGCAGGTGATGGCAGCCGAGTTCCTGCATCCGGCGGTGGGCCTCGGCGACGCTGCTCCCAGGGGGCACCGTCGCCGGCGTCCGCGACATGACCATCGAGATGAGCTGATTCTTCACACCGGCACCCTCGAAAACCACGGCTGATGGCCCCAGGAAGCAGCCTGCCGATGCGGGATTCTACAGCAGAGCGCGGAGGGGGCGGGCCGGTCCTTCGTTCCGGCGCGGCCGCGTGCCGCGCCGGTCTGGTATGCTGGAATTTGGCCGTGGTCAGAGGAAGACCGCATGGATACCGAGGCAGCCCGGACCGGCATTGATGACTCCGTCGATTACCAGACCAGCCCCGAACGCTACCGCCACTGGCGGCTTGGCTTCGAGGGTCCCGTCGCCACGCTCGCGATGGACGTGGCCGAGGATGGCGGGCTGCGTCCCGGTTAC
>SCUD01000054.1 GCA_004297335.1 Gammaproteobacteria bacterium
AAGCGCGGGCTTCCGGCGCTCGTTGCCGCAGAGTGTCCTCGCCTCCCTGGCCGATCTCGTGCGGTCAATGAACTGTTACTACAGCAATCTCATCGAGGGGCACGACACTCACCCGGTCGACATCGAGCGAGCTCTCAAGGGCGACTACAGCAAGGACGCCAGGAAGCGCGACCTGCAGCTCGAAGCGAGGGCGCACATTGAGGTTCAGCGGTGGATTGATGGCGGCGGCCTGGCCGGCCGCTCCAGCACCGTCGAGGGCATCAAGGAGGTTCATCGGCGGTTTTGCAGCCTGCTGCCGGCCGATCTTCTGTTCGTCGAAGATCCCGCAACCATGGAGCGCGTCGAGATCGTTCCCGGAGAGCTGCGAAGCCGGGACGTCCAGGTCGGGCGGCATCTGGTGATCAGTCCACCTGCTGTTGGCCGGTTCCTGGAGCGCTTCGAGAATGTCTACGCCGGGCTCGGCAAGACCGAGACGATCCTGGCGACCGCAGCGGCCCATCACCGGCTGGTGTGGATTCACCCATTCCTGGACGGAAACGGTCGTGTTGCGCGGCTCATGTCGCACGCGACCATGCTGGCGGCACTCGACACGGGTGCGGTATGGTCCGTTGCCCGCGGACTGGCGCGGAATGTGCAGGAATACAAGTCGCACCTGACCGCCTGCGACCAGCCGCGCCGCAATGACCTCGACGGCCGGGGTCCATTGAGTGAGGAGAGTCTGGCCGGGTTCACGCGCTTCTTTCTGACTGTATGTCTCGACCAGGTGACTTTCATGGAGGCACTGGTACAGCCGGACGAACTGCGGACGCGGATTCTGCTGTGGGCCGAAGAGGAAATCCGCCTCACTCGCCTGCCGCCAAGATCTGGCACGGTTCTGGAGGCAGTCCTGTACCGTGGGGAGCTCCCCCGGGGCGATGCCGCCGGCGTCGTCGGAACCGGCGAGCGGCAGGCGCGCCGAGTGGTCTCCGCCCTCCTTGACCGTGGCGTCCTGGTCGCCGCCGGCACGCGAGCGCCGCTGCGACTGACATTCCCTGCCGCTCTTGCCTCCCGATGGATGCCCGGGCTCTTCCCGGAAAGGCCGTGAAAAGCGCATGAGCCTTACGGGGTCTCGAACTGCCTCGATCGACGCTGGTACTGCCCGGCGCTCATGTCCTGTGGTACAAGAACTCGTGCACAGCTGAGCGAATTGACGAACCCGGGGAGACGCACGGTGAACGCAGGAACTTCAGCTGATGTGGTACCACCGCGCACAAGTCCGGCCCTCCTGCGCCTCGCCGCGACCGTGCTGCTGCTGCTGCCCCTGCTGGCCCTCAGTCCGCGGGCGCAGGCCGTCGGCGTGCAGTCGCTGATCAACGACCTGTGCCAGTACTACGTCCTCGACAGCGACACCTGTTCCGCCAAGGCCGTGATCGAATGCCTGGTCAAGAGCGGCGGCAACATGAGCGGCATGCAGCAGTGCGCGGCCGATTATGACCCCAAGGCCCAGAAGTTCATCGACATCTACGGCGCCGCGACCAAGCCCGACTACGTCCGGCTGATCGAACTCGCCGGTCCGGTGATTGCCTGCAAGCTGCTGCCGCCCGGGCCGCCGACCGACATCCTGTGCAGTACCGCGCTCAAGCCGATCATCACCAAGGCCTTCGGCAAGGCCGCGAAGATCTACGACGCGGCATCGAAGGGCGACTGGCTCACAGTGATCTACGTCGTCGGCGATCCGACGATCGCCTGCGAGGTGGTGCCCGCCTTCCCCGGCAAGGACATCACCTGCGGTGCCGTGGCCCAGGTCCTGGTCGCCGGCGGCAAGCTGTTGAAGCAGGGCGCGGAAGCCGGTATCGCGGCGCTCGAGAGTGGGGTCCAGGCACTCGGTGACCTTGCCTCCTCCGGCCTGAAGAGCCTGGGTCTTGGCGGGGCTGGAGTCGCGCCGGAGAACATCTACTACCAGAACGCCGCCAGGCCACTGCTGCATCAGCGGGCACTCAGGGCGCTGGTGACCACCGGCAAGCCACCGTTCCTCGGCTTCGACGGCGAAATGCACAAGCAATGCGTGGCCTATGTGAAGTCGGGCCTCCTCAACAGCCCGCCGAGCGACTGGAATATCAAGACCTGCCAGCACAAGAGCCAGCAGCTGCATGACGAGGCGACCGCGCTTGCCAATCTCGTACGCGTAGCACCGGGCGCCTATTTCGAGAACATCCACGCCACGGCCTCGTTGCTGCTGGCGACGAACTTCTGGTCGGGCAAGGCCGAGCAGTTCGTCACGGCCATCCGGCAGCTGCCGCGCCCGAAGTGGTCGGAAGAAGGCTTCCAGTCCCTGCCGTCGCCCTTCTCGGCAGTGCTTGGCAACTGCTACGCGACGACGAGGGCTGCATTCCCGGTACCCGTCGGACCGAAATCAAAGGATTTCCTGGCTGGCGCGCTGTACCCGCCGAATCTCTGGGGCTGGGTCTGCGGCTCCGCGGGAATTCACCTGTCCTTCGCGCTCGCCTCCGAAAAGGAACGCATCACCAAGCAGGTCATCCCGCTGCTCGCCGGTGCTGGCTGCGTGCTGGCCAAGACCGGCGACCATTCCTTGAAGTTCGACTGCAACAACGGCAAGGCGCTGGCGCTGTGCCACGCGTTGCTGCCGCAGGCGAATCCGAACTCGCGTTGCCGCCGCAGCGCCTCGTTCCAGGCACCGACTGTCCAGCGCGTGCAGATGACGTTCCAGCCGGCGGCGACCGCAACGCCACCGGTGGTCGCGCCACCGAAGCGGCTCGCAATGGCCGTCGCCGCCGGCGCGCTGGCGCGGCCGGTCACGATCGAGGCCGAGGCACTCGTCCGCTCCAACGCCGTCCGGGTGTCGGGCGGTCGGGCCGACGCGCAGCCGATGGCCGGGTTCGGTGCCGGCTGGAGCGCAGGCGAGCAGCTCTTCTGGAGTGGCGGCGCGCCGGGCTCAACGCTGGAATTGACCTTCGAGGTACCGGCGGCCGGGCGTTACAGCATCGAGATGCACCTGACGCGCGCGCCGGATTACGGGCGGCTCGGCTTCGAGATCGACGGTGAGCCGGGCGGCGACGGATTCGACGGATTCGACCCAGCCGTCGTTCCCGTTGGCCCGGTGCCGCTCGGTGTATTCACGCTCGCGACCGGTGCTCACCGGATTCGGATCACCATTACCGGCAGGAATCGCCAGGCGAACGGCTATTTCGCCGGCATCGACAGCCTGCGGTTGGTGCCGGCGACGGCGACCGAGTGACCGGCGCCGGGCTGCAGCCGCGATCGTCGACCCGCGCGAGCCACTTGCCGGGCCCAGCGCGGCAGCCAGTCTCGCAGGTGTTCGGCGAAGCCCTGCGCCGCGGGCGATAGCGCGCGTCCCATCGAGCGGTACAGGCAAACCCGGCGCAGGGTCTCCGGCTCAACCATGCGCCGTTGCACGAGTCCAAAGGCTCTGGCCAGAACGGCGACATAGGCCGGCGCCAGCGTCACGGCGGATCGCTGCGAGGCGATTCCGAGCGCCGTGGTCAGGTTATCCACGATCTCGATTGGCGTGATGCGGACCTCCTCCGGCGCAGTCTGGCTCATCTGTGCGACGCTGCGCTCGTGGTCGCGGCCGGTCGCCACGAGCCGCTGGCCGCGCAGCTCAGCCCAGCGTACGGCACGCCGCGCGGCGAGCGGATGCCGCGGAGAGCACCACAGCACCCAGGCGCTGTCGAACAGGGCCTCGCTCGACACTTCCGGCCCGACAGCGCGGTCGGGACCCGCAGCCAGGTCGACGTCGCCCGAGGCCACTCCGTCCACGAGCCCGTCCACGGGCAGGTCACGGATACGCACGACGACCTTCGGTCGCTGCAGTCCGAAATCGTGGATGGCCGCCGGCAGGGCCGTACTGGCAAGCGCGAGTGGCGCGCCGACCCGCACGACACCGACCGCCTGATGGCGCACATCATCGGCCGAGGTCTCGGCAGCCTGTACGTGTCGCAGCACGGTCTCTGCCGGGGCGAGGAAGTCGCGGCCGGCGCTCGACAGGTTGACGCGGCGCGTCGTGCGGTCGAACAGGCGGAAACCGAGGACCGCCTCGAGCTCGGCCACGAGCTGGCTGACGGACTGCGCGGTCAGGCCCATGCGCTCCGCCGCGGCGCTGAAGCTGTGCTGCTCCGCGACGCTGACGAAGGCCTCGATCTGGCGCAGCGAGAAGCGGGTCAGCGGCATGCGCGGCATTATCAGTCAGGGCCTGATAATTCACAAGAATCGATTGCTTGTCCGGCGTGGCCGGGATCGCGACACTTTCCAATCATGCTGGATGCGAAGACCCATGCTGCCCTCGCGCGGGAGCTGCACGAAGCGGAGCGCAGCCGCGTGCCTGTCGGGCAGTTCTCGAAGCGCTATCCGGGCCTGACTGTCGCGGACAGCTACGCGATCCAGCGGGCCTGGATCGACATCAAGCGCGGCGAGGGCCAGGCGATCATCGGGCACAAGATCGGCCTGACTTCGCGCGCGATGCAGGTCGCGGCACAGATCGACGAGCCGGACTACGGCACCCTGCTCGAGGCGATGCTGGTCGGCAACGGCAGCGAGCTCGAGGCCGCGGGCTACCTCGTGCCGCGCCTCGAAGTCGAGTTCGCCTTCGTCCTCGCGCGACCGCTGCGCGGGCCGGGCACTACGCTTGCCGAGGTGATGAGCGCGACCGACTGCGTGGTGCCGGCGCTCGAGCTCATCGATGCGCGCATCGAGCGTTTCGACCGCGTGACCCGGGCGCCGCGCACGGTGCTCGACACGATCGCCGACAACGCCGCGAACGCGGCGCTGGTGCTGGGCGACCAGCGGATGAAACCCGGTGCGGTGGACTGGCGGTGGGCCGGGGCCCTCCTGATCCGGAACGGCGTCGTCGAGGAGTCCGGACTCGGCGCAGCGGTGCTGAACCATCCAGGCAACGGTGTCGCCTGGCTCGCCAACAAGCTGGCGGCCTGGGGCGAGGGCCTTGCGGCGGGCGAAGTCGTGCTCGGGGGATCCTTCACGGCCCCGGTCCCCTGCGCAGCGGGCGATGAGTTCCTGGCGGACTACGGACCGCTGGGCTCGATCTCGCTGCGATTCCGGTGACCGCCATGCGCACACCCGATAACGGCTTCAAGCAGGCGCTCGCCCGCGGCGAGACGCAGATCGGCCTGTGGCTCGGACTGGCAGACCCCGGCTCCGCCGAGCTCTGTGCGACCTGTGGCTTCGACTGGCTGCTGATTGACGGCGAGCATGCGCCGAATGAGCTGCGGACCATCCTGGCGACGCTGCAGGCACTGGCACCCTACCCGGCACACCCGGTGCTGCGCATTCCGCACGGTGACGCCACCTGCATCAAGCAGGTGCTCGAGATCGGCGCGCAGACGCTGCTGGTACCGATGGTCGAGAGCGCTGACCACGCCCGGGAACTGGTGCGCGCCATGCGCTACCCGCCAGCTGGCGTGCGCGGTGTCGGCAGCGGGCTCGCGCGCTCCTCGCGCTGGAATGCGTACCCGGATTACCTGCACGAGGCCAACGAGCGCCAGTGCCTGCTGGCGCAGGTCGAGACAACCGGGGCGCTGGCGCAGCTCCAGGAAATCGCCTCGGTCGAGGGCGTGGACGGCGTGTTCATCGGCCCGGCCGACCTCGCGGCGTCCATGGGGCATCTCGGCGAGCCGACTCACCCGGAGGTCCGCTCGGCGATCGAAGGCGCAATCGCGACCATCCGGGCCATGGGCAAGGCACCCGGCATCCTGTGCGTCGACGAGGTCCTCGCCCGTCATTACATCGGCCTCGGCGCCCGGGTTGTCGCGGTGGGAGTCGATACGACCCTGCTCGCGCAGGCGGCGCGCTCGCTTGCGGCGAGGTTCCGCGCAGGGGTAGGGAAATGAGCCCGGCAACTCTCGACGTTGCCGGCATTGCTGTTGCGACGGGCCACTATATCGACGGCCGGCGTCTCCAGTCGGAGGAGACCTTCGAAACCTGTTCGCCGATCGACCAGCGCGTACTGGGCCGGATCAGCGAGGGCGGTGCCGTGGAGGTGGAGGCCGCGATCACCGCGGCTGGGCGTGCCTTCCCGGCCTGGGCGGCGCTGCCGGCTGCATCGCGGAAGCTGTTCCTCGACCGCTTCGCGGCCGAGATCGGGCGGCGCGCCGATGCCTTCTGCGTGGTCGAGAGCAACGACGCCGGAGTCCTGCTGTCACGCATGCGGCACGGCATCGTGCCCCGCTCGATGCTCAACATCGGCTGGTTTGCCGAGCAGGCGCTGCAGCTGCAGGATCGGTCGATCGATACCGACCAGGCCCTCCACAATGTCCGCCACGACCCCGCGGGCATTGCGCTCATCATCACGCCGTGGAACTCGCCACTGATGCTCGCGACCTGGAAGCTCGGCCCGGCGCTGGCCGCGGGCAACACCGTGATCCTGAAGCCCCCCGAGTGGGCGCCGCTGACGGGTTCGCTGCTGGCAGACTGTGCGCACGCGGCCGGCCTGCCGGCAGGCGTGCTCAACGTCGTACAGGGCTCCGGAGGCAACACCGGCGCTCAGCTCGTGAGCGACCCGCGGATCGCGCGCATCTCGTTCACCGGTTCAGTGGCCACCGCCCGGTGGATTGCGCAGACCGCCGGCGCCAACCTCGTGCCCTGCAGCCTCGAGCTGGGCGGCAAGTCGCCATTCATCGTCCTCGAGGACGCGGATCTCGACAATGCTGCCGCCACCGCGGCCCTGATGTACCGAAACGCCGGGCAGGTATGCCTGGCCGGTACGCGCCTGCTCGTGCACACCAGGGTCGTCGATGACTTCGTCGCCACGATGCGCGGCTACGTGGACCAGCTCCGGGTCGGTGATCCCCGCGACGAGGCGACGGAAGTCGGCCCGATCATTCATCCGCGCCAGGTGGAACGCATCGGCGGATTCGTCGAGCGCGCCATCGCTGCCGGTGCCTGCCCATTGTGGGGCGGCCGGCGGCATGCATATGGCGCACAGTATTTCGAGCCGACGCTCCTGACTGACGTCGCCCAGGACAGCGAGATCGTGCAGAACGAGGTCTTCGGCCCGGTGCTGACGCTGCAGGCCTTCGGCAGCGACGACCTTGCCGTCGAACTCGCGAACGGTACGGACTATGGCCTGGGCGGCGTCTGCTATGGCGAGACCGCGCACGCGACTGCCGTCGCCCTGCGCATCCGCACGGGCTTCATCTGGGTCAACAGCTTCGGTATCCGGGACCTGGCCGCGCCGTTCGGCGGCATCCGGCGCTCCGGGATCGGGCGCGAGGGCGGCGGCTGGAGCTTCGAGTTCTTCTGTGACGTCAAGGATGTCGTCGTGCCGAAGAAGCCATTCCGCGCCAGTTTCAGCCACCGCTGACAGGGGACAGGCACTGATGGGACAGATCGTCGGGGCAGCACTGGTCTCGCATCACCCGGGACTCATGCAGTGCGAGGAGTTCCGCCTGCTGCAGGGTGCCGGCACGGATTCCGACCTGGTCGCCGGCTACGCCCGCGTCCGTGAACGGATCGTCCGGGCCCGGCCCGACGTTGTGATGATCTTCGACTCGCACTGGTTCACGACTGGCTACCATCTCGTCGATGGTGGCGCGCGCTACGCCGGCACCTACATCTCCGACGAGATGCCCTGGTACCTGCACGGCCTGCCCTACGACTATCGCGGGCATCCAGGGCTCGCACTCGCCGTCGAAGCGGTGGCTCGGGAGCGCAGCGTGCAGTCGCGCACGATCTGCCATCCCGGTCTCGGGCGCCAGTATGCGACGCTCAATCTGGTCAAACAGCTGCGGCTCGAGGGCATGGACCTGCCGGTCGTCTCTGTCAGCTCCTGCCAGAACTGCGAGTGGCGGCACTTCGTGGAGTCCGGTGAGGTGATTGGCGAGGCCATCCGTCGCAGCGACCTGCGCGTTCTGCTGCTCGCCTCGGGAGCCCTGAGTCACCGGTTCAACAACATCGACTGGGTACCACGGCACCCGCGCATCTTTCACGAGAGCAATGTGTCCAGGCCCGAGAACGTGGCGAGCGACAAGGGTGCCATCGAATTGTTCCGGCAGGGACGGCACGACCTGGTGTTCGCGCGCTGGGACGAGGAATACCGCCGGTTGCCGTGGGAAGCCTTCGGCGCGCATTACCTGCAGATGGCGGGCGCGCTGGGTGGAGCCGCCTGGCGCGCGCCGGCTGAGCCGCTGTCGGATTACGAGAATGCGCGCGGCACCGGCAACATCCACCTCTGGTTCCCGAGCCCATAGGACGCTGCGCCGATGAACTTTGAGTTTCCGCTCGGGGAGCTGCCGACCGTGCTGCGTGGCCCGCGCATTGAGCGCCGCCGCGTGCTGGTCGGCGGCAGCGCATTCTGGGGGACTATTCTGGAGGACGGCGCGCAGGCCGGATGGCTACGGCTCGATGATGGCCGGATCGTCGATCCCTCGACGCTGCCGCACCTGCCACCGGTGAGCCCGGGCAAGATCATCGCGGTGCACATCTCCTACCGCTCGCGGAGCATGGAGACCCGCAGCCAGCCCCGGCCCGGGGACACACCGACCTACTTCACCAAGCCGCCGACGTCATTGAACGGCCACCGCGGGCAGATCCTGAAGCCGGCCGATTGCCGGTACCTCAATTACGAGGGCGAATATGCGGTCGTGATCGGGCGCAGTTGCCGCAACGTGCTGCCAGACGAGGCCTGGAACTTCATCGAGGGCTTCTGCCCGGCACTCGACATGGGGCTGCAGGACTTCCGCGACACCGACCAGGGCTCGATGCTGCGCGTCAAGGGCGCCGATACGCTGCTGCCGATCGGCCCGGGAATCGTGCGCGGCATCAATCTCTTCGAACAGACGCTGCGGACTTTTCGCAACGGACTCGTCGTGCAGGAGGCCCGGATTGGCGAGGAGACCATCTGGGGGCCGCACTATGTGATCGCCGACCTGGCACGACACATCAGCCTGGTCGCGGGAGACGTGATCCTGATGGGTACGCCCTGCCACTCGCGCCCGGTGGACGCGGGCGATCTCGTGGAATGCGAGATCACGGGACTCGGCCGTCTCGCGGGCACCGTGACCGCCATCACCGCGCCGCGTGCCTCGGCGCTCGGGGTTGGGCACCAGCCGACCGACAGCCCCGAAGTCAGGCGCGTGGCGCTCGGCTGCGACGAGCGCGTGCCGGAACGGTTCCGGGAAAACTACCGTCGGGCCAGCCGTCAGAAGTCAAGCAAATAATGACTTATATGTTATTGATAATAAATCATATGTGATTCAATTGACCGGCGGGTAGTGCCCCGGACAGGAATCGAACCTGTATGGCCTCGCGGCCAGCGGATTTTAAGTCCGCAGCGTCTACCCGTTCCGCCACCGGGGCTTTGCATGATTTTCTGGAAGGAAGTGGAGGCTAGGGTCGGAATCGAACCGGCGTACACGGCTTTGCAGGCCGCTGCATGACCACTCTGCCACCTAGCCACGGACGCATTAGACACGAAACCCCGGGACGAGCGCGGGGTTTCGTGGAATCTGGAGCGGGAAACGAGGCTCGAACTCGCGACCTCAACCTTGGCAAGGTTGCGCTCTACCAACTGAGCTATTCCCGCAGGGCGCCTGCAAGCGGGGGTCATTTTAGCATTGAAAAAAGGGGACTGTCCCCTTTTCCTATTGCCGTGTTGGTAGCACATGATTTGTCCGGTTCTGTAGCACGTGATCTGTCCGGTGCAAGGTGGGACCCCAAAGGGGGTGTGCCATGCGCAGGACGGAGTGGCTACAGGAGACGCGGAAGATGCGATTCGTGGAGGCCTATACCGGCTGGCAGGCCGGTCGTCTGGGGCAGGAGGAGGCGGCGCTGCTGTTGGGAGTGTGCGCGCGGACGTTCCGGCGCCACATCGACCGCTACGAGGAGGACGGTCTGGACGGGCTGATTGACCGGCGGCTGCACCAGCTCTCGCACCGGCGCGCGCCGGTGGACGAGGTGCTGGCGCTGACCAACAGTTACCGGCAGCGCCACCAGGGCTGGAGCGCGAAGCACTACTTTGCCTGGTACCGGCGCGCCGGCGGCGTACGCAGCTACAGCTGGGTCAAGCTGCGGCTGCAGGAGGCGGGACTGGTGCGGCGGGCGCCGAAGCGCGGCGCACACCGCAAGCGTCGGGACCGGGCGCCGCTGCCGGGGATGCTGCTGCACCAGGATGGCAGCCGGCATGCGTGGGTGCCGGATCAGCAGTGGGACCTGATCGTGACCATGGATGATGCCACCAGCGAGCACTATGCGATGCAGTTCGTCCCCGAGGAAGGCACCCGCTCGAGCTTTGCCGGAGTGGCGGCCGTGATCCGCAGCCGGGGCCTGTTCAGCGCGCTATATACCGATCGCGGCAGCCATTACTGGTTCACGCCCACGGCCGGCGGCAAGGTCGACAAGCGCACGCCGACGCAGTTCGGCCGGGCCCTGCAGCGGCTCGGCATCGAGATGATCGCGGCCTATTCGCCGCAGGCGCGCGGGCGCTCGGAGCGGGCCTTCAGCACCCACCAGCAGCGCCTGGTGCGGGAGCTGGCCACCGTCGGCATCACCGACATGGCTGCCGCCAACCGCTATCTCGAGGAGCACTACCGGCCGGCGTTCAATGCCGAGTTCGCCCAGCCCGCCCTCGAGCCCGGCACCGCCTTCGTCCCCTGGATCGGTGACGGGCTCGACGACATCCTGTGCGAGCAGTTCGAGCGCAAGGTCGGTGCCGACAACTGCGTGAGCTTCGAGGGCCGGACCCTGCAGATCCCACGCCAGGGGCACCGCTGCCATTTCGTCCGGCTCACCGTCCGCGTGCACCGCTACGGCGATGACACGCTGGCGATCTTCCACGGTCCGCGCTGTCTGGCCCGCTATACGGCTGAGGGCCGGCTCCAGGAGACCCTCCGGCATGCCGCGTAACGTCCGCTCGCGGCGGCCGGATCCCGCCGGGCCGGGGCCCTCGGGCTACGCCCGCGGCCCCCGGCCCGGCTGGGACCAAAAAGCGGACAATCTATGTGCTACCAAACCGGACATTTCTATTTGCTACTAACACTTTTCCTATTGCCGCAGGTCCGGCCAGGCGGCGCGCAGGTAGGCGACCATGGACCACAGGGTCAGGGCCGCGGCCACGATGGTCAGCGCGAGCCCCAGCCGGTAGATCGGCAGGCCGAACAGGTCCTGGCGGAACAGCAGCATCGATAGCCCGACCACCTGCAGGATGGTCTTGAACTTGCCGACGCCGGAGACCGCGATCTTGTGCCGCGCGCCGATCTCGGACATCCATTCGCGCAGGCCGGAAATCGCGATTTCCCGCCCGATGATCACGGCCGCCGCCACGACCAGATACCAGGCGGGGTCGCGGCTGACGATCAGCACGAGTGCCGTGGCAACGATCAGCTTGTCGGCTACCGGATCGAGGAACGCGCCGAGCGGCGACACCTGGTCGAGACGCCGTGCCAGGTAACCGTCGAAGGAATCGGTGATGCCGGCAGCCGCGAACATCAGTCCGCAGGCCATGTCGGACCAGCTGTACGGCAGGTAGAACAGCACGACGATCGCCGGGATCAGCACGATCCTGAGCGCCGTCAGCAGGTTCGGGACCGTATACGGATGTGTCATTCCACTCCCGGATGCAGGTGCTCGAAAATGGACTTCGCGAGCGCCGGGCCAATGCCCGGCGCGCGGCCGAGGTCCTCGACGCCGGCTCGCAGCACGCCCTGCAGCCCGCCGAAGTGCTGCAACAGCCGGCGCCGCCGCGCGGGCCCCAGCCCGGCGATGGCCTCGAGCATCGAGGTCTGTCGTGCCCGGGATCGACTGCGCCGATGGCCGCCGATCGCGAAGCGGTGAGCCTCATCGCGCACCCGCTGGACCAGGCGCAGGGCCACCGAGTCCGGCGGCAGTATAGAGACGCCATCGCGGCCCAACAAGAACAGGCGCTCCTGGCCCGGCCGCCGGTCCGCGCCCTTGGCGACGGCCATGACGGCCGGCAGCGTGAGCTCGAGTTCAGCGAGCACGCGTGCGCCCTCGGCGAGCTGGCCGGCACCGCCGTCGAGCAGCAGCAGGTCTGGCAATGGCGCCTGTTCCTGCAGCCGGCGGCGGTAGCGCCGGGTGAGCGCCTGGCGCATCGCGCCATAGTCGTCGCCCTCGGCAACGCCTTCAATGTTGTAGCGGCGGTATTCCTGGCGCGCCGGCCCCTGGCTGTCGAACACGACACAACCGGCGACCGTCGCCTCGCCCTGCGTGTGGCTGATATCGAAACACTCGATCCTCGCCGGCGGTTGCGCGAGACCGAGGAATTCGCCGAGCGCCGCGAGCTGGGTCGTGAGGCTCGCCCGCGTCGCTGCACGCATGGCGAGCGCATTTCCGGCATTCTGCCGCGCGAGTTCCACCCAGCGCTGCGGCGTGCCGCGCCGTGCCGTCGCGATCACGACCGGATGCCCGGCGCGATCGCTGAGCGCTGCGGCGAGCGCCTGCTGGTCTTCGAGGCGATGCGACACGAGGATCCGCGCTGGCGGTTCCTGGCCGTCGTAGTGCTGACGGATGAACGCCGACAGCACCTCGGGCGCCTCGCTGACCGGAGCGCGCGGATGGAAGGTCGAGGTTCCGAGCATCTGGCCACCGCGCACCGGCAGCCAGGCCACGCAGAACTCCCCGCCCCGCTCCGCGACCGCGAGCACGTCGGTCTCGCGTCCGCCACGCGCCAGGCTGATCACCTGCCGCGACTGGATCTCGGTCAGCGCCGCGAGCTGGTCACGCAGCACTGCGGCCCGTTCATAGTCGAGCCGGGCCGCGGCTGCCTCCATCTCGGTGCCAAGCCGTCCGGTGACGTCGGCGGCCCGTCCCTCGAGCACCAGCACCGCCGCCTGCACGTCCTCGGCATAGGCCGCGGCCGTGATCAGCCCGGTGCAGGGCGCCGAGCAGCGGCGGATCTGGTATTCGAGGCAGGGCCGGCTCCGGTTGGAGAAATAGCTGTCCCGGCAGCCGCGCAGCCGGAACAAGCGGTGCAGCTGGTTCAAGGTCTCGTGCACCGCGCCGGCGGATGGATACGGGCCAAACAGCTGCCCCGGCAGCCGGCGCGTTCCGCGGTAGAACGACAGGCGCGGGAACTCGTGCGCCGACAGGTGCAGCCACGGGAAGCTCTTGTCGTCGCGCAGGATCACGTTGAAGCGCGGGCGATGGCGCTTGATCAGGTTGTGCTCGAGCAGCAGCGCCTCGGTCTCGGAGCTGGTGACGGTCACCTCGACGCCAGCGATCAGGCGCACCAGCGCCTGTACGCGCGGCTGCAGGCGTTCGGGCCGGAAATAGCTGCCGACGCGCGCGCGCAGGTTGCGGGCCTTGCCGACGTAGAGGATCTCGCCAGCCGCGTCCAGCATCCGGTAGACCCCGGGGCGGGCCGGCAGCGTCGTTACGAAGGCCTTGGCGTCGAATCCGCTCACGCGGGCATCGTCGCCCCGGACTCAGGTGCCGAGCAAGTGCCGCGCGCGGGCTACCACCGCGGCGAACATCGGCCCGGTCAGCCGGCGAGTCTGGGTGTTGTAACGGCTGCAGTGGTAGGAATCGAGCAGTAGGCGCGCCCCCGGCAGCGGGTATTCCGCAGCATGCGCGAAGCGCGCCGCGGCCGGACGCAGCCCGAGGGAGCGCAGCACCGCCGCGTGGGCGATGGCGCCGAGTGCGAGCACGACCCCGCCCGCCGGTACGCGGGCAAGTTCCCCGGCCAGGAACGGATTGCAGCTGCGGATCTCGGCCGGCAGCGGCCGGTTCGCTGGCGGCAGGCAGCGCACGGCATTGGTGATCCGGCAGCCCAGGAGCCGCAGGTCGTCATCAGCAGCGACCGATTCCGCGCGACTCGCGAAGCCCTGCTCGAACAGCGTGCGATACAGCAGGATGCCGGCGTGATCGCCGGTGAACGGCCGCCCGCTGCGGTTCGCGCCATGCAGGCCCGGTGCGAGCCCGACCACCAGGAACGGCGCGCCCGGGTCGCCGAACGACGGCACGGGCGCGCAGTGATATCCCGGGTGCCGCTCCCGGACCGAGTCCAGGAACGCCGCGAGCCGGTCGCAACGCCGGCACCCGGGATCGAAGCGCACGCCGGCCGTCACGCCGGCAGCTGTCAGCCGGCCTTGAACTGCGCTTCTTCGGTCGAGCCCTTCATCGCGGTAATCGACGAAGTGCCCGCCGTGACCGTCTGGGTCACGTCGTCGAAGTAGCCCGCGCCGACCTCACGCTGGTGCTTGGTCGCCGTGTAGCCCTCCGCCTCGGAAGCGAACTCCGCCTGCTGCAGCGCGACGTAGGCCGTCATCTGCGACTCGCGGTAGCCACGCGCGAGCTGGAACATCGAGTAGTTCAGTGCATGGAAGCCGGCGAGCGTGATGAACTGGAACTTGTAGCCCATCGCGCCGAGCTCGCGCTGGAACCTGGCGATGGTCGCATCGTCGAGCTTCTGCTTCCAGTTGAACGACGGCGAGCAGTTGTAGGCGAGCAACTTGCCGGGAAACTGGCGATGCACGCCTTCGGCGAATACCTTCGCCTCGTGCAGGTCCGGCTTGGCCGTCTCGCACCACACCAGGTCCGCGTAGGGCGCATAGGCCAGGCCGCGGGCGATGGCCTGCTCGATGCTGGCGCGCACCGGGTGGAAGCCCTCGCTGGTGCGATCCTTCGACTGGATGAACGGGCGATCCCGTTCGTCGACGTCGGCGGTCAGGAGCGAGGCTGATTCCGCGTCGGTGCGGGCGACGACCAGCGTTGGCACGTCGCAGACGTCGGCGGCGAGCCGTGCGGCGACCAGCTTGTTGACGGCCTCCTGCGTCGGCACCAGCACCTTGCCCCCCATGTGGCCGCACTTCTTCGCGGAGGAGAGCTGGTCCTCGAAATGCACGCCGGCGGCACCGGCCGCGATCATGCCCTTCATCAGCTCGAAGGCGTTCAGCACGCCGCCAAAGCCGGCC
>SCUD01000055.1 GCA_004297335.1 Gammaproteobacteria bacterium
GCCGGTTCCGACCGCGCGGGCCGCCGCGCCGCCGTGATCATGAGCCTGGTGCAGACCGCCAGGCTGCACGGCCTGGATCCGTACGCCTGGCTCCGCGACGTCCTCGAGCGCCTGCCGTTAACACCGCACAGCCGGATCGCCGAACTCCTGCCAGGCGCGTGGAAACTCGCCCGCCTCACGACGCACTGATCGCCCACCCGTCAAGGGGTGGGATCGCCGAACGGATACTCGGGTCCACCCCCTTCAGCAGCTCGTCCACCACTTCGTTCTTGATCGCCATGACGTCCCTCCTGTGGGAAGTATGGCCCGATCACACAAAAATCTGGATAGTCCCGCGCCCGCGACTCGCTACGCCACCGCTTAGCTGAAGCTACTTACGTACTGCTTAGTACTACGCTTCGTGAGAGGCACTGTGAACGGGAATGCCAGAATGCTTAATATTCAGGACTAAGAATGATGGATCCCGTCCCGATCTCTCGCCGTTGACAAAGGGCATGCCGATCAACCAGTCCTGCTGCACAGGATGGCTGATCGACCACTCACGGACGCAAGTCCGGTGACTGATCTTCCACTTGCCATTGTGTCGCCTGAATCTGTCGACAAAGCGGCCACCCATCTGGTCAAGAATCTCCTGACCATCTTCCACGGTCCGGCGTAGAACGGCGATGAAATATGTGTCGGCGCCTGCCTCGTCGCCGTCAATACGGATTAGCGACTGACCCAAGTGGTGCACGCACATGTTCGAATCCTTCAGCAAACTTGAGGTTGCGACTTCGGCGAAGGCGGACCCGGGCATCTTGTGTACCCCATGATCGTCCCAGCTGCCGTCAAGGTAGACGCTGGCCATCCGAACCTGATCGAGTCGATCGCAGCCGTGGCAATATTCGCTTAGTACTGTCCTGATCTCGTGATGATCGAGCATCTGTTGTAATCGATGGTCCATCCTGCACCTCTCTGTCTCTATTGTTGAGCACTCCACTTCAGTCTCTCGCGCGATCGCTACGATCCCTGTAACTCGACCGCAACGATACCTTCATTGATCGCTGGAACAAGCGGTTGCAGGCCGAGCGTCTGGCCTGGCCTGCCTTCTCGGCATGCCGGGCAGGGCGCCAGCACGCTGACAACGCGGCCTGAGGCCCGCATCCTCTACGCGACCATCCATCGCAAGCCGACCAATAGTGCGACGCACTGGAGCACCCGCAAGCTGGTCGGTCACCTCGGGATCTGGCACATGATGGTGCCCGGGGTGTGGCGGAGGCATGGGCTGCATCTGAACCGGCCGCAGCATGCCGCGGTGTTCTGCGTCGACGAGAAGACCGCGATCCAGTCGCTCGACCGGATGGATCCGGTCCTGCCGCTGTCGCCGGCACGGGTCGAGAAGCACGGCTTCGAGCACTACCGCCACGGGACCGTGTCCATATATGCGGCCTTCAACCCCCAGACCGGCAAGGTGATGGGCAGGACTGCGGCGCGGCACACCACGGCCAGGCTGGTCGCTGTCCTCACCGATATTGACGTCAACCAGCTGCGCAGCACGGAGATCCACGTCATCGCCGACAACCTCTCGGCCCACAAGAGACGGCCCTGGTCCAAGAGTTCCTCGTGTGGCATCCGAACGCTCACCTGTACTCTACCCCAACCTACAGTTCTTAGCTGGACCAGGTTGAGCGATCGTTCGCCAAGATTGAGCGGGATGCCATCGCCAGCGGCGCATGCACCGCTGCTGGTCGGCGAGTCATGGGTGGGTGGCAACGAGTTCGCCGCTGCGGAAAATGCGCACCTGCGCACCGTGGGCCTTGACCTCGACGGTCCGGCCAAATAGCGGGGACCGGCACGGACCAGCGGTTGGTGTCAAGGCGGTCCACGTAGTTGCTCGCGACGAAGCGCTTCACCGTATCGTAGCAGCCGGCATCGTCGGGCTGCCGCCGCAACACCTGGAACAGGATCCGGGCCGACCGGCCGACTTGTGGCGCCCGATCATGCAGGAGGCCGGCTTGGGTGGCCACAACGGCGCGTGCTGGCGCAGCGCACGCTATTTGCAGTCAGGATCCAGGTTGTGGGTAATCGCCGGGACCTAGCGATACTCATCGGAGTGCAGACGCCGGATTCGCTCCCAGGGGTCCTGTTGCAGCATGGCCCCCGCGACGACGTCCGTCCCGGGGAAATGCTGAGCAACCGAACTCGACTGTGATCACGGAACCGCTGTGGGTCAGGGAGCGGGGAGGATCCGATACCGTCATCTGGGGTGTATCAGGTGCCCGCTGACACATCCGTGATACTACATTTTGCGCTCGCATCAGGGCCCGGCCACTCACTGATCGACTCGGAAACAGCTCGCCACGGCACAAACCAAGACCGTGCAGGAAGCGAGTCGTAGAAAGCGCCTCCTCGCGGAACCGATTCACAATGCCGAACACAGTTCAGAAGGTCTTGACAGACCGCGAAGCGGGAGGTAGAAATGCGGCTCAGCCAGCTTCAAGAAGGGGGGTGAAGGTGATCTCTCGACGGAACTCGCTCATTTACTTGTGATCGGAGTCGACCTGTGCCGTCGCCCAGCTGAGGTCCGATATTTCTTTCGCACAGTGACGAATCGAAAGCCGCTCTCGAGAAAATTGTTATCAACAGCACGCATGCGGCAGAAATCGATTCTGGAGGCGGCAGTTTACGGCGCATGATCTCTAACACTTTGGCAACTCGTGTTCCCGGTCTTGTGATTGGGACTTGCGTAGTCTCGGCGGGTCCTCAGGTGTCCCTGCGCGGCATCGGAACCGCCGCAAGAAAAAGCGCGACCATCGAGCAGTCGGTCTCGCCCAACATCGACGGAACGCAGCTTGGCCTGCACTAGGCTCAGGATCACCGAGGCTTCTAATATGGAAGACATCCAACCCCAGCAGCTGAAGAGTCTCGCGCGCCAGCGAGTGGTGCTGTTTGGCGGAACGTCCGGCATCGGCTTCGCAGTCGCCCAGCGCGCGATGGCCGAAGGCGCGGAAGTCGTTCTCGCCTCTAGTAACCCCGCCAAAGTCAAGGCCGCG
>SCUD01000056.1 GCA_004297335.1 Gammaproteobacteria bacterium
GGCGGGACTTACCCACCCCTTGGTCCACCGTGCCGCCAGCGTTCCAGGGCGCGCGGCCCCGTGGACAAGGCGTGGGTAAGTCCCACCCGCTCAGACTCAAACCTCAATTGGAATTGACTGACTGACCGCGCCGCGGCAACCGGCAGCGCTTGTGGCATCATCGACCGACACGCGGCCATTGCGAGCGGTGGCTGGCGGAACCGGGAGAACGCATGCAGGCAGACATCAATGACCGGCTGGCGCGGCTGCGGGCTGCGATCATCGCCGCGGTCGGGGCCAAGGCCGCCGGGCTGATCGAGGTCAGCCAGGCGATTCACGCGCGGCCGGAACTGATGTTCGAGGAGCACGCCGCTGCGGCGCTGCTCGCCGGCCACCTGGAGCAGGCCGGCTTCCACGTGGAGCGGGAAATCTGCGGGCTCGCGACCGCATTCCGCGCCACCTGCGGCAGCGGGAGTCCGCGCATCGCGATCATGGCGGAATACGACGCAATACCGGAGATCGGGCACGGCTGCGGCCACAACATCATCGCCGCCGCGGCGCTCGGCGCCGGGGAGGCACTGGCCGCGCTCGGCGCGGAACTGCCGGGGACGATCGTCGTGTTCGGCACGCCCGCCGAGGAAGGTGGCAATGGCAAGCAGCTGCTGGCCGAGCGCGGCGCCTTCGCCGGCATCGACGCGGCGATGATGATCCACCCGCTGGATGGCGACTTCGCCTTCGCCGGCACGCTCGCGGTCGCGCTCGCCGAGGTCGAGTTCTTCGGGCGCACCGCGCACGGCTCGATGCCGGAGCGTGGCATCAACGCGCTCGACGCACTGCTGGTCGCGTTCCAGGCCTTCCAGGCGACGAAGGCCGCGCTGCCGACCGGCCGCTTCAATGCCGGCATCATCACCAACGGCGGGACCTGGGTGGCCAATGTCCCGGACCACACCGCCGCGCAGTTCCTGCTGACCGGCCGCAACGATGAGGAATTGCGGCAGTCGCTCGACCGGCTCGAGGGTGCCTGCAAGGCTGGTGCCACCGCGACCGGCGCGCGCCATGAGCTGCGCTGTGACTGGAACCAGCGCTACCGGGCCATGGTCGTCAACACCGTGCTCGGCCATTGCTTCGCCGACAATCTGCGCGCCGTGCGTCCAGGCTGGGACACGCCCGCCCCCGGTGTGATTCCGCCGATCGGTGCGACCGACATGGGCAGCGTCAGCCAGCTCGTGCCGTCGATCCACCCTTGGCTCGCGATCGCGCCGCGCGGCACCACCTGGCACACGCCGGAATCCGCCGCCGCCGCCGCCTCGGATAGCGGCCATCGCGTCGTACTCGACGGCGCCCGGGCGCTGGCGCTGACCGCGCTCGACATCCTGCTGCGGCCGGATCTGCTGCGCGAGGCGCAGCGGGAGTTCGCGGCCCCGCGCTGACTCAGCCAGCGGCCGGCGGTACCGCCGGGGCAGCAGGCCTTCGCCCAGCGGCTGCGCCGGATCGTTGCGCCCGGAAAATCCCCCGACAAAACGCCGGTTTTCCTTCTATAATGCGCCGCGCGGCGAGTTGCCCGCTCAAGCTGTACTCTCGGAGACGACGAAAATGAAAAACCGGAATCTGTATTTCGGCCTTGTGGCGTGCACGCTGGTCGCCATCAGCGGCTGCGCCAAGCCACCCGACCAGTCGGTCAGCAGCGTCCAGGCCAGCGTCGAGGCGGCCAAGCAGGCCGGCGCAGAGACCTATGCTGCCGAGTCCCTGAACAAGGTGCAGGACCTGCTCGGGCAGGCCCAGGCCGAGATTGAGGCCCAGAACGGCAAGTTCGCGCTGTTCCGCAACTACGACAAGGCGGAAGAGATCCTCGGCCAGGCGAAGACGGCCGGTGACGCCGCCAGCCAGGATGCGACCGCCGGCAAGGAGCAGGCCCGGCAGGACGCGGTTGCCGCGATCGACGGCGCGAAAGCCAAGCTGACGGCGGCGACGGATGCCGTGAACACGGCGCCCATGGGCAAGGACACCAAGGCCGAGATCGAGGCCATGAAGTCCGAAGTCCAGGCTCTGGCCACGACCGTCACGGAAGCCGAGACCGCGCTGTCCGCCGAGGACTACCTCGGTGCCAAGTCCCAGGCCGATGGGGTCGCCGCGAAGGCTGACCAGATCGCCGCGGACGTAGCCCAGGCGGTCGAGAAGGTCCAGAGCCGCCGCTGATCGGCGGTCTCTGCAGGGGCCCTTATCCGATTGCGGCGATCATTCTGGCTGGCCACCGGGGCTTTGCTCCTCGGCTCGGCCGGGGGACTCGCCTGGCTGGTCCGTCATCCGGCTGAGCTGCCGGAGGCCACCATCGATCGGGCCCGCGCGTCGCTCCTCGCGGCGCGCTCTGAAGCAGGCATGCTGGCCCCCGCCGAACTGGCGCGGGCCAGCATGCTCGTCCGGATCCTGGACCGGCTGGTCGCCGAAGAGCGCGCGAAGCTGATCCGCCTGCAGGTCAATGAACGGCTCGGTGAAGTGGCACGGGAACTCGAGGCCACCGCCGATGCGGCGCTCGACCAGGCCCGTGCAATCACCGAGGAGCGGCTCCAGGCCGCTTCCGTCCAGCGTCTGGCACTGGCAGGCCGGCTATCCGAACTGGAAGCCGCGGTCACCGCGCTGAAGGGCGATCGTGGCGTCCAGCGCGCCTACCGGCGCGCGGAGATTGCCATCGATGAACTGGGCGAGGCCGAGCGCCAGCGCAGCCTGTCGGTACTCGAATCCCGTCTGCCGGAGGCTGCGGCAGCCATGGATGCGGCCGAGGAAGTGCTCGGCAAGCGTTTCGCGCGCCTGCACGATCCGGTCAACCGCCGGCGCTGGCAGCGCTGGATTGACGAGACCGTTGCCGGTGGCGGAACCGCGATCCTGGTCGAGAAGCTCGGCCACCGGCTGGTGATCGTGGACGGGCGGCGGGTCATCGCCTCGTTCCGGGCCGAATTCGGCCGCAACGGCCTCAATGACAAGCTCGCTTCTGGCGACGCGGCGACCCCCGAGGGGCGCTACCAGGTCACGGGCCTGAAGCACCAGAGCCGCTTCTACAAGGCCCTGCCGCTTAACTACCCGACGGCCGAAGACCTGGCCCGTTTCAAGGCCGCCCGCAAAAACGGGCAGGTGCGTGCCCGCAGCGCGGGTGGCGCCATCGAGATCCACGGCGAGGGCGGCAAGGGCACCAACTGGACGGACGGATGTGTTGCGCTGCGCAACCCGGACATGGACCGGCTATTCCAGCTGGTCCGGGCGGGCACCGCGGTAACCATCGTCGGCGCGGCCCGGCTTCCCGGAGACTGAGACAGGCACCAGGCTGGCATGAACCAGGAACCTGAACTGACCCCCGCCCCGGCTCCTGAGCATCCGCTCACGGACGCCGGCGCGCCGGCCAGCGAGGTCTCCCGGCGCTGGAACTGGCGGTGGCTCGTCCTCGTCGCGGCGGGCAGCGTCGCCCTACTCGGTGCGCTGTTGGGCCTGTGCGTCTGGCTGGGCGGCTACACCTACACTTCCGCGGCTGCCGCCGCCCTGCCGGCACTGCCCGGAACGGAACCAACCGCCAAGGCACTCGCCGGACTCGAGAAGGCCCTGGCCCAGGTGCGACCCAAGGGGGTCTACCTGATCGTCGACGTCGTCGAGAACCGGCTCGGGATGTGGCGCAACGGCACCCAGCTGCTGGAGACCGTCTGCTCGGCCGGGACCGGCGCCATCCTGCGGGATCCCCGGACCGGCAAGGAATGGATCTTCGACACGCCGCGTGGCGTGCGCCGCATCCGCGAGAAAAAGAAGGATCCGGTATGGACCAAACCGGACTGGGCCTTCGTCGAGGAGGGTGAACCCCTGCCGAAGCGCTGGAGCGAGCGGATCGACCGCGTGACGCTCGGCAACTACGCGCTCTATCTCGGCGACGGCTACATGATCCACGGCACGCTGTACCAGCGCTATCTGGGGCGGCCGGTCACGCACGGCTGCATCCGCCTCGGCGACAACGACCTCGAGGCGGTGTTCCGGACTGCGCCGGTCGGCGCCTACGTGCTGCTGTTCTGATGCGCACAGCCCTCGTGCTGCTCGCTGCGCTCCTGGCCACCGGCACCGTTGCGGAGTCGGCCGCCCAGCCAGCGGCGCGCGCCCACCAGCTGAAGGAAGAAGCACGGCTCGCGAAGAGCCAGAAGTTCTACCTGGTCCTCGATCTGGAGCAGAACACACTCGAGCTGCGCCTGCTCGGAGTCACGCTGCGACGATTCCCCCTGCACGAGGCCTCGATCGGCCAGTCGCGCCTGCGGGGCAGCGGCCAGCCGGTGTGGCCAGCGCTTTCGTTCACGCTGGAGTCCGAGGTCGCGGAACCGGACCGCCCGGTGATCCAGCCGCCCGCTGCTGGCCAGGAATCGGCCACCGTCGTGGCCGCGCAGGGAACCGCGCCGGACACCAGCGGCGCGGCGCCGGCGAAACCACTGTCGCTTGCCGACTCGCTCACGGCCTTCCGCGAGCAGACCTTTGCCGGCATCCCGCCAGTGTACCGGCTGCACTTCACGCCGGACCTCGACCTCGTCATCCGGGGCGAACCGGTGGCGACCGACTGGAGGAGCCGCCTGCGCCGGCTGCGCTACCAGGCCGACGAGGGCTGGGCAGGCTTCACCCACTGGCTGACGCGCGAACCGGTCGCTACGCGGGTCATGCTGTTCATGAACCCCGACGATGCGAAGCGACTCTACCTCGTGCTCGATCCGCAGATTCCGCTGCTGATCGCCGCCACCGCGTGCCCGTCGGTGGTCCCGCCGGCCGGCGGTTGCTAGAATCCGCGGCACAATCCCTGCACACCATTACTGAGGACGACCGTGAACCGCACCGAACAGCAGCGACGCAAGATGCAGACCCAGGACGGCTTCATCGCCGCCCTCGACCAGAGCGGTGGCAGCACGCCAAAGGCCCTGCAACAGTACGGCCTCGCCGCCAGCGCCTGGTCGAACGAAGAAGAGATGTACGCGCTGGTGCACCAGATGCGCACGCGCATCATCACGACCCCGGCCTTCAACGGCGATCGCATCCTGGCCGCGATCCTGTTCGAGAACACGATGGACCGGGACATCCAGGGCCTGCCGACCGCCGACTACCTGTGGAACGTGAAGCGGGTCGTGCCGATCCTCAAGGTCGACAAGGGCCTCGCCGATGAGCAGGACGGCGTCCAGCTGATGAAGGCGATGCCGGCGCTCGATGCGCTGCTGGCGAAGGCCAGGTCGAAGCGGATCTTCGGCACCAAGATGCGCTCGGTGATCAAGCAGGCCCATGCGGAGGGCATCGCGGGCATCGTGAAGCAGCAGTTCGAGGTCGGCCGGCAGATCATCGCCGCAGGCCTCGTGCCGATCATCGAGCCGGAAGTCGACATCAAGTGTCCGGACAAGGCCGGCGCCGAGAAACTGCTCGAAGCGAGCCTCGTCGCCGCGCTGAATGGCCTCGCGCCGGAACAGACGGTCATGCTGAAGCTGACGCTGCCGGAGCAGGACAACCTGTATGCGGCCTGCATCGCGCACCCGCGCGTGCTGCGGGTGGTGGCCCTGTCCGGCGGTTACAGCCGCGAGGAGGCCAACCGGCGGCTGGCGCGGCAGCGCGGCATGATCGCGAGCTTTTCCCGTGCGCT
>SCUD01000057.1 GCA_004297335.1 Gammaproteobacteria bacterium
GCCAATATACCGCCCGCGGCAAATCCACTCAAACCCAGTCGATATGGGGAGAGGCGGCACCTGCCTCCGGCGCTAGGCTGCCGACATGCCGAATCCAGTCGCCCCGCCGGGAATCCATGGCCATACGCTCACCGAAGTGCTGGCCGTATTGGCGCTGGTTGCGATCCTCGCCGGAGCCGCGGTTCCGACCTTCGCCGGCCTGCTGCTCGACAGCCGCCGCGATGCCGCGGTGCTCACGGCCATGCATGCCGTGCACGCCGCCCGCCAGCTGGCAGCCTTGCGCGGCGCAGATATCCAGCTGTGCGGCAGCAGCGACCACCAGAGCTGCTCCGGCACAGGCGACTGGTCCTCCGGCCTGCTGATCACGAGTGCAGGCGGGGAACCAGAGCGCAGCCTGGCGATCCAGGGCGCCGCCGGAGGGCCAAGGCTGCGCTCGAACCGGCCCACGATCGGCTTCGAGGCCGGTACCAGTTTCGCGAGTCCCGCGACTCTCTCCATCTGCGACCGTCGCGGCCCGACGGCAGCGCGGGCGGTGATCATCAGTCGCAGTGGTCGTCCGCGGGTCAGCGACCGCGATGCCAGCGAGAGGCCGTTGCGATGCTGAGGCGCGCTCGAACCCCTGGTTTCACGCTGGTCGAGACCCTGGTCGCGCTCGTGGTCCTGCTCGCCGGGCTGGCGGGCTCCACACTGCTCCTGATCCGGACGCTACAGCATGAACGGGAATCGGCCCATCGGCGTACCGCACTGCGGGCGACAGCCTCGCTCGCGGAGGAACTGCGCGCCCGCCAGGAATCGGGGGCCGCGACGATCGACCCGGAGGACGATCTGGTCCAGGACTGGGCGGCTGCCACCGCCGCCGCACTGCCCGATGGTGCCAGCGCCGGCGTGGAGCTCGTGCCGGAGGATCCCGTGGCAATCCGCATCCGGGTGGAATGGCCTGCGGGCGGCGGCGAATCGCAAGCCCTCGAGCTACCGGTACGCCCATGAAGCGCGCCGCCGGGCTGACGCTCATCGAGGTGCTGGTGGCGATGCTGCTGCTGGCACTGGTCTCGGCCGCCGCGCTCGCCTTCGTCGCCCGTGGCCGCGCGACGCAGCGCAGCGGTGAGTCGCTGGCACGCCTCGAGGAGACGCTGGACGCGGCCTACGCCGTGCTCATCGACGAGATCCGGATGGCGGGCTACCTGGGACTCACCACGCCCGGCACACCGGTCGACGGGGCGAGTCCGCTCGGAGCCACCGAGGCCTCCGGCCTCGAGGTCGCCGGCAACTGCGGCCCCTCGCTCGCCCATGATCTCTTCCAGCCGCTGGTCGCCATCGATGGCGAATATGCGGCGGCGCCGGGTCTGCCGCTTGGCTGCCGGCCATCTCCGGAGGGGCGGGTCGTGGCCGGTACCGATGCGCTGATCGTGCGCAGCGCCGCCGCGGAATCCACCGTTGCGCAGGCAGGCCGGCTGCAACTGGAAACCAGTCTGCGCTCAGCACGGCTCGCCGCGGATGGCGCCGGGCGGCTCGGCGCTGAGGCTCGCTGGCACGATCTCGAGGTCAGCGTGTTCTACGTCAGCGCGGACTCCACGGGACGCCGCAACTGGCCGTCCCTGCGCCGCAAGCGCCTGCTGGGCGGCGCGCGGCCGGCCTTCCAGGATGAAGAACTGGTCAGCGGCATCGAAGACCTGCAGATCGAGGTCGGTGCGGAACCCGCCGGCGGCAGCACGCGGCTGCTGCGGATCTGGCTCGGCGCACGCAGCGATGTCCCCGAGGCCACCGAGCCCGATGGCCGGCGGCATCGGCAGGCGAGCCGCGTCGTCGCGCTGCGCAACGCCCGGGGCCCGGCATGAGATCACGTTGCCGCGGTGCGGCGCTCGCCATCGTGATGATCCTGCTCACCGGGCTCGGTGCGCTGGCACTCACCGCCGCAGCCGCGGCGGCAACAGCGTTGGCGCTCGCCGGCCACCAGCAGGCGACGCTGTTCGCCTTCGAGGCCGCGGAAGCAGGACTCGTCGAGGCACTGGCCGCCGCTGCAATCGATGCCGCACCCCGCACGACCAGCGAAGTCGCCTGGCCCGATGAAACCGCGGCCACGGCCTTCCTGGCGACGCGGACGGAGGTGCTCGAGGGGATCGGCGCCATGCCCGAGGGATTCACGATCGGCGAGAACACCGGCGCCTTCACGGCGCGGCACTTCCGGATCGTCGCCGATGGGCGCGCGGAGCGGCGCGCGCGGCTGCGGCTCGAGCAGGGCTTCTACGTCGTGGAACTCCAGCCATGAGAACCATTGCGGATCATCTGCGCGGGCTGCTGCTGGCTGCCGCCATCGCCGGGTCGCCCTGCGTCGTGGCCGACGAGGCCTGGCTGCAGCGTGCACCGCTGCCCCCGGGGACCCGGCCGCTGCTCGTGCTGGTCGTGGACAATTCGGCGGCGCTGGCGGGAAACGTAACGGTGCGCCCGCCCTACGACCCGGCCACCGACTATGCCGCAGGAGTCCCCGAGGAAACACGCTGCGATCCGGAGCGCGTGTACTGGCGGCGCGGTGCGGGCCCGGCGCCGGACTGCGGCCGCCAGCCGGGGCTCGAAGCCGCACCGGCGACGCCGGACTCAGGCCTGCAGTGCGCGGCGGCGAGCGGCCCGCTCGAGCGCCACGGTGTCTTCATTGCCGCGCGCGCGGCCCAGTGGCAGGCCGCGGCTGCCGGCGGTTACTGGGCGGCTCCGGCCCCGACGAGCGTCCACACCTTGCGCTGCAGCGCCGACGGGGCCAGCAACATCGACTGGAACCTGCCCCCGCTCGGCGACCCCTACCTCCTCTACACCGGCAATTACCTGAATTGGCTGCAGTCCGAGGCCACGCCGGTGGAGGAGCCGCTCGCCAACCTGCTGGTCCGGGCGCTTGCGACGGCACTCGAGGCCGGCGGCGAACTCGAGGTCGCCGTGGTGCTGCTGTCGCAGGCCACACCCGGTGCGGCCGGAGCGTACGTCGCGCTCGCACCGGCACCAGCAGGAACAGCGGCGCAGCGGCTGGCAGAACTGCTCACCGCTGAATCGGCTGCGGGCCCTGCATGGATCTCGACGGCGCTCGTCGAAACCGCGGCCTGGCTGTCCGGCAGCACGGTCCATTTCGGCACCGACGCGCGCGCGGATCCCGCAGCCTTCGCCGATCGGGCCGCGGGCGAATACCGCTCACCAATCGTGCCGGCCTGCCGGCCCGTGAGCATCGCGGTACTCGCTGCCGGTACGCCGGTGCAGGATGCGGCGACGACGCTCGCGGCGAATGCGCTGCCCGGCTTCGCCGCAGCTACGGGCGGTTGCGACTCGGACTGCCTGCCGGCGCTCTCGGCCTGGCTCGCAGCCACCTCCATCCCCGTCCAGGATCTCACCGATCCGCTCGCGCTCGTCAATCTCGTCGCGCGCAGCCTCGGGCACGATGCCGCGGTTCCCGCCGGGCCCCAGCTCTCGGCTGCCGGAATCGTTCCCGCCGGCATGGGCGCGGCCACGCCTGGGATCGTCTACGGCCTGACGCTGCCCCTCCGCCGTGAACGGTGGCCGGGCAACGCTCTGGCCTACGATCTCGCCTGGAACGGTCCTGGATTCGAGGGCCCCACGGTCATCGACCGCGACGGCGAGGCGGCACTCGATGCCGCGACCGGCCTGCCACGCAGCGGCTCACGCAGCCTGTGGAGTGACGCCGCAGATACGGGCTGGCTGTCCGGCGGAGCTGCAGGCCGCCTGCCGGCCGCCGCCGCGCGGCGCCTGTTCAGCAACCTCACAACGGCCCCGCTGACCGACCCGGCCAATCGCCTGGACTCCGACAACCCGCGGCTCGATCGCGAACTGCTGGGGCTCGGCGCCCACGATCCGGAAACGCCGGCCGAAGTCATCGACTGGCTCCGGTCCTTGCTCCAGCTGGGTGATCCCGGCCCAGCGGCGCCCGTCGTACTGCGCATCAGCGCGGACGACGGACTGGTCCTCATCGCGACGCAGGACGGACTGCTGCACGCACTCGACCTCGCCACTGGTGTCGAGCAGTGGGCATTCCTGCCGCAGGAGCTGCTCGCCCGGCTCGCCGGCCTTAGGCGCGACGAGCCGACGACGCTGCGCAGCCACGGGCTCGATGGCCCCATGCTGCTGCACCAGCACGACCCGGATCACGATGGCGCGATCGACCCGTCTGCGGGTGAACACCGCTGGCTGATCCTTGGCCTCGGCCGCGGCGGCTCGGGCTACTATGCGCTCGACCTGGCGTTGCCGGCAGAGCCACGACTGCTGTGGACTTTCGATCCCTCCGGCGGCACCGCGGAGGGCCGGCCTGAACCGGTCGTGACGCGCCTGTCGATTGCGGACTCCGGGCAATCCGCCGGCGACTGGGTG
>SCUD01000058.1 GCA_004297335.1 Gammaproteobacteria bacterium
GGCCGACGACCTCGCCACCCGGAATCTGCAGCACATGGACCGTGCAGTTCGTGCCGGGACGGATACCGGGCGGTCGGAACCAGCGCCGCTCGACGTGCGCCTGGATTGCCGCAACGTACTCTGCCTTGAGGCCGCTCGCCGCGGCACCGGTCTGCTGTTCCTCCGCTGCAAGCCGCGCGCGCAGCTCCGCCTCGCGTTCCCCGCGGAGTCGCGCCTCGCTGGCCGCACGCCGGCTCTCCTCGGCGGCGCGGACCCGGGCCTGTTCCTCCGCGCGACGTTGTGCAGCGAGCTCGGCCTTGCGTCGTGCCTGGGCCTTCGCGGTTACCTCCCGCTCGGCGACGGCCCGCTTCGCGGCCAGCGCCGCCTCCTGCCGCCGGGCAGCCGCCTCGGTCTGCCGGCGCTGGGTATCCGCACGCCGCCGCTTCTCTGCGCGCAGGCTCGCCGCCGCCTGCAGGATCGCCTGGTCGACGATGGTCGCCGCGATCGGCACCGGTGGGACTGCGGGCGGCAAGTCACGGGACGGCAGGACGAAGCTGGCAAACAATGCACCCGCCAGCAGCGCGTGCAGCGCCAGTGACCAGCCGTAGGGGGCGAGCGCGGCCGGGCGGATCGTGTTCATCGCTGGTGCCGGAGTTCCTCGAGCGCGCGCGCCGCCCGCGGGTCGGTCAGGAAGCCGATTTTCGTTGCCCCGGCCTGCTGCAGCAGCGCCATGCCCTGCACGACCCGGCCATACGGCACCTGCTCATCGGCCCGGACCAGCACCGGAGTCCGCGCATCGCGGCCGATCACGATCCGCGTGCGCCGCAAGAGCTCGGCGTCCGGTACCGCGGCCGAGCGATTCTCGCCGATGTTCAGGAAGAAGCGCCCCTCGCGGTCCACCGACAGCACCAGTGGCTCGTGTTCGCGCAGCAGCTCGGCATCGAGCGCCTGCGCGTCGGCTGCCGGCAGCTCGACCTCGATGCCCTGGGTCAGGAGTGGCGCGGTGATCATGAAGATGATCAGCAGCACCAGCATCACGTCGATGTAGGGCACGACGTTGATCTCGCCCATCAGCCGGCGGCGGCGCTGCAGGCCGGCCATCAGCTGCTCCGGCTCGCCGCGTGGCGCTGCAGCAGGGTCGAGAACTCCTCCATGAAGGTGTCGTAGCGCAGTTCGAGCCGGCTGACCTGGTCGGCATAGCGGTTGTAGGCCACGACTGCCGGGATCGCCGCGAACAGGCCCATGGCGGTTGCGATCAGTGCCTCGGAAATGCCCGGCGCGACCATCGCGAGCGTCGCCTGCTGGACATTGCCGAGGCCGCGGAAGGCACCCATGATGCCCCAGACGGTGCCGAACAGGCCGACGTACGGACTGGTGGAACCCACTGTCGCCAGCGTCGCGAGGCTCTCCTCGAGGCGGTCGATTTCCCGCAGCTGGGCGACCCGCATCGCGCGTTGCACGCCCTCGAGCACCTGCGCCGGAACCGTGCCCGGCTGCGTCCGCAGTCGCGAGAACTCCCCGAAACCGGCCTCGAAGATGCCCTCCATGCCGGTCGCGGTACCGGCCTTCGCCTCGATACCGCGGTACAGCGCACCGAGATCGCCACCGGACCAGAACACGGCCTCGAAGCGCGCGGCCTCCGCCTGGGTCGCCCGCAGCAGCCGGCGCTTGCGGACGATGATCGCCCAGGACACCACGGACGCACCGAGCAGCAGCAGCAGCACGGCCTGGACGATGAGGCTGGCATCGAGGATCAGTTGCAGGATCGAAGGCTGATCGCTCAAGTCGCTGCTCCCTGGGCCATGACCGGTGGCAACGGCCGCGGCTTCTGGTTGTCGGCATCGATGCAGGCCACGCGGATCGTCGCGCTGATCAGTCGCTCACCGTCCACGGTGCTGCGCCGGATCTCCTGCTCCATGACCAGCGAGGCACGGCGTTGTTCCCGGACCCGCACCGAGACCTGCAGCTGGTCATCGTAATGCGCCGGGCGATGGTAACGGATCTGCGCCTCGGCCACGACGAACTGCACCCGTTCGTTGCGCAGCAGCCCGGCCTGGTCGATGCCGCGCGCGCGCAGCCATTCGCTGCGGGCCCGTTCCATGAACCGCAGGTAGCCGGCGTAATACACGACGTTGCCGGCATCGGTGTCCTCCCAGTAGACCCGTACCGGGAACCAGAATGCCGGAGCGGCCGACCGTGGCTCCTTCATTCCCGGAACAGCGGCAGGCTGCCCGTGGCGGGATCAGCCTCCGGTGGCTCGTAGCCCAGATGACGGTAGGCAAGCCGGCTCGCGACGCGGCCGCGCGCGGTGCGCATCAGGTAGCCCTGCTGGATCAGGAAGGGCTCGACGACGTCCTCGAGCGTACCGCGCTCCTCACCGAGCGCGGCGGCCAGGCTGTCGATGCCGACGGGCCCACCCTCGAAGCGCGTGATCAGCGCCTGCAGCAGCGCCCGGTCCAGGCTGTCGAAACCCTGCTGGTCGACCTCGAGCAGGTCGAGTGCCGCCGCGGCAACTTCGCGATCGATGTCGCCGCCGGCCCGCACCTCGGCGTAGTCGCGTACGCGGCGCAGCAGCCGGTTGGCGATGCGCGGCGTGCCCCGCGAACGCCCGGCGATACCGGTCGCGCCGGCGGCATCGAGCCGCAGGCCGAGGATCGCTGCAGCACGCTGCACGATCCGCGTGAGCTCCTCCTGCGAGTAGAACTCCAGCCGGTGCACGATGCCAAAGCGGTCCCGCAGCGGCGAAGTCAGCAGTCCCGCCCGGGTCGTGGCCCCGACCAGCGTGAACGGCGGCAGGTCCAGCTTGATCGAACGTGCGGCGGGACCCTCGCCGATCACGATGTCGAGCTGGAAGTCCTCAAGTGCCGGATACAGGATCTCCTCGACCACCGGGCTCAGCCGGTGAATCTCGTCGACGAACAGCACGTCGCGCGGCTGCAGGTTGGTCAGGATCGCCGCGAGATCGCCCGGGCGCTCGAGCACGGGACCGGAGGTCTGGCGCAGGTTCACGCCGAGCTCATGCGCGACGATCCCGGCGAGCGTGGTCTTGCCAAGCCCCGGCGGGCCGAAGATCAGCACGTGGTCGAGCGCCTCGCCGCGCCGGCGCGCGGCTTCGATGAAGATGCCGAGTTGCTCCTTGACCGGCTCCTGGCCGATGTAATCGGACAGGAGCCGCGGGCGCACCGTGCGCTCGATGACTTCGTCCTCGCGGATCGGCCTGCCGGTGATGACGCGGTCCTGCTCGATCATCGCGTCCGGTCCGGCCCGACCGAGGCCTGCAACGCGCGGCGGATCAGGTCTTCCGTGCCGACATCATCCGCCGCGACCGTCTGCAGCAGCCGCGCGGCCTCCGCCGGGCGATAGCCGAGTGCGACCAGTGCCGCAGTGGCCTCGGAACGCGCGTCGCCGCGCCCGGCGCTGGCGGCGCCCGCCCCCGCCTGGCCCCGCGACTGGATCCGGTCGCGCATTTCGATCACCAGCCGCTCGGCGATGCGCCGGCCGACGCCTGGAATGCGCACCAGGGTCGCGACGTCCTCGGTCTCGACGCAGCGAACAAAGGTATCCACGTCGATCCCCGACAGCAGCGCGAGCGCGATCTTCGGGCCCACGCCCGAGACCCGCAGCAGCTCGCGGAACAGGCGGCGTTCGTCCTCGGTCGCGAAACCGAACAGCAGGTGGGCATCCTCGCGGACCACCAAGTGGGTATGCAGCTCGACCTCGCCGCCTGCGTCCGCAAGACGGTAGAACGTCGACATCGGCGCCTCGAGCTCGTAGCCGACACCACCGACATCGACCAGCAGCGCCGGAGGCTGCCGCCGCACCAGGCGCCCCCGCAGGAAGCCGATCATGCCGCCCGCCCGGTCCGCAGTACCGGACCGCCCCGGTGCTGGGCGTGGCACAGCGCAATCGCCAGCGCATCGGCCGCGTCGCTGCCGATACGACCCTGCAGGTCGAGCAGCCGGCGGATCATGTGCTGCACCTGCAGCTTGTCGGCTGCACCATGACCGGTGACCGCCTGCTTGACCGCCCGCGGCGCATATTCGAAGGCCGGCGCGCCGCCCTGGCAGGCGCCGCACAATGCCGCGCCGCGCGCCTGGCCCAGCTTCAGCGCACTGTCCGGATTGCGATGCATGAACACGCGCTCCACCGCGATCTCGCCCGGGCTGTAGCTTCCAACCAGCTCACCGACTTCGCGGTAGATCGCCAGCAGGCGCCCGGCCAGCTCGCCACTGCCGACCCGGATGCAGCCACTGGCGACGTAGCGCGCTCCCACCGGCCCGATGTCGATGACGCCAAAGCCAGTCACGCGCGATCCCGGGTCGAGACCCAGGATACGCACCGTCGCCATGTTGCTGTTGCGTTGCAGTGGCAGTCCGCCCGATTGCGAGTCGCGATCCCACCGGGAACCGCGATCAGAGCGGCTATGATAACGGCAATTTCCACGCCCCGGCACACGCCGCGACATGAAGACGACGATCTCCACGCCGGCCGCCGGCATGGCACTGCTGGATGAGCTGGCGGTCACGCTGGACCGGCTGGGCGACGGCTCCGCCGCCTGGCAGGCGGCTGCCGCGCGCGGGCGCGAAACCGCAGCCATCGTGGCCGCGCTCGACGCCGAACGCGAAATCATCGCCGGCACCCTGCTGCAGCCGTTGCTGGCCGGCGGCTTGCTGGCGGAAGCCACGGCGCTCACGGCTTTCGACCCGGAGACCGTGCGCTTTGCCCAGGCGCTTGGCCAGCTCGGCGAATTCCAGGCCGGCGCGCACTGGACGCCGGAGCGGCCACTGTCGGCGGCCCAGGCGGATGCGCTGCGCCGCATGCTGCTCGCGATCGTCACCGATCCGCGCCTGGTGCTCGCGCGGCTGGCCGGGCAGCTGTGCCGGATCCGCCACGCTCGTGAGCTCAGCGAGGTTGAACAGCGCCGGCTCGGGTGGGAGACGCGCGAGATCTACGCGCCGCTCGCGAACCGCCTCGGCATCGGCCAGCTCAAGTGGGAACTCGAGGATCTCGCCTTCCGCTACCTGGAACCCGCGCAATACCGCCGCATCGCCGCGCAGCTCAACGAGCGCCGCGCCGACCGCGAGCACTACATTGACGAGGTGATCCGCGAGGTGCGGCAGGAGCTCGCCAGGCTCGGGGTCGAGGCCGAGGTGGCCGGCCGCCCGAAGCACATCTACAGCATCTGGCGCAAGATGCAGCGCAAGAACCTGGCCTTCGAGCAGGTCTTCGACATCCGCGCCATCCGCATCATCACCGGCTCGATCGCCGACTGCTATGCCGCACTCGGCGCGGTGCACGGCCGCTGGCCCTACCTCCAGGGCGAGTTCGACGACTACATCGCCACGCCGAAGGACAACCTGTACCGCTCGCTGCACACCGCGGTGATCGGGCCCGGCGGCATGCCGCTCGAGGTGCAGATCCGGACCCGCGACATGCACGACCAGGCCGAACTCGGCGTGGCCGCGCACTGGCGCTACAAGGAGGGCCGGGGCCGCGACGCGGCCTGGGACCGCAAGATCCAGTGGCTGCGCGAGCTGCTTGCGCCGGGCATCGAGGGCGAGAGCGACGGCGACTTCCTCGGCCGCGTGCGCGCCGACCTGTTCGGGGATCGCGTCTATGCGCTGACCCCGCGCGGCGAGGTCGTCGACCTGCCGGCAGGATCGACGCCGCTCGACTTCGCCTACCAGGTCCACACCGAACTCGGGCACCGCTGCCGCGGCGCCCGCGTCAACGGCCACATCGCGCCGCTCGATCACCAGCTGCGGAACGGTGAGGTCGTCGAGATCATCGCCGGTCGCGTCGCCCAGCCGAGCCGCGACTGGCTGATCGCGCAGCAGGGCTTCCTGGCCTCGCCGCGCAGCCGCGCCAAGGTGCGCGCCTGGTTCCGCCGCCGCGACGCCGACCAGAACCGGCACGAGGGCCGGGAGATTCTCGAGCGCGAACTCGCCCGGGCCGGAGCACAGCACACGGTGGCGTTGCCCGAGTTGCTCAGTGAGTTCGGCCAGGACAGCGCCGAGGCCCTGCACCTGGCGCTCGGCGCCGGCGACCTGAGCTCCGCCCAGCTCGCCGGCGCGATCCAGCGCCGGCTGCGTGAACACGTCCCCGCGCAGCCGCCGTCCGCCGCTCCGCCGCCGCGCCGGGCCGCGGCCGCTTCCCAGGTCGCCGGGGTCGGCGACCTGCTGTCCTCCTATGCCCGTTGCTGCAACCCGGCTCCACCGGAATCGATCACCGGTTACGTGACCGTCGGCCGCGGCGTAACGATCCACCGCGCGGACTGTGCCAATCTCGCGCGGCTCGCGCTGCGCGCACCCGAGCGCCTGCTGCAGGTGCAGTGGGGTCAGGCCGGCCCGGCTCGATTCCCGGTTGAGGTCGTCCTGCATGCGATGGACCGGCCGGGACTCGCCCGCGACGTCACGACGCTGCTCGCGGAATCGAAGATCAACCTGGAGCGACTGGCGTCCCGTCCGGATGCCCGGCACGGCAGCGTGGATCTTTCGCTGCGCATCGCCATCAGCAACCTCGATGAACTCGCCCGCCTGCTGACCCGGCTCGCCGCGCTGCCGGGTGTCATCAGCGCCCGCCGGCGGACCTGAGCAGCCTCAGCGGTTCAATGCGTCGATCGCGCGCTTGTCCACCGCGAGCGCGGCCTCATGCATGGCTTCGGCGAGCGTCGGATGGGCGTGGATCGTGCGCTGCAGGTCCTCGCTGCTCGCCGAGTACTCCATGGCCAGCACGGCCTCCGCGATCAGCTCCCCGGCCATGGGCCCGATCACATGCACGCCGAGGATCTCATCGCTGCCGGCGTCGGCGATGATCTTGCAGAAACCGGCGGGCGCTTCCATCGCCCGCGCACGGCCGCTGGCCGCGAACGGAAAGCTGCCGGTCTTGATCGCCCGGCCGGCGGCGCGCAGCTGCTCCTCGTTTTGCCCGACCCAGGCGATCTCCGGCGCCGTATAGATGACTCCGGGGATGGCCCGGTAATTCACCTCCGCATAGCGCCCGGCGATGCGATCCGCGACGGCGACACCCTCCTCGCGCGCCTTGTGCGCGAGCATCGGCCCGCGCACGCAGTCGCCGACCGCCCAGACCTCCGCCGCGGTCGTGCGACAGTGTTCGTCCACCTCTATAAAACCACGGGCATCGAGCTGCACACCGGTGTCCTCGCCGAGCAGGCCGGCGGTGAACGGGCGGCGCCCGATCGCAACGACGACCCGATCCACGACGACGCTGTGCTCGCCCTTCGCATCCGTGTAGCGAATCGTCACTTCCTTCTCGCCAACGACCGCTGCGGTTACCCTCGCGCCGAGCCGGATGTCGAGGCCGAGACGCTTGAAATGCCGCGCCGCCTCCTTCGCGACCTGGCCGTCCGCCATCGGCAGCAGCTGCTCGAGCGCCTCGAGCACGACGGTCTCGGCGCCGAGCCGCCGCCAGACGCTGCCGAGTTCGAGACCGATGACCCCGGCGCCGATCACGCACAGGCGCGGCGGCACTTCCTGGAACTCAAGCGCTCCCCAGGAATCCACGATCCGATCGCCATCGAAGGGCACGCCCGGCAGCGCCATCGGCTCGGAGCCGCTCGCCAGCACGACCTGGCGCGCCTGCAGCCGGCGCATCTGGCCCGCGTGATCGGTGAATTCGACCTGCCGGCCGGCCAGCAGCCGGCCGCGGCCCTGCAGCGGCGTGACGCCGGCCGCCTTGAACAGCGCCAGGATGCCCTGGGTGCTCTGACGCACGATGTTGGCCTTGCGCTGCTGCATCTTCGCGATGTCCATCGCGATGCCCTCGACGCGCAGCCCATGCGCGGCGAATTCATGCTGAGCGCGATGCAGGAGCTCGGAAGATTCGAGCAGCGCCTTCGACGGAATGCAGCCGGCATTCAGGCAGGTGCCGCCGAACGCCGGGCTGCCGTCGCGGTTGCGCCAGCCATCGATGCAGGCGACCGTGAGGCCGTTCTGCGCCGCGCGGATCGCCGCCGGATAACCGCCGGGGCCGCCGCCGATCACGATCACATCGAAGTTGTCACTCATCCCGCCTTCCTTCAGACCTGCAGCAGCAGCCGCGCCGGATCCTCGAGCGCGTCCTTCACGGCGACCAGGAACTGCACGGCTTCGCGGCCATCGATGATCCGGTGGTCGTAGCTCAGCGCGACGTACATCATCGGCCGCACGACGACCTGGCCACCGACCGCCACCGGACGCTGCTGGATCTTGTGCATGCCGAGGATCGCGCTCTGCGGCGCATTGACGATGGGCGTGGACAGCAGGGAGCCGAACACGCCGCCATTGGTGACCGAGAAGGTACCGCCGGTGAGTTCCTCCAGCGTGATGGTGCCGTCGCGGGCCCGTTCGCCGAAACCGGACACGGCCTTTTCCAGGTCGGCGAAGCTCTTCTGGTCGGCATCCCGGATCACCGGCACCAGCAGTCCGCGCTCGGTCGAGACCGCAACCCCGATGTCGAAGTACTCGTGGTAGACGATATCGTTGCCGTCGACCGCCGCGTTCACGACCGGGAAGCGCCGCAGTGCCTCGATGCAGGCCTTGACGAAGAACGACATGTAGCCGAGGCGCACGCCGTGGCGCTGCTCGAAGGCCTCGCGATGGCGTGTGCGCAGCTCGCTGAGCGCGTGCATGTCGATCTCGTTGAAGGTCGTCAGCATCGCCTGGGTGGCCTGCGCCGCGACCAGCCGTTCGGCGATGCGCGCGCGCAGCCGCGTCATCGGCACGCGCTGCTCGACCCGCCCGCCCGCCGCCGCCAGGGTAACCGGCGTCGCGGACTGCACCGCCACCGCCGGCGGAACCGGCGTCGCGGCCGGAGCACGCTCGAGATGGACCGCGACGTCCGCCTTGCTGACCCGGCCATCGCGCCCGCTGCCGGCGATCGCGGCGGCCTCGAGGCCATGCTCCCCGGCCAGCCGCCGCGCGGCCGGCGACAGCTTGCCGGCGGGTTCCTTGCCGCCCTCGCCCTCCTCGATGATCGCCAGCAGGTCGCCACCGACGACGGTGGTGCCCGCCTCGACCTTGACGGCCTTAAGGACTCCGCTGACCGGAGCCGGCACCTCGAGCACGACCTTGTCGGTTTCCAGGTCTGCGAGGTTCTCGTCGCGATTCACGCGCTCACCCGGCTGCCGGTGCCAAACGACCAGCGTCGCGTCAGCGACCGACTCAGGCAGTTGCGGGACACGGACTTCGGTACTCATGGGCTCTTCCTGTGGACAGGGACAGTCAGTCGGTGGGTCGCGCGGTGCGTCTCCTCGGTCCGCGAAGACTCGAGCGCCGCCCGTACCAGCGCCGCCTGCTGGAGTTCGTGCAGCGCGTGGATGCCGGTGGCCGGTGCCGCCGAACTCTCGCGCCCTGCGTACAACAGCGTGTGCTGCACGCCGAGCGGCGCCTGCAGCCAGTGCCGGATCTGGTACCAGGCGCCCTGGTTCTGCGGCTCCTCCTGGCACCAGACGACATCCAGCGCCCGCGGATAACGGGCCAGCAGCGCCGAGTATTCCTCGACCGGAAACGGATAGAGCTGCTCGATCCGGGCGATGGCGACACCCTCGACCGCATCCCGCTGTCGTTGCTCGACCAGGTCGTAGTAGACCTTGCCGCTGCACAGCACGATCCGCCGGACCGAACCGGGATCGGCGATCGCCGGATCGTCGAGCAGCTCCTGGAAGTGGCCGCCGGTCACTTCCGCGAGCGTCGAGGTTGCCAGCCGATGGCGCAGCAGGCTCTTCGGCGTCATCACCACGAGCGGCTTGCGCAGCGCACGCTGCATCTGGCGCCGCAGCAAATGAAACATCTGGGCCGGCGTCGAGGGCACGCAGACTAGGCCGTTCTGTTCCGCCGACAGCTGCAGGAAGCGCTCCAGCCGCGCCGAACTGTGTTCCGGACCCTGCCCTTCATAGCCGTGCGGCAGCAGCAGTACCATGCCGCACAGGCGCTGCCACTTGGCCTCGCCCGAGGCGATGAACTGGTCGATGATCACCTGCGCGCCGTTGGCGAAGTCGCCGAACTGCGCTTCCCAGATCACCAGCGTCTCCGGATCGGTGGTCGCGTAGCCATACTCGAAGCCGAGCACGGCCTCCTCGGACAGCACCGAATCCGTAATCCGGCACCGCCCCTGGCCCGCGGCGAGCGACGCCAGCGCCACGTGCCGCCGGTCAGCCGACTGGTCATGGAGCACCGCATGCCGGTGAAAGAAGGTGCCGCGCCCGCTGTCCTGGCCGGTGAGACGCAGGTGATGTCCATCCGCGAGCAATGCGGCGTAGGCGAGCATCTCCGCCGCGCCCCAGTCGAGCGGCTGGTCGCCGGCGTACATGCGCGCACGATCCCCGATGATCCGGGCCACCCGCGGATGCAGTGTGAAGCCCTCGGGCAGCGCGGTCAGCTTCGCGGCCAGGATCTCCAGCCGCTCGCGCGGCAGGGCCGTCACCGGCTGCTCCGACCACTCCGCCGCCAGATGGCTGCTCCAGTCCACGGTAAAGCGGTTGCCGGCCGTGCCGACGAAGGCGCGCGCCTGCGGCTGGTCGCTGTCGAGCCCACTGCGGTACTCCTCCAGCATCCGCGCGGCCTGGCCCGGGGCGATGAGCTCGGATTCCTCGAGCTTGCGCCCGTAGATCTCGCGCGCAGTCGGATGCTTGCGGATGACCTGGTACATCGCGGGCTGCGTCGCTGCTGGCTCGTCGGCCTCGTTGTGGCCGTGGCGCCGATAGCAGACCAGGTCGATCACCGCGTCCTTGCGGAACTTCATCCGGTAGTCGAGCGCGAGGCGCGCGGCGAAGACGACGGCCTCCGGATCGTCGGCGTTCACGTGGAAGATCGGTGCCTCGATCATCTTGGCGACGTCGCTGCAGTACAGCGTCGAGCGCGCATCGCGCGGATCGCTGGTCGTAAAACCGATCTGGTTGTTGATCACGACGTGCAGCGTGCCGCCGGTCGCGAAGCCGCGCGCCTGCGAGAGCTGCAGCGTCTCCATGACCACGCCCTGCCCGGCGAAGGCCGCATCGCCGTGGATCAGGATCGGCACCACGGTCGCGCCGTCGGGGTCGCCGCGCCGGTCCTGGCGGGCGCGGACGGAGCCCTCGACGACCGCGTTGACCACCTCGAGGTGCGAGGGATTGAAGGCCAGCGCCACATGGACGTCGCCGCCGGGCGTGCGCAGGTCCGCTGAAAAGCCCTTGTGGTACTTGACGTCGCCGGAGCCGCGCAGGTCCCGGAGGTCCACCTTGCCCTCGAACTCGGAGAACAGCGAGGACGGCGGCTTGCCGAGCACGTTGACCAGCACGTTGAGCCGCCCGCGGTGCGCCATGCCGATGATGATTTCCTGCACGCCAGCGGCGCCGCAGCGCTGCACGACCTCATCCAGCAGCGGGATCAGCGCATCGCCACCCTCCAGCGAGAAGCGCTTCTGGCCGACGTACTTCGTGTGCAGGTAGCGCTCGAGCCCCTCGGCGGCCGTGAGCTGGCGCAGCAGGTTGACCTGCTCCTCCTTGGTGAAGCGATGGATCAGCCGGCCTTCCTGGAACTGGTCCTGCAGCCACAGCCGCTCCGCGGTCGTCGAGACATGGGCGAACTCGGCGCCGATCCGGCCGGCGTAGACCCGGCGGAGCTGGGCGAGGATGTCGCGCAGCCGGAGCTGCTTTTCGATCCGGCTGCTGCGGGTGCCGGTGTAGAACTCGGTGTCCAGGTCGGCCTCGGTCAGGCCGACATTCGCGGGCTCGAGGACCGGCGGCATCGGCCGCAGCAGCAGGCCGAGCGGATCGATGTCGGCGACCAGGTGACCGCGGTTGGCATAGATCTGGATCAGGCGCGAGACGGCCGCCTGCTTCTGGGCATCGACGGCGTCCCCGGCGGGCGCCACCTCGCGGGCAGCCCCGCCGGCGAGACCGGCGAACAGCTCACGCCAACCGGCCCCGACCGACCCGGGGTCGCTCAGGTAACGCTCGTACTGGGCCTCGATGTAGTCCGCATTCGCACCAGACAGGAAGCTGGTCCGTTGCAGTTCGCGCAGCGACTGGCTCATGGCCGGCGGGATTATACCGGAGCGGTCTGGCGCCCCGGGCCGGAGTTGAACCGACGACCTACCGCTTAGGAGGCGGTCGCTCTATCCACTGAGCTACCGGGGCGCGCGGGCGCCATGTTAACCGACGGCCGGCCCGCGAGGGGCCGGCCGCCGTCAGTGAACGGCCTCAGGCGGACGATCAGATCGCCGGCGTAACGGCAGCGGGCGCCGGCGGCGGCGCCTCGGCAACCGCCGCATCCACGGCCGTTGTCGCCCGCTCGACCGACTGCGCGGCATTGCCGACCATGCGCGTCGCGGCCTTCTCGACGGTGCGCGTTGCACCGCGGACGCTGCTGGCCGCGCTGTGGATCACTGCACTGGCCTTGCGCTTCGCGGTACGCACCGTCTTCCGCGTGGCGGCCGTCGCCTTGCGGACGGTCTTCTTCGCCGCCTTGGCCACCTTGACCGCCTTGCGGGCCGGCTTGCGCGCGACCTTCTTCGCCGCCTTCACCGCCGCCTTGCGCCTGGCCGGTGCCGCGCGGCGCCGGCGTGCGACAACCTTGCGCGTGGCCTTCTTCGCCTTCTTCGCCTTTTTCGCGGCTTTCCTGGCCTTCTTCCTGGCTGCCATCTGGAACCCCCCGATCGTTCTGAAATCTTTACCGGCGGCGCGACACGCGACGCCTGGCATCAACGCTAGGGCCGCGGCGTGAGACTGTCAATCGCCGCGGGAGTCAAGACCGCTCGCGGCTCGCTCGAAGGCGAGTACTCGAGGGGCGACACCGGACTCGCGCCGGGCCGGAACGCCATCGAGAGAAATTCTCAGACAAATGCTGCAGGTGACTGACTTATATTAACTTTACATCAGCCAATCCATTCCACGTCAATCATAATGGTAGCGGCAGGCAATGATGGCAAGCGCATCATTCCCGATGGCGTACACGAACTGAAAAGCCAGCACGAGGCTGGCTTTGGGAAATTGGTGGAGCGGAAGGGGATCGAACCCTCGACCTCTGCATTGCGAACGCAGCGCTCTCCCAGCTGAGCTACCGCCCCATGATCCGGGACGGGATTTTAGCGGCAAGGAAATCGGGGTGCTGCCTTTTTTTGCTGGCCGGGGCCGGAAAAGGGGGACGTCCCCTTTTCTCATCGTGTACCTTAGCCAGTGCCATGAAGATCCGAGACGCGCAGCCCGGGGATCTCGAGTTCATCGCCAGCTGCAACATGGCGCTCGCCGCCGAGACCGAGGACCAGACCCTCGACCGGACCCTGCTCGTCCCCGGTATTCGCGCCCTGTTTGAGGATCCATCGCGGGGCCGGTACTACATCGCCGAGATCGGCGGGCGGCCGGTCGGCCAGCTGATGACGACCTACGAGTGGAGCGACTGGCGCAACGGCACCTTCCTGTGGATCCAGTCGGTTTACGTGCTGCCCACCCATCGGGCGCGTGGCGTGTTCCGGTCCCTGTACCAGCACCTGCGGGAGCAGGCGCGGGGCGACCGCACGGTCTGCGGCATCCGGCTGTACGCGGACCGCGGCAACAGCCGGGCGCTGGCCGTCTACGAGCGTCTCGGCATGCACCGCTCGAACTACGCGCTGCTGGAAGAGGTGTTCCGCGGACCGGTGTCCCACGCGGAGGGAGGCTGACATGCTCGCGATCGGCGAACGCGCGCCCGACTTCTCACTGCCGGACCAGGATGGGCGCGAGCAGCGCCTTTCGGCGCTGCAGCACGGACAGCCCCTGATCCTGTATTTCTATCCCGCCGATTTCACGCCGGGCTGCACCCGCGAGGCCTGCGACTTCCGCGATCTGCATGCGCAGATCCTGGGCGCCGGATTGCAGGTCGTCGGCATCAGCCCGCAGGATTCAGCCAGCCACCGGCGGTTCCGCGACCGCCACGCGCTGCCCTTCACGCTGCTCTCGGACGTGGACAAGGCGGTGATCCGGACCTACGACGTGGATGGCCCGCTCGGCATCGGCGTGCGGCGGGCCACCTACCTGCTCGATGGCGACCGCCGGATACTCGATGCGGTGCAGGCGGACCTGCGCATCGGCCGCCACCAGGAATTCGTCCAGCGCGCGCTCACTACAAGGGCAGGTCCAGGCGGGTAACAGCAGCCCGCCCGAAGCGCGGTCTGGCGATCAGGTAGATCGCCCCGTATTCGTTCTCGGCGATCGCCGGCACCTCCTGGCCGCTCAAGCGCTCGACCAGCGCCGGGACCGTATTCGAATGTCCGATGATCAGCACGCGACCTCCACCGAAATCGTCGAGCGCCCGGTCCGCTGTGGCCGGAACATCCCCGGCCGGCACGACGATGACGGGGATACTCAGGCGATTGGCGAGCGGTCGCGCGGTCTGCTGTGCGCGCTGGAACTCACTGACGAGGATGCCCTGCAGGCGCGTCTCCGGCGGCCCATTGCCCAGCAACTGCGCCAGCCGTTCGGCGCGGGCCTCACCCTGCGGTGACAGCGCCGGATCACCCGGCGGCAGTTCCGCCTTGTCGGCGTGGCGCATCACCAGGATGGTCGTCGTGGTGGCTGCCGAGTAGATCCAGATGGCGCCGGCCAGGAACAGCAAGCCGGCGAGCCCGGTCAGCCACACGGGTGCCAGCAGTGGCCTCCTCCGCAGGCTCGCGTATTCTTTGCGCATGCAAATGATGATACTCCGGCCCTGGGTGATCCTGCTGGCCGCCGGCGGCGCCAGCCGCTACGGGCGACCCAAGCAACTCGCGCGGCTCGACGGCCAGACGCTGCTGCGCCGCGCCGCGCGGCTCGCGGCTGCGGTCGCTCCGGGCCGCACGGTCGTCGTGCTCGGCGCGCGGGCCGCAACGCTGCGCCGGGAACTGCAGGGGCTGCCGGTGCAGCCAGTGCACAACCGCCGCTGGCGAGAAGGACTCGCGACGTCGCTCGCGGCCGGCGTGCGCGCACTGCCAAGGGGGGCGCGTGCCGGCCTGGTCCTGCTCGCGGATCAGGCCGCTCTCATGCCGGAGGATCTCGAAGGGCTGATCGCCGCGTGGCGGCGCCATCCGCGCAGCATCACCGCGGCGCAGGCCGGAGACTGGCGCGGCCCTCCGGTGATCCTGCCGCGACGCTGCTTCGGAAGGCTGCTGCGGCTGCGCGGCGATGCCGGCGCGCGCAGCCTGTTGCAGGATCCCGCCGAAACAGTCCTTACGGTACCCATGCCGAATGCCGCGACCGACATCGACGTGCCCGCGGATTTGCGGCGCCTGCGCGACGGGCAGCCCCGGTGAGCATGATGAATTCAATGCCAGGCGCGATTCAGTCGGTCCTGATTGCCGTGTTGGCCATGGGGCCGCTGTCGCAGCCGGCCACTGCGAATGAGTGCGACCGGGAGTGCCTGCGCACGCTGACCGATCGCTATCTCGAGGCCCTCACCACGCGGGGCGCCGAGGGACTGTTCCTGGCTGCGAATGTCAGGTTCACCGAGAATGGGCAACACCGCCAGCTTGGCGAGGGACTGTGGAAGACCTCAACCGGTGTGGGCACCTTCCGCGAGTACTTTGCCGATCCTTCCACCGGCAATGCGCTCTTCATCGGCGTAGTCGATGAGAACGGCGCCCCGGCAATCCTGGCCACGCGACTGGGTGTCGATGGCGCCGGCATCCGCGAGATCGAGACCATCGTCGCTCGCCAGGGCAGCCATCCGCTGTTCGCGCCCGAACGGCTGCAGGACGCCGATCCGCTTTTCAGCGCCACCGAGCCACTCGCTTCCCGAGCACCGCGGGAGCGCCTGATCGAAATCGCCAATGCCTATTTCGACGGAATCGAGCGCAACAGCAGCAAGGACATTCCGGCCACGGCGGATTGCGAGCGCTTCGAAAACGGCGTGAAAGTGACCTTTCGCACAGCGACATCGGGTAACTGCGCGAAGAGCGCTGATCACATCAACTACATCAAGGCGGTCCAGGATCGCAGATACTTCATCGTCGATGAGGCTACCGGCATCGTCGCCTGTACCGTCGTCTTCGACATCCCCGGCGGCGATCCGCTGCCTGCGCGGCCCGCCACGCCGGTGGACAGCGGGGAGGTTCAGCTGCAGACCACGCTGCGCCAGCCCCGCATGCTGCTGCTGACCGAGATCTTCAAGATCCAGAGCGGCCAGATTGCCCGCATCCAGACCGTCATGCATAACCTGCCGCATGGCAGTCGGTCAGGCTGGGAGCAGCAGGAGGCACCGGAGTGATCGTCGTCGGTGTCGCGCAGCGGACCGCGAGCGCCGCAATCATCCGGTTTCACGAACTGTTGTAGTGCGGCACCTTCCCCACCCCCGACTCGAATATATTATGCGCATGAGCAAGAAGTCCTTGGCGAGCAGCAACCGGCATTTAGGCGACGCGGCAGCGTATCGCCGCGGCCTGCTTACAAACGTCTCCAGTTCGACCGCAATCGAAACAGGGCAACGAGTCGAAGAGGTCGCCCGCCGTCTCGCGGAAGACCTGGCAAAGGGAAAGCTCACGCACTCTGCGTCGCGGAAATAATCTCCGCGAACAGGGCCTGCATGGGCCCGTAGTTTCGATCCAACCCGGCCTGCACGGCTGAGTAGTATCGCTCTCTTGCCGACCCCGTCAGCGGGCCGAAATCCAACAGCGGCAATCCCGCCTGCAATGCCATCAGCGTTGCAAGGAGTCGGGAAACCCTGCCGTTGCCCTCGCGGAACGGATGGACTCGCAGATTGCACAAGACATGATGGTTCGAGCCGGACTCGGACTACCCTTCCGCTGCATCGGAAGCGTCGTACCGGCTGCTCACTGCCTACTTCGTCCCTTCTGTGCCGATCGCGATGATGCTCGACGACCTCACTGCGACGTGCGTCGCAGGCCTGACCATCATTACTTGTGCGGCAAACTTGGCGGTGGGGGTGAGATTCGAACTCACGGAAGTCGTTGAAACTTCGCCTGTTTTCAAGACAGGTGCCTTAAACCGCTCGGCCACCCCACCGCATTCCGTACCGGTCCGGGCGGATTGTCGGGCCACAGGCCACGGCCCGCAAGCCGGCCGCAGCCCCGGGAACCGGATGGCCTATACTGCGGTCTGAACGGGCAACATGCCCTATCCGGAGAACCAGGCGATGCGCACCGATCCAATCCTGACCCAGCCGACCGCCGCCATCCGCGACTCGGCGCTCGCGACCAACAAAGTCCTGCGCAACACCTACCTGCTGCTGTCGGCGACCCTCGCCTTCAGCGCGCTGACCGCGGGCGTCGCGCTGGCGCTCGGCCTGCCGCACCCCGGTTTGCTGCTGACGCTCATCGGCTACTTCGGCCTGCTGTGGGGCGTGCACAAGACCGCCGACCGTGCACTGGGGCTGGTGTTCGTGTTCGCCTTGACCGGATTCATGGGCTACACGCTCGGCCCGATCATCGGCATGTACCTCAAGGCGATCCCGAACGGGCACAGCGTGGTCCTGAACGCCTTCGGCATCACCGCCGCGGCCTTCATCGCGCTCTCGACCTACGCAATCATGAGTGGCCGCCGCTTCGCGTTCCTCAGCGGCTTCCTGTTCGTCGGCATCCTGACCGCGTTCCTGCTCGGGCTGGTCGCGATCTTCTTTTCGCTGCCGGCGCTGTCGCTCGCCGTGTCCGGCGTCTTCGTGCTGCTGATGTCCGGGCTGATCCTGTGGCAGACGGGCGAGATCATCCATGGCGGGGAGACCAACTACATCCACGCCACCGTGACGCTCTATGTCAGCATCTTCAACCTGTTCACCAGCCTGCTGCACCTGCTCGGCTTCGCCGGCGACGATTGAAGCTCACGGCGGGCTGAGTCGCTCCACTCCGCCCAGGTAGGGGCGCAGCACCTCCGGCACGACCACCGAGCCGTCGGCCTGCTGGAAGTTCTCGATCACGGCGACCAGCGTGCGCCCGACCGCGAGGCCGGAACCGTTCAGCGTATGCACCAGCTCCGGCTTGCCGGTCGCGGGATTACGCCAGCGCGCCAGCATGCGCCGCGCCTGGAAGGCCTCGCAATTACTGCACGAGGAGATCTCGCGATAGCGACCCTGGCCGGGCAGCCAGACTTCGATGTCATAGGTCCTGGCGCTGCCGAAGCCGATGTCGCCGGCGCACAGCGCGACGACCCGGTAGGCCAGGCCGAGCCGCTGCAGCACGCGCTCCGCGTGCCCGGTCAGTTCCTCGAGCGCTGCGTAGGAGTCCTCCGGGCGGACGACCTGCACCAGCTCGACCTTGTCGAACTGGTGCTGCCGGATCAGGCCGCGGGTGTCCTTGCCGTGGCTGCCGGCCTCCGAGCGGAAGCATGGCGTGTGCGCGACCAGTCGCAGCGGCAGCTCACCGGGTTCCAGGATCCGGTCGCCGGCGAGATTGGTCAGCGGCACCTCGGCGGTCGGGATCAGGAACCATTCCGGTCCCTCCGCTCCTCCCGCGAGGCGGAACAGGTCCGGCTCGAATTTCGGCAGCTGTCCAGTGCCGGTCAGCGTCCGGCGCGATACCAGGTACGGCACCCAGGCCTCGCGATAACCGTGTTCGCGGGTATGCAGGTCGAGCATGAACTGCGCGAGTGCGCGGTGCAGTGCCGCCAGCGGCCCGGTCAGTACCGCGAAACGCGCGCCGGAAAGCCGGCTGGCGGCCGCGAAATCGAGGCCGGCGAGACGCTCGCCGATCGCGACATGGTCGGCCGGCTCGAAGTCGAAGCCTGGCGGCGCACCGACGCGCCGCACTTCGACGTTGGCGGACTCGTCGACGCCTGCCGGTACGCTCTCGTGCAGCAGGTTCGGTACATCCAGCAGCAGCGTGTCGAGTTCCGCCTGCAGGGCCGAAAGCGCCGTGTCGGCCGCCGCGAGCCGGTCGCCGAGGGTCTCTACTTCGGCCAGCAGGGGCGCGGTGTCCTCGCCGCGACCGCGGGCCTGGCCAATCGCGCGCGAGCGCGTGTTGCGCTCATTGCGCAGCGCATCGACGCTGATCTGCGCCTCCTTGCGACTGCGCTCGAGCTCCGCGAAGCGTGCGGTCGGGAACTGGTAGCCGCGCCGCGCCAGGTTGGCCACCACCCGGTCGAGTTCATTGCGCAGCAGTCGTGGATCCAGCACGGTGAGGCTCCAGGTTGGTTGAATCAGCCGGAAAAGTGACGCGCCAGCTGCACTCCAGCCCAGCAGCCAGCCAGGCACAACGCCAGGCTGGCGAGGACATAGCCGCCGGCCCGCAGCCAGCTGTGCTGCTCGAAGAGCAGCAGCGTTTCGAGAGAAAAACTCGAGAAGGTCGTGAAGCCGCCGAGCAATCCGATGATCAGCAGCGCCCGCAGCGATTCACCGGCCGGGCCGCGTCCGGCCAGCCACACCCACAGGACGCCGATCGCCGCGCATCCCAGAACGTTGACGGCGAGCGTGCCCCACGGAAAGGTGCGCGGGAGCCACAGGTGCACTGCCGCACCGCCGAGGTAGCGGGCAACGCTGCCGAGGGCGCCGCCGGCCGCGATCGCCACCAGCGTGCGCATCAGGAAGCCGGCCCCTGGCCGCGGATCCGGGCGAGCGCCTCGCGGATCCGGATCTCGAGTCCGCGCGGCACCGGCTCGTAATAGCGGCGCGGCTGCATGCCATCCGGGAAATGCTGCTGTCCCGGCGCCAGCGCCTCCGGCTCGTCGTGGGCATAGCGATAGCCCTTGCCGTAGCCGAGATCCTTCATCAGCCGCGTCGGCGCATTGCGCAGGTGCAACGGCACCTCGAGCGTTCCCAGTTCCTGCGCATCCCGCTGCGCGGCGCCGAAGGCCAGGTAGGTCGCATTGCTCTTCGCCGTGCAGGCGAAGAACACGCAGGCCTGAGCCAGCGCAAGCTCACCTTCCGGGCTGCCCAGGCGGTCGTAACTGTCCCAGGCCGCCAGCGCCAGGGTCAGTGCACGCGGATCGGCGTTGCCGATGTCCTCGCTCGCCATGCGCACCATGCGCCGGGCGATGAATGCCGGGTCGCAGCCGCCATCCAGCATGCGGCACAGCCAGTAGAGAGCGGCATCCGGATCGCTGTCGCGGACCGACTTGTGCAGCGCCGAGATCTGGTCATAGAACAGTTCGCCGCGCTTGTCGAAGCGGCGGTGCCCGCCGCTAGCGACCTCACTGGCGATCGCAGCATCGATCATCGGGCCAGCCGGATCCGCTGGCGCGAGGTCGGCGGCGACCTCGAGCAGGTTGAGCGCCCGCCGCGCGTCACCGTCGGCCGCGAACGCGAGGGTTTCGAGGGCCTCATCCGCGGCCCGCAGGCCACGACCGCCGAGCCCACGCTCCGCATCGCTGAGCGCCCGTTCGAGCAGCGCCCGCAGGTCGGCCGCTGCAAGCGGCCGCAGCACATAGACCCGGGCGCGCGACAGCAGCGCGGAATTGAGCTCGAACGACGGGTTCTCGGTGGTCGCGCCGATGAATACCAGTGTGCCGTCCTCGACATACGGCAGGAAGGTGTCCTGCTGGGAACGGTTGAAGCGGTGCACCTCGTCGAGGAACAGCACGGTCGGCCGGCCATCGCCGGCGCGGCTCGCGCGCGCCTGCTCGATGACCTCACGGATGTCGCGGACCCCGGCCATCACCGCCGACAATCCGACGAAGCGCGCGCCGCAGGCCTGCGCAGCGAGGCGGGCCAGCGTCGTCTTGCCGCTGCCGGGCGGACCCCACAACACCATCGAATGCGGCACGCCGGCCTCGAGCAGGCGGCTCAGTGCGCGACCGGCGCCGACCAGCTGGGCCTGGCCGACGAACTCGGCGAGGCTGCGCGGGCGCATGCGGTCCGCGAGCGGCCGCCACGCCACATCCTTGCCCAGGCCAGGTTCCGCAACCGTCACCATGCGTGGATTCTAGCTGTCCCGGCCCGCAATCCGCTCCTCGACGCGTGCGGCCCAGCCGGCGAAGCCGCGGTGCCCCAGCCAGGCGGCGAGCCCGACCCCGGCAGCGTTGGCCAGGAGGTCGATCCAGTCCGCGATGCGGCCCGCCGCGAGCAACCCCTGTGCCACTTCCAGGCCGGCACCGAGGGCAAGGACGAAGACGACCACCGTCACGAGACCACGCTGCGGGACCAGGCCGATTCCCAGGAACGCCAGCGAGAAGTACGCGAGAAGATGCTGGAGCTTGTCGACCCCCGGCGGCGCCCCCGGCAGGGACTCCATTGGCAGCAGGCTGGTGATCGCTATGGCCGCCACCAGCAGCCAGTACAACGCGATCCAGGCACGCCGGTAACGCAGCGGCAGCAGCATGGTTCAGCCGTCCGGAGCGCGGCCGATCACGTCCACGCCGGGCGGCGGCGTGAAGCGGAACAGTCCGGCGTCCAGCGGCGGATTGCGTTCGAGTGCCGAAAATTCGAGTTCCGTGACCTGCCCGAGCCGGTCGGTGAGCTGCATGCGTTGCAGCCCGGCAGCGGAGAAGCCGAGGCGGACTTCACGGAAATCCCCTTCCGCGCGCGGCTGCAGCCGGCTCCAACTCAGCCCGTCCGCGCTGCCCGCGTCACTGACCGCGAATTCCTGATCGACCGCAACACCCCCGGCCAGCAGCATCGCTGGCGTTCCCGCGAGCGCAGTCCCCGCGGCCCGCACCGTCACCTGCTCGAGTTCGCGGTCATAGAGCCAGATCGTCGTACCGTCGCTCACGATCAGCTGCTCCGGCACCCGGTAGTCCCAGCGGAAGCGGCCGGGCCTGGCCACGGCAAGCTGACCCTCGGCGCGTTCGACGATGCGGCCCTGCGCATCCGTCACCGTCTGGCGGAATCCGGCACGCAGTGTCGTCAGGTCGTCGAGGTAGTCCTGCACGCGGCTGGCCGACCCGGCGCCAGCGGCCGACGACACCGCGCCGAGTACGAGCAACAGGACTGTCGCCGGCCTGCGCACTCAATCCTCGGGCGGCGGCGGCGCGAGTACCTCGCGGCTGCCATTGGACTGCAGTGGACCGACGAGCCCGGCTGCCTCCATCGCCTCGACCAGCCGCGCTGCACGGTTATAGCCGATCTTGAGCCGGCGCTGGACTCCGGACACCGAGGCCCGGCGGGTTTCGGTGACGATGCGCACGGCCTCGTCGTACAGGGAGTCCTGCTCGCCTTCCGCAGTGCCGCCCGCGCCACCGTCGGCGCCATCGAACGCGCCCCCTGCCCCACCCTTCGGTCCCTGCAGCACCTCCGCGATATAGGCGGGTGGCTCCGTGCCGCGCAGGGACTCGACCACACGCTGCACCTCCTGGTCCGACACGAACGCACCGTGCACGCGTTCCGGCGCCGAGGTTCCCGGCGGCAGGTACAGCATGTCGCCATGCGAGAGCAGTGATTCGGCCCCGCTCTGGTCGAGGATGGTGCGCGAATCCACCTTGGCCGAGACCTGGAAGGCGATGCGTGCCGGGATGTTCGCCTTGATCAGTCCGGTGATGACGTCCACCGAGGGCCGCTGGGTCGCCAGCAGCAGGTGAATACCGGAAGCGCGGGCCTTCTGCGCCAGCCGGGCGATCAGTTCCTCGACCTTCTTGCCGACGATCATCATCAGGTCGGCGAGCTCGTCGATGACGACGACGATATAGGGCAAGGGTTCGAGATCGTGTACCGGTCCCTCGTACTGGCCGGCCGCCTTCAGCCGCTGGAGAAATGGATCCGGGATCGGCTGGCCGGCCTGCTCCGCCTCGCGCAGCCGGCGGTTGAAGCCGCCGAGATTGCGCACCCCGAGTTCCTTCATCAGCCGGTAGCGCCGCTCCATCTCCTCGACGCACCAGTGCAGCGCGTGCGCCGCTTCCTTCATGTCGGTGACGACCGGCGCATACAGGTGCGGCACGCCCTGGTAGACCGACAGCTCGAGCATCTTCGGGTCGATCAGGATCATGCGCACCTGCTCGGCCGTACTCTTGTACAGCAGCGACAGCACCATCGCGTTGATCGCAACCGACTTGCCGGATCCGGTGGTGCCGGCGATCAGCAGGTGCGGCATCCGCGCCAGGTCGACGACCACCGGCGCGCCGCTGATGTCCTTGCCGAGCGCGAGTGCGAGCGGCGAGGCCAGCTCGTCGTAGGCCCGCGAGCGGATGATCTCGCTGAGCGTCACCAGTTCGCGCTTCTCGTTCGGTATTTCCAGCCCGACCACCGACTTGCCCGGGATGACCTCGACGACGCGCACGCTGATCGCCGAGAGCGCGCGCGCCAGATCCTTCGCCAGCGCGCTGATCTGGCTGACCTTGACGCCCGGTGCCGGCTTGAGCTCGAAGCGCGTGACGACCGGCCCGGGCTGCACCGCGACGACCTCGACCTCGACGCCGAAGTCCTTGAGCTTGAGCTCGACCAGGCGCGAGATCGCATCGAGCGCCTCCACCGAGTAGGCCTGTTCCCGCGGCGGCGGCTGGTCCAGCAGCGCAAGTTCCGGCAGGTCCTTGGCCGCTGGCTTCGCGAACATCTGGACCTGACGTTCCTGCTCGAGCCGCTGGCTGAGCTCGGGCGCCGGCGGCGTGACCACCTCGATACGCGGCGGCGTGCGGGCCGCCGCCTTCTTCTGTACCTCGCGGACCACGGCCTCGCGCGTCTCCCGCGACTCGCGTCCGACGGCCTGGTCGCGCGCCGTGGCGATGCGGGCCTGGATCCACGCGGCCGCGGCCAGCACCCGGTTACCGATGAAATCCATCACCGTGAGCCAGGACACACCGGTGAACAGCTGCACGCTCGCGAACCACAGCGCGAGCATCACCAGAGTCGCCCCGAGCAGAGAGGCGATGCCCGCCAGGCCCTCGCCCAGCAGGCTGCCGAGTACGCCGCCCGCGCCGGCCGGCAGGCTGTGCGGCGCAAAGTGCAGCGCCGCGAGTCCGCAGCTCGTCGCCAGCGCGAGGACGAGGCCGATCGTGCGCAGTGCAATAGTCGAGCGCCCCTGCGCCGGATCCGCTTTGCGCTGGCGCAGGGCGGCCCACGCGCCAAAGACGATGGCAACCGGTATCAGGTACGCCGGCCAGCCGAACAGCAGCAGCAGGAACCCGGCGAGCCAGGCGCCGAGTGAACCGATGAGATTGCTGACCTGCCCCGGCTCACCGGTGTAGCTGAAGCTCGGATCCCGGGCATCGAAGCTCAACAGCGCGATCAGCAGCACGCCCGCGAGCGCGCCGAGGACCCAGAACACGGCCTCCCGCAACGCCCTGGCGAAGATCGGGTGCAGCTTCTCGTTCGTCGCAGCGGTTTCGGCGCTCGGCCTGGCCAACGGTTACAGAATCCTCATAAAGCAGGCACTATTGCCGTCCTGCCCGCTCACCTGGGATGCGCGGCGGGAAGGAGAACTATACATGAGCGATCCGCGTCACTCGCGCCTGATCATCCTCGGCTCCGGGCCGGCCGGCTATACCGCCGCCGTGTACGCCGCCCGTGCGAATCGCCAGCCGCTGTTGATCACCGGCATCGAGCCGGGCGGCCAGCTGATGACGACGACGGAAGTGGACAACTGGCCCGGGGACGCCGCCGGGGTCATGGGGCCGGAGCTGATGGAGCGCATGCGTGCCCATGCCACGCGCTTCGGCGTCGAGATGATCGCGGATCAGATCACCGCGGTGGATTTCAGCAACCGGCCGCTCGGGCTGACCGGCGAGGAAGGCCGGTATTCCTGCGAGGCACTGGTCATCGCCACCGGCGCCTCGGCGCGCTACCTCGGCCTCGACTCCGAGACCCGCTTCCGCGGCCGCGGGGTCTCGGCCTGTGCGACCTGCGATGGTTTCTTCTACCGCGACCGGCCGGTCGCGGTCGTCGGCGGCGGCAACACTGCGGTCGAGGAAGCGCTGTATCTCGCCAATCTCGCCGCGCATGTGACGCTGATCCACCGCCGCGACCGCCTGCGCGCCGAGGCCATCCTGCAGGAGCGCCTGTTTGCACAGCGGGATGCCGGCAAGGTGACGCTGCTGTGGAACCATGAAGTCGACGAGGTGCTCGGCGATGACAGCGGCGTGACCGGCCTGCGGCTGCGCGCTACGGACAGTGGCGCGCTGCGCGAGCTCACCGTGCCGGGCGTGTTCATCGCCGTGGGGCACTCGCCGAATACCGCGATCTTTGCCGGTCAGCTCGAGATGCAGGGCGGCTATATCCGCGTGCGCACCGGGCTGGATGGCGAGGCGACAGCGACCAGCGTCGCCGGCGTGTTTGCCGCGGGCGACGTCGCCGACCACGTCTACCGCCAGGCGGTGACTTCGGCCGGCACCGGTTGCATGGCGGCACTGGATGCCGATCGCTGGCTCGAGCGCCTGGACGCGGGGCGCTGACGGACGACCGTGCCGGTCCGGGTCATCCGCTCGCTCGAGGACGTCGATCCACAGCGGTGGAACGCGCTCGGGCTGGGCGGCTCGCCATTTCTGCGGCACGAGTTCCTGCTGGCCGTCGAGCAGTCCGGTGCGGCGGTACCCGCGACCGGCTGGGATGCCCACCACCTGCTGCTCGAGGACGCGGAGCACGGCCTCGCCGGCGCCGTGCCGCTGTACCTGAAGACTCACTCGCGCGGTGAATTCGTCTTCGACTTCGCCTGGGCCGAGGCCAGCGAGCGGGCCGGGCACGCCTGGTACCCGAAGCTGGTCGCGGCCGTGCCGTTCACACCGGCGACCGGGCCACGCCTGCTCGTGCATCCCGCCGCCGATGCAACCGCAGTCCGCCGCCGCCTGCTGGCCGCCTGCCGCGAGCTGCGCCGCGAACTCGGCGCCTCGTCGCTGCAGTTGCTGTTCGTCACGGCCGCCGAGCGCGCGCTGCCGGAGGTCCAGGAACTGCTGCCTCGGCTCGACTGCCAGTTCCACTGGCACAACGCCGGCTATGCCGACTTCGATGGCTTCCTCGCCGGCCTCACTGCCGAGCGGCGCAAGAAGCTGCGCCGCGAGCGCCGGCGCGTGGCCGAGGCCGGCGTGAGTTTCGCGACGCTGCACGGTGGCGAGCTGGATGAGGCCCGGCTGCGCGACCTGCATCGCCTGCATGCGGGTACCTTCCTGCGGCATGGCCAGCAGCCCTACGTCAATCTGGATTTCTTCCGGCGCCTCGCGCGGACGATGCCGGAGGCACTGGTCGTCCAGTTCGCGCTCCAGGACCACGCGGCGGTCGGCTGCTCGCTGTCGCTGCGCGGTGATGACACGCTCTACGGGCGCTACTGGGGAGCCTCCCGCGACATCCACAGCCTGCACTTCGAGACCTGCTACTACCGCGGCATCGAGTACTGCATCCGCGAGCAGCTCGCGCGCTTTGAACCGGGCGCCCAGGGCGAGTACAAGCTGCTGCGCGGTTTTGCCCCGCAGCCAGTGTGGTCGCTGCACGAGATCGGCCACCCGCGCCTGGCGGCGGCCATTGCCCGCGCACTCACACTGGAGCGCGCGCGCGTCACCCGCTACATTGCCGACGCGGCGGAGCACCTGCCTTTCCGGCACGGGCACGCCGCCGGTCCCGACGACGATGCACCCGATCACCTGGCTCGCTGAATCCGATCCGCCGACGGCGCTGCCACCGAGTGATCGCGCGCTCCGCGACCCGAACGGCCTGCTCGCGGCCGGCGGGGCGCTGAGCCCAGCCTGGCTGGTCCACGCCTACCGGCATGGCGTGTTCCCGTGGTATGGGCCGGGCCAGCCAATCCTGTGGTGGACGCCGGACCCGCGCGCCGTGCTGGTGCCGGATGAGTTTCGCATCTCGCGCAGCCTGGCACGCTCGATCCGCAATCGCGGGTACCGGACGACGATCGATACCGCCTTCGGCGCGGTGCTCGCCGGCTGTGCGGCGCCGCGCCGGGATTCTCCCGGCACCTGGCTCACGGCGGCGATGCGCGAGGCCTATCTGGCGCTGCACGCCCTCGGGCTCGCCCATTCGATCGAGACCTGGCACGGGGAACGGCTGGTCGGTGGAATCTATGGCGTCGCGCTCGGCCGCCTGTTCTTCGGGGAATCGATGTTCGCCCGCGGGCGCGATGCCTCGAAGGTCGCACTGGCCCGCCTGGTCGGCGAGTGCCGGCGCCATGGCGTCGGGCTGATCGACTGCCAGGTGCCGAGCCCGCACCTCGCGAGCCTCGGCAGCCGCTGCCTGCCGCGCGGGGAATTCGAGGCGCAGCTGCGGGAGCTGGTCGCGGCGGAGCCACCCGCGTGGCGGCAATGAAACAGCCGGTTTGCAAGCCGGACCCCGCTAGGTCACAATCCGCGCGTTTTCCGCTACAGCAGCAGGACGGAATGGCGAAGGAAGAGGCTCTCCAGATGGAAGGCGAGGTCGTCGAGACCCTGCCGAACACGACTTTCCGCGTCCGCCTGCAGAACGATCACATCGTCACGGCCCACATCTCCGGCAAGATGCGCAAGCATTACATCCGGATCCTGACCGGCGATACCGTGACCGTGGAATTGACGCCCTACGACCTGTCGAAGGGCCGCATCATCTACCGGGCGCGCTGATCGCTCAGTCCTGGGCCAGCAGCTCCGGCGCGCGTGCCGGCTGGCAATCGAGCACCAGGGCGGAGCCATCGGGCGCCACTGAAATCCGCGCCACTCCGCCGTTGGCCAGCCGGCCGAACAGCAATTCCTCGGCCAGCGGCCGCTTGACATGCTCCTGCAGCACGCGCGCCATCGGCCGCGCGCCCATCTGCGGGTCGTAGCCGCGTTCCGCGATCCAGCCGCGCGCCGCGGCGTCCACGGCGAGCGTCACGCCCTTGTGTTCGAGCTGCGCCTCCAGCTCGAGCAGCAGCTTGTCCACGACCCGCGCGATCGTCTCCGCATCGAGCCGGGCGAACTGGATGATCGCGTCGAGGCGGTTGCGGAACTCCGGTGAGAACAGCCGCCGCACCGCTTCCATCGCATCCGGGGCATGGTCCTGCTGCGTGAAACCGATGCTGGGGCGCTGCATCTCGGTGGCGCCGGCATTGGTCGTCATCACGATGATCACGTGGCGGAAGTCGGCCTTGCGGCCGTTGTTGTCGGTGAGCGTACCGTGATCCATGACCTGCAACAGCAGGTTGAACACATCCGGATGGGCCTTCTCGATCTCGTCCAGCAGCAGCACGCTGTGCGGGTGCTTGGTGATCGCCTCGGTCAGCAGCCCGCCCTGGTCGAAGCCCACATAGCCGGGCGGCGCACCGATCAGCCGGGAAACGGTATGCCGCTCCATGTACTCGGACATGTCGAAGCGCAGGAACTCGACCCCGAGCGCGAGCGCGAGCTGCCGGGTCACCTCGGTCTTGCCGACGCCGGTCGGCCCGGCGAACAGGAAGGCGCCCACCGGCCGGCGCTCGTTGCCGAGCCCGGCCCGCGACATCTTGATCGCCGCGACCAGCGCCTCGATGGCGCGGTCCTGCCCGAAGATCACCAGCCGCAGGGTCCGCTGCAGGTTGCCGAGTACCTCGCGGTCCGACAGCGAGACGTTGCGCGGCGGAATCCGCGCGATCCGCGCGACCACCGACTCGATCATGGCGGTCGTCACGACACTCTCGCGCTCGCCCGGCGGCCGCAGCCGCAGCGCGGCCCCGGCCTCGTCGACGACGTCGATCGCCTTGTCCGGCAGTTGCCGGTCGTTGATGTGCCGCGCGGCGAGTTCCGCCGCCGCGACCAGGGCCTCGTCCGCGTAGCTGACCCCGTGATGCTCCTCGAAGCGCGAGCGCAGCCCGCGCAGGATCTCGATGGTCTCGGCGATCGATGGCTCGACCACGTCGATCTTCTGGAAGCGCCGCGCCAGCGCGTGGTCCTTCTCGAAGATGCCGCGGTATTCCTGGTAGGTCGTCGAGCCGATGCAGCGCAGCTGGCCACTGGCGAGCACCGGCTTGATCAGGTTCGAGGCATCCATGACCCCGCCCGAGGCCGCGCCGGCGCCGATGACGGTATGGATCTCGTCGATGAACAGGATCGCGCCCGGTCGCTTGCCCAGCTCGCCGATCACTGCCTTGAGCCGCTTCTCGAAATCGCCACGGTACTTGGTGCCGGCGATCAGTGCGCCGAGGTCCAGCGCATGGATCGTGCAGTCGGCCAGCACCTCGGGAACCTTGCCCTCGACGATCAGCCGGGCGAGCCCCTCGGCAATCGCGGTCTTGCCGACGCCCGCCTCGCCGACGTACAGCGGGTTGTTCTTGCGCCGCCTGCACAGGATCTCGATCGTGCGCTGGACCTCGAGCTGGCGCCCGATCAGGGGATCGATGCGCCCGGCCACGGCGAGCGCATTCAGGTTGGTCGTGTACTTGTCCAGCACCGCCCCGCTGTCCGCCTCGGCCTCGCGCTCCGCTCCGGCCGGTGCCTCGCGCGGCGGGTCGCGCGTCTCGCCACCGGCGGGCAGCCCGTGCGCGATGAAGTTGACGACATCGAGACGCGCGATGTCCTGCAGCGACAGCAGGTAAGCGGCGTGCGACTGCTTCTCGCTGAAGATCGCCACCAGCACGTTGGCAACCGTGACCTCCTTGCGCCCGCTCGATTGCACGTGGAACACGGCGCGCTGCAGCACGCGCTGGAAACCGAGCGTCGGCTGCACCTCCCGGTCGTCCTCGGTGGGCAGCATCGGCGTCGTCTCGTCGATGAATTTCTGCAGCTCGCGCTGCAGGCGCGGCAGGTCGGCGCCGCAGGCCTTGAGGATCTCGCGGATGCGCGCGGCATCCAGGATCGCGAGCAGCAGGTGCTCCACGGTCATGTATTCGTGCCGCGCCGCGCGGGCCCGCTGGAAGGCCTCGTTCAGGCAGTACTCGAGCTCACTGGACAGCACTCAGGTCTCCTCCATCGTGCACAGCAGCGGGTGCTGGTTCTGCCGCGAATAGGTCGTCACCTGCGCGACCTTGGTCTCGGCAATCTCGAAAGTGAACACCCCGCAGATACCCTTGCCTCGCGTGTGGACCTCCAGCATGACCCGGGTGGCACGGGTCCGGTCCAGCCCGAAGATGCGCTCCAGCACGTCGACGACGAATTCCATCGGCGTGTAGTCGTCGTTCAGCAGCACGACCTGGTACAGCGGCGGCTGGCGCAGGCGCGGAGCCGCCTCCTCGACTATCAGGCTGTGGCTGCCCTGGCGTTCGTCAGATTCGCGTCCGCTGCCCACCTGGCCGGTCCATCCTGTACACGGCTGCATTTATAGGCGCCGGCGACCGGTCGCACAAGTGACCCGGTGACGACGAGTGAGAAGTGTCGCACAAGTCCCTGCGACAGCACCGGTTTCCGCCAGTTCCCTGCCTTGTGGCCGTAACCTGCCAGCCCGTATCATGGCGCGGCCAGACCGGGGCCACGAGCCCCCCGCCGGAATCGGCCTGCGCCGGATGGATCCGCATGTCGCTGTTCGATCGAATCCGAAGCCCCTTGAGCGCCGCTGGCGGCGATGCGCGCACCCTGCTGGTCGCGTCCGGGCCGACGATCGCCGCCTTCGTGCTCGTCCTGCTGATCGCGGCCCAGCTCGCGAGCCTCGCCTGGCGCCTGTACGGGAGCCATGCAGAGCCGGGCGACCGGGTGCCGGTCGTCGCCGCTGCGGCAGCGCCCGCGATCGATGTCGCTGGCATCGTCAATGCCCATCTGTTCGGGATCGCCGCTGCGGATCCCGGCGCGGCTCCCGCAACCGCGTCCGGCAACCTGGTCCTGGCTGGCACGCTGGCGGGCCGGACGCCGGAACAGGGCTGGGCGATCCTCGGGCCGTCCCAGCAGGCCGCCCGCGTGTATGCGACCGGCGCGACGCTGCCGGGCGGCGCACGCCTGGTCGCCGTCTACGCGGACCGGGTCATCCTGGAGCGCGCCGGTCGGCGCGAATACCTGTCCTTGCCGCGCCTGAGCGGCGCGGCGCGCCAGGCACCCGACCCCTTCTCAACGCCGCCTGCCACCGCGCAGCTGCCGCCCGACGGCGTGCGTGAAGTGCTGGCCCAGCCCCCGGCCGCCGCCAGTGAAATCCTGCGCCCGCAGCCGGTCTTTGCCGGCGGCCAACTGCGCGGCTATCGGGTCTACCCCGGGCGTAACCGCCAGCAGTTCACGCGCCTCGGCCTGCTGCCAGGAGACCTGGTCACGGCCGTCAACGGGGCGCCGCTCGAAGATCCGGGCCGTGGCCTCGAGGCGCTGCAGGGTCTGGCCGCCGGCGGCATGGCCACGCTGACCGTCGATCGCAACGGCCAGGTCCGGCAGCTGACCGTCGACATCGCGAGTGCATCCCAGGAACTGATGCCGGAGGGCGCTGCCGAGCAGATGCCCCAGGGCGAGGTCGCCGAGTAACGGCGGCGCGATCAGAGGAACCATGTCATGACCCGAACCCTCCGCTGCACCCTGGCGCTCGCGCTGTGGCTGCCGCTGGCCGCGACCGCCCAGCAGGGCGCCGAGATCACGCCGAACTACAAGGACGCTGATCTCGGCCAGGTCATCGAGGCCGTGAGCCAGGTGACGGGCCGGAACTTCATCGTCGATCCACGGGTGCGCGCGCAGGTCACGATGCTGTCGACCTCGCCAATGAGCCCGGCGGCGTTCTACGAGGCCTTCCTGGCGATCCTGCAGGTGCACGGCTTCGTCGCCGTGCCCTCGGGCAACGTGATCAAGATCCTGCCGGATGCCACCGCCCGTACGCTGCCGGCGGTCGACCTGCCGGAGCGCGTCAGTGCGACCTCGGACGAGATCGTCACGCAGGTGGTGCAGGTCCGCAATGTCTCGGCCGCCCAGCTGGTACCGATCCTGCGGCCACTGATCCCGCAGTATGGCCACCTCGCCGCGTATCCCGGCGCCAACATGCTGATCATCTCGGACCGCGCTGCCAACGTGAACCGGATGATGCGGATCATCAGCCGCATCGACCAGTCCGGCGACGGCGAGATCGATGTCGTCCGGCTCGAGCACGCCACCGCCGCGGAGATCGTCCGGGTCGTCAATGCGCTGAGCGCGTCGGCGACCGCCGAGGGCGGTGCGGGTGCGCGCCTGGTCGCGGATGACCGCACCAACAGCGTGCTGGTGGGAGGCGAGGCCTCGCAGCGCCTGCGCCTGCGCACCCTGGTCACCCACCTCGACACGCCGCTCGAGGCGGGCGGCGATACCCAGGTACGCTACCTGCGTTACGCCGACGCGGAGAAGATCGCGGCCAAGCTGAAGGAACAGGTGCAGGGCACGGGCGCTGCCCAGCCTGGCCAGGCCGGCCCGGCGGCGGCGGACCGGAGCGTCACGATCTGGGCCGAGCCACAGACCAACGCGCTGGTCATCACCGCCCCACCGAAGACCATGCGCACGCTGATGCAGGTCGTGGACCAGCTCGACATCCGCCGCGCGCAGGTGCTGGTCGAGGCCCTGATCGTCGAGGTCTCGGCCGATGCGACCGCCGATCTCGGCGTCAACTGGCTCGTGGATGGATCGGGCGACAACTTCCTGGTCGGCATGTTCAACCAGCCGGTCGGCGGGGTCAGCCTGACGGACATCGCCAAGGCCATCGACGACCCGTCCTCGGTGACCTCGGCGCCGAGCGGCCTGACCCTCGGCGGTGCGCGCGTCCAGGACAGCGGCACCAACTTCGCGGCGATCCTGCGGGCGCTGCGCGGCGATGGCAACACCAACATCGTCTCGGTGCCGTCGATCATCACGCTGGACAACGAGGAAGCGCAGATCAAGGTCGCGCAGGAAGTACCGTTCGTAACCGGCCAGTTCACCAGCACCGGCGCCGCGCAGGGCCAGCTGAATCCCTTCCAGACGATCCAGCGCGAGGAGGTCGGCACGATCCTGAAGATCACGCCGCAGATCACCGCCGACGACACCATCCTGGTCAAGATCGAGCAGGAGGCTTCCAGCCTGGCGGCGGATTCGCGCGGCGCGGTGGACCTGATTACCAACAAGCGCACGATCAGCACGCGCGTGCTGGTGGACGACGGCGGCATGATCGTGCTCGGCGGGCTGATCTCCGACTCGCTGCAGGAGAGCGAGCAGCGGGTGCCGGGCATCGGCCGCATACCGCTGCTCGGCGAGCTGTTCCGCGTGCGCAGCAGCCGCAAGATCAAGACCAACCTGCTGGTGTTCATCCGGCCGCGGGTGCTGCGGGACGCCGAGGCCGCCGCGATCGCCACCAACTCGAAGTACAACTTCATCCGCGATCAGCAGCAACAGCGCAATGGCGGCCGCGTGCAGCTGCTGCCCGGCGCGCAGCAGCCATTGCTGCCGCCGCTGGTCGGGCCGACGGCGCCGCCGGCGCCCGGGATCGCGACGGCCCCGGACGACGGCCGCGAGTGAGCGGATCGCGCGCATGAATGCCGTGGCCCGCTCGACCGCGTTGCCGCCCGGAATGCGGTTGTCATTCGCCTTCGCCAGGCGCCATGGCGTGCTGGTCCGCTCGATCAACGAGGGCCGGGCCCAGGTCGTCTACCGGGAGGGCGCCAGTGCGGCGGCCGTCGCCGAGCTGCGCCGGTTCCTCGGCATGCCGCTGGTGATCGAGCGCGCGACCACCGGGGTCTTCGACGAACTGCTGCAGAAGGCCTATGAGGGCGGCAGCGGCGAGGCCGGCCTGATCGTCGAGGGCATCGAGGGCGAATCCGACCTGGCCGGGCTGGCCGAGGGGCTGCCGGAGCCCTCGGACCTGCTCGAGAGCGAGGACGACGCGCCGGTGATCCGGCTGATCAACGCGGTGCTGACGCAGGCGATCAAGGAGAACGCCTCCGACATCCACGTCGAGCCCTACGAGAACCGCCTGGTCGTGCGCTTCCGGGTCGACGGCGTACTGCGCGAAGTGCTGCAGACCAAGCGCGCCGTCGCGCCGCTGCTGATCTCGCGCATCAAGGTGATGTCGCGGCTGGACATCGCCGAGAAGCGCCTGCCACAGGACGGGCGCATCAGCCTGCGCATCGCCGGTCGCGCGGTCGACGTGCGCGTGTCCACGATTCCGTCCGGGCACGGCGAGCGGGTGGTGATGCGCCTGCTCGACAAGCAGGCCGGGCGACTCAACCTCGCCTCGCTCGGCATGGAACCGCGGGTACAGGGGATGGTCGACGAGCTGATCCACAAGCCGCACGGCATCATCCTGGTGACCGGCCCGACCGGTTCCGGCAAGACCACCACGTTGTATGCGGCACTCGAGCGCATCAACGACCGCACCCGCAACATCATGACGGTCGAGGACCCGATCGAGTACTACATCGACGGCATCGGCCAGACCCAGGTCAACACCAAGGTCGAGATGACCTTTGCGCGCGGCCTGCGCGCGATCCTGCGCCAGGATCCCGATGTGGTAATGGTCGGCGAGATCCGCGACACCGAGACCGCGCAGATCGCGGTGCAGGCCTCGCTGACCGGCCACCTGGTGCTGTCGACCCTGCACACCAACACCGCGGTCGGCGCCGTGACCCGGCTCCGGGACATGGGCGTGGAACCGTTCCTGCTGTCCTCGACGCTGCTCGGCGTGGTCGCGCAGCGCCTGGTCCGCGTGCTGAACAGCGACTCCCGGATCGGCTATCCGGCGGGCGACTACGAGGCCCGGCTGCTGAACCTGCCGCCCGGCGAGGCGGCCGACGTCACGCTGTACCGCCCCGGAACCGATTCCGCCGGCGGCTACCAGGGCCGCACCGGCATCTACGAACTGGTCGTTGTCGACGAGCGCATGCGGGCCATGATCCACGACGGCGCCGGCGAACACGAGCTCGAGCGCCACGCCCGGCGTCTGACGCCGGGTATCCGCGACGACGGCCGCGTCAAGGTCCTGACCGGCACGACCTCGCTCGAGGAACTGCTGCGCGTCACCCGCGAGGAGTGATGGCAGCCTGGGAATACACGGCCCTCGACGCGGGCGGACGCGAACGGCGCGGAGTTCTCGAGGGCGATAACGCGCGCCAGGTGCGCCAGCTGCTGCGCGAACAGTCACTGCTGCCGGTCACCGTCACTGAAGTGGCTGACGCGGCGCCAGCGCGCGGCCTGGGCCTGGCGCCCGGCATGCGGGTCGGTGCCGCGGCTCTGGCCCTGCTGACCCGCCAGCTCGCGACGCTGGTGCGCTCCGGCGTGCCGCTCGAGGAGGCCCTGCTCGCGGTCTCGCAGCAGAGCGAGAAGGTCCGCGTGCGCAATGTGGTAGCCGGGGTGCGCTCGCGGGTCATGGAGGGACGGACGCTGGCCGAGGGCTTCGGCGCGTTCCCGCGCGTGTTCCCGGAAATCTACCGCGCGACCGTGGCGGCCGGCGAGCAGTCGGGCCACCTCGACGCCGTGCTCGAGCGGCTCGCCGACTACACCGAGAATCGCCAGGTCCTGCAGCAGAAAATCACCAATGCGATGGTCTATCCGGTCCTGCTGACCGTAGTCTGCGCCGGTATCGTCGGCGTCCTGCTCGGCTACGTTGTGCCGGAGGTCGTGCGCGTGTTCGAGGCCGGGCACCAGGAGTTGCCGCTGCTGACCCGGCTGCTGATCGCGGGCTCGGACTTCCTCCGGGCCTGGTGGTGGCTGCTGGCCGCGGCCGCGGCACTCGCGGCGCTGGGGCTGCACCGCTGGCTGCGCGCTCCGGCGGCGCGCTACCGCTACGACCAGCTGAAGCTGCGGCTGCCGCTCATTGGACGGGTCACGCGCGGCAACAATGCTGCGCGCTTCGCCCGCACCTTCGCGATCCTGACCGCGAGCGCCGTGCCGGTGCTGGAGGCATTGCGGATCGCCGGCGAGGTCGTGACCAGCCTGCCGATGCGCCAGGCGGTCCAGGACGCCGCCGTGCGGGTGCGCGAAGGGGCGCCGATCGCCCGCTCGCTCGGCGCGAGCCGGTTGTTCCCGCCGATGCTCGTGCACCTGATTGCCAGTGGCGAGACCAGCGGCCAGCTCGAGGAAATGCTGGAGCGGGCGGCCACCAACCAGGAGCGCGAACTCGACGGGCTGGTCAACACCGCGGTCGGGATTCTCGGGCCGGTCATGATCCTGCTGATGGGCGTCTTCGTGTTCCTGATCGTTGTTGCGTTGCTGCTACCGATCTTCCAGCTCAACCAGCTGGTGCGCTGACCCCCCTTGCAGGCGCGCCCCGCGCGCCTTATAAGTCGCCCGCGGTGTCCCATGGACCGGGCCTATGAGCGAAAAGCCCGAAGAAGACTTCGACGAAGATCCGGAGGAAGGCGAAGACGGCGAGTCAGGGCTCGACGTCGACCAGTTGATGCGCGACCTGGACACGCGCAAGCGGCGCAGTGCGCGGGCCAGCAATGAGCCCGCCTGGCGCCGGCTGGAACGCGCGCTCGAGGAGCGCCGCACCGCGGGCCTGCTGTCGGATTTCGACGACTACGACGTCGGCGGCCCGGATGACGGCAGGACGCACAAGTCGCCCGCGCGCCCGCGCCGCCGCTGAAACCGCCATTCAGTGGAACTCGCGCGTCGCCACCTGCAGCGCGCCGAGCATCGCCGAGCGGTCCTCGAGCCGCTCGGCGATGACGTGCAGCACCTCGCCCTCGCGCTGCAGCCTTCCGCTGACGCCCAGCAGCCGTGCTTCCCGCAGTGCGCGGCGCTGCCGCTCGGCCACCTGGCGCCACACCACCAGGTTGACCTGGCCGGTCTCGTCCTCGAGTGTCACGAAGGTCACGCCGCGCGCGCTGCCTGGCTGCTGCCGGGTCAGCACGAGGCCGCCGGTGCGCAGCCGTGCTCCCGCCGCGAGCCCGGCGACTTCTGCCGCCGTGAGCCAGCCGGACGCGACCAGCCGCGGGCGCAGCAGCGCCAGCGGATGACGCCCGAGCGTCAGGCCAAGCGCCTGGTAGTCGGCGACGATGTCCTCGCCCTCGCCGGGCGTACGCAGCAGCGGGATGCCGGCCGGGTCACCGGCAACCGGCACGAGCGGCAACGGCGCCGTGATGCCATGCGCCTCCCAGGCGGCGCGATGCCGGTGTCCGGCCAGGCCGGCCAGGGCGCCGGCCGCCGCCAGCGCCGCGAGCTCGCGCCGTCCGAGCCCGGCACGCCGCGCGAGTTCACCCACGTCGCGATACGGGCCGTCCACGCGGGCGGCGACCAGGCGCCCGGCTGCCTCGCGGGCCAGGTCGCGGACCTGATTGAGTCCAAGGCGCAGCGCGGGACCCTCCTCCACAGGCTCCAGCGTCGCCTCGACCCCGCTCGCGTTGACGTCCACGCCATGCACGATCACGCCGTGCCCGCGCGCGTCACGCACCAGCTGGGCCGGCGCGTAGAAACCCATCGGCTGGCTGTTCAGCAGCGCACAGCAGAAGGCCGCCGGCTCGTGGCACTTGAGCCAGGCGGAGGCATAGACCAGCAGCGCGAAACTCGCGGCATGCGATTCCGGAAAGCCATATTCGCCGAAGCCCTGGATCTGGCGGAACACCTGCTGCGCGAACGCCGCGGCATAACCGCGCGCGCGCATGCCCGTGATGAGCCGCTGCTCGAAGGACTCCAGCGACCCGTGGCGCCGCCAGGCGGCCATCGCCCGGCGCAGCTGGTCCGCCTCGCCGGGCGTGAAGCCGGCCGCGACGATCGCGAGCTGCATGACCTGCTCCTGGAAGATCGGCACGCCGAGCGTGCGCTCGAGCACGCCGCGCACCGCCGGGCCGGGATAGTCCACCGGCTCGAGGCCGGCCCGGCGCCGCAGGTAGGGATGTACCATCTGGCCCTGGATCGGACCGGGCCGCACGATCGCGACCTCGATCACGAGGTCGTAGTAGCAGCGCGGCCGCAGCCGCGGCAGCATCGCCATCTGCGCGCGTGATTCGATCTGGAACACGCCGACCGTGTCGGCGCGGCTGATCATCGCGTAGACCGCCGGATCCTCGGCGGGGATGTCGGTGAGCCGGAATTCGCGGCCGCGCCGCCGCGCTACCAGCGCGAGCGCGCGGCGCAGTGCCGCCAGCATGCCGAGCCCCAGCACATCCACCTTCAGCAGTCCGAGCTCGTCGAGGTCGTCCTTGTCTCACTGGATCACGGTGCGGGCCGGCATCGCCGCGTTCTCGACCGGCACGAGTTCCGCGAGCGGGCCGCGCGCGATCACGAAGCCGCCCGGATGCTGCGACAGGTGTCGCGGGAAGCCGATCAGCTCGCCGACCAGCGCCTCGGCATGCGCCGGCAGCGGCCGTGTCGGGTCGAGGCCGAGCGCCCGGCAGACGTCGCGCCGCGCACTCTTCGGGCGGTAGCGGGTCACCACTGCGGTCAGCGCCGCGCGCTCGCGCCCGTAGCGCTCGTAGAGGTACTGGATGACTTCCTCGCGCCGCTCGTGCTCGAAGTCGACGTCGATGTCCGGTGGCTCGTTGCGCTCGCGGGAGATGAAGCGCTCGAACAGCATGTTCATCCGCGCCGGGTCGACCGCGGTGATGCCGAGCGCGTAGCAGACCGCCGAATTGGCCGCGGAGCCGCGGCCCTGGCACAGGATGCCGCGCCCGCGGGCAAAGCGGACCAGGTCGTGCACGGTCAGGAAATAATGCTCGTAGCCGAGCTCGGCGATCAGCGCGAGCTCGCGGTCGAGCAGCTCGCGCACGGCCGGTGGCGTGCCACCGGACCAGCGCCAGCGCTCGCCCTGCGCAACCAGCCGCCGCAGCCGGGTACCCGGTGTCATGCCGGGCGGCACGGTATCCAGCGGAAATTCGTAGCGGAGCTCGTCGAGCGCGAAGCGGCAGCGCGCGGCGATCTCGAGCGTGGCTTCGCGCAATTCCCGAGGATAGAGCGCACTGAGGCGCGCCAGCGTGCGCAGCGAGCGCTCGCCGTTCGGAAACAGGGCGTGCCCGGCCTGCGCCACCGTCGTACCGAGGCGAATCGCGGTCAGCGTGTCCTGCAGCGCACGCCGGCGCCGCAGGTGCAGGTGCACGTCGCCACTCGCAACTGGCGGGATGTCGAGCTGCCCGGCCAGCGCCAGCAGCGCGGCCAGCCGGGCGTGGTCCGCACCGGTAGCCGCCAGCTCGACGGCGAGCCACAGGCGCCCCGGGAAGCGCTCGCGCAGCCAGGCGCCCTCGCCCGCCTGCGGCTCCACGCCGGGCAGCCACAGCAGCAGGCAGTCCTCGAGCCCGGCCGCGAGATCGGCCCGCGTGAGCCGGTAGCGCCCCTTCGGCGCCGCGCGGCGGGCCTGCGTGATCAGCCGTGCGAGTGCGCCGTAGCCGCGCCGGCTCGTCGCCAGGCAGACCAGCCGCAGGCCGTCGTCGAAGGTGAGCTCGCTGCCGACCAGCAGCGTGAAACCGCGCTCGCGGGCGGCGACATGGGCCCGCACGATCCCGGCCAGCGAGCATTCGTCGGTCAGCGCGAGCGCGGCGTAGCCGAGCTGCTGCGCCCGGATGACGAGTTCCTCCGGATTCGAGGCCCCGCGCAGGAACGTGAAGTTGCTGAGGCAGTGCAGCTCGGCGTAGGACATCAGCCGAACACGCCGTGCAGGAACCAGTCCTGTCCCGGCGGACGCTCGCGGAAAACCCACAGCCGCGCTCCATCCCGTGCCAGCGCGACGTAGTAGTCACGGCGCACGTCGTGCCCATCCCACCAGCCGCTCTCGATACGCTCGGGTCCCGCGACGAGCCGGATCTCCGGCTGCGCGAGCCGCTGCGGCACCGTGAGCATCCACAGCGGGCGCGGCGGATGCGCCGCGGGCCGGCTCCCGGCCGGTGGCGCACCGGCACCGGGTTCCGCGACCCGCCATGCCCGTTCCGGGCGATGGTCCGGCACCGGGCGGACGCCGAACACCGCGGCCTGACCGAGTCGCGCCCGCAGCCGCTCCAGCAGCTGCACCGGCGCCTCCGGATCCGCACTGGCGCCCTGGTCGAACAGGCCAGCGCTGCGCCACTGCAGCGGCAACGGCACGCCGCTGCGCATGCGCAGGGCCGTGACCGGCGCGGGCAGCCGTTCCCGCGCGAGCCGCTCACGGAGCAATTCCCCGAGGTATTGCCCGTCGCCGGCCGGCCGGCCGAGGCCCAGCCGGATCCGGGACGGTGGCCGTTCCCGGTGCAGCAGGTCGAGGCGCAGTCCATCGATACCGCTCGCGCGGACCTGCAGGAATGCCCCGAGGCGCGCCAGCAGCCGGGTGATGCCCGGTACGAGTCCGGCCACCGCCACCGCGGGCGCCGGCAACTCGATCTCCGCAAGAAAACGCTCAGGCGCTGCGTAATGGCGGCGTGGCTGCGGGCAGCGACTGAAGCCTTCATCCAGTTCCCGAAGCAGGGCCGGCCCGAGGCGGCGCGCCAGGCCTTCGCGGGGCAGGCGCGCGAGTTCCGCGAGGTTGCGGATACCGAAGCGGGCCAGCGTAGCCAGGGCCGCCTCCGGCCAGCCCAGGCAGGAGAGCGGCAACCGCTTCGCGAGGCCTGGCAGCGCATCAGCGCGCAGGACGACGATCCCGAGCCCCGCCCGGGCGAGCCACAGGGCGCCACGCGGGCTCGGGGCAATGGCCACGCTGGCCTCATAGCCACCCGCGCGCAGGCCGGCCAGGGCGCGCTGCCGCAGCGCCGCGGCACCACCGAACAGCCGCAGGCTGCCACGCACCTCACCGAGCAGCGCCGCAGGTGGCTCCAGGCTGACGCGCGGGGTGAAACGCAGTGCCCAGCAGGCCAGCGCGTCCAGCCGGATGGTCTCCACGGACTGCAGCTGCACGGCCAGCCACAGCTCGCGCACCCCGCCAGCTGCGACCGGGCCGGGAGCGCGGGCGACCGGCCGCAGCACCTGCCGGGATGCCACCGTTGCCGGCATCGCCGTCGCCGGGCGCGCTTCGGACATCTCTGTGCCTCAGCGGATCAACAGGCCGGCAATGCGCGCGGGCATGCCGCCGCGGCTTTTCAGGATCTCGACATCCAGGCTGCCATCGCGGGCCGCCAGCGCGAGCCGCAGCGCGGCCGGCGAGGATTCGTTGCGGCGCTGCCCGGGACGGAACAGCAGGCCGAGGCTCTGCCCCTCGGCAGCCGCCAGCTTCAGGCGCCGCAGTGCCGTATCGCTGATGGCATCCACCCAGCCGAGTACGGCCGCACAGGCGCTGGAACGCAGGGCCTGCTCCATCGCCCAGGGCAGCTCCACACCCGCCCGCGGCCGCACCACCAGCATCCGCCCGGGATCGAGCCCGACCCCGGCCAGCGCCGGCGCATAGGGCAGATACGGGGGATCCAGCCACGCGATCCAGCGCGGCGCTTCCGGCCGGGCAGCGGACAGCTCTCGCAGCAGTGGCACCAGCAGTTCGAGCTCGCCGATGCCCGCGGCCGGCAGCAGCAGCTCCACGAGGGTGTCGAGCGGCCAGCCTCCGCCGGGCAGCCGCTCGTCGAGACGACGGAATCCGGTAGGCACAGTGGCCGACGCCGCAGCATCCGCCCCGCGCCACAGCCCCGGGTGCGCCAGCAGCGACTCGAGCGGATCGCTCACTGCATCGTTTCCGACCGGCCGCGCCGCAGCACGCCGACCACCACTCCCTCGATGACCAGCGACTGCTCGCGCAGGTCCACGCGGATCGGCGCAAACTCGGAATTCTCCGGCAGCAGCCAGACCACCGGGCCTTCCTGGCGATAGCGCTTGACCGTCACCTCGTTCTCGAGGCGCGCGACGATGATCTGCCGGTTGCGGACTTCCGGCGTGCGGTGGACCGCGACGAGATCACCATCGAGGATCCCGGCATCGCGCATGCTCATGCCGCTGACCCGCAGCAGGTAATGCGCCGCCGGCGTGAACAGCCGCGGATCGAGCTGGAACCGGCCCTCGATGTGTTCCTCGGCCAGGATCGGCCGGCCGGCTGCCACGCGGCCGATCAACGGCAGGCCAAGTTGCTCGCGCAGCACGTCCTTCAGCACGATGCCGCGCGAAGTGCCGGCGATCAGCTCGATGGCCCCCTTGCGCTGCAGCGCGCGCAGATGCTCCTCCGCGGCATTGGCGGAGCGGAAACCCAGGGCCCGGGCGATTTCTGCACGCGTGGGCGGCAGGCCGTTATCAGCGATGGATTCCCGGATGAAGACGAGAATCTGCTGCTGGCGGGGGGTGAGATCATACATGGGGCACCTGTATGGAAAATCAGGAGGCTGTGATTATATACAGTTTCCATCACCCGGCAAGTCCTTCCCGCAGCCTCCCCCATTACGTTAATATTGCTTCTGAGCATTCCTGCCCACGCGGGCGTTTTTCGTTTTGTGCAACTCTGATGGAGAACAATCTCATGACCAAGATCCTGAAAGTGGGCATCGCTGCCGCCGTCATCGCCCTGGGCGCTGGCTGCACTGATCTCAAGCCCCTGCAGGCGGAAGTCGATTCGCTGAAGTCGCAGGTTTCCCGGCTGTCCGGCGACCTCGGCAGCGTGAAGTCCACGGCCGACGACGCCAGCCGCGCCGCCGCCTCCGCCCAGCAGGCTGCCACCTCGGCGCAGAACACGGCCAACCAGGCCCTGTCCGCGGCCCAGGCTGCGCAGACCTGCTGCACCGAGAACCGTGAGCGCATGGATCGCATGTTCGAAAAGTCGATGTCGAAGTAATCGACCGTCACTGGTCCGATACGAAGGCCCCGCGGCACTGCCGCGGGGCCTTTTTCATGGCCCGTCAGTCCGGCGTGACCAGCGAGACAGCCTCCGGCAGGCCCCGCGCCTCGCTCCAGATCCGTTCGGCGCGCGGCCAGTCGATCGCCCGCGGTGCGGCACGCGTCGCCTCGACGATGAGCCGGCTCAGGTCCGTCAGCGTCGGCAGATCGACCGCATCCTCCTGCAGCGGCGGATGCACCTCGATGAGCAGCTGGCCCTCATGCCAGCCCCACTTGTAGGGCTGGTTCACGATCCGTACCGGCGTGTTGACGGCCGTCATGCCGAACAGCCGCTCGATGTCCTCCGGATAGAGGCGCATGCAGCCATGCGTGACCTGCATGCCGACGCCAGCCGGACGGTTCGTGCCGTGGATCAGGTACGAACCCCCGGGAATGCCGAGGCGCAGTGCATGCTGCCCGAGCGGATTGTCCGGACCCGCGGGCACCACGGCCGGCAGGATGTCACCACGCCGCGCATGCTCGAGCCGCACGGACTGTGGCGGTGTCCAGGTCGGGTCCTTCACCTTCTGGACGATGCGCGTAACGCCGAGTGGCGTCTTCCAGTCCATCTTGCCGATACTGACCGGGAAGGCCCATACGACCGGCGTCTCCCCGGGTGCCGGCACCGGAAAGTAGTACAGCCGGTGTTCCGGCAGGTTGATCACGATCCCTTCGCGCGGCGCGACCGGCAGCAAGCGCTGGCGGGGCAGGACGATCGGCGTGCCGGCGCCCGGCAGCCAGGTGTCGACGCCTGGATTGGCGTTGATGATCTCCTCGTGGCCGAGTCCGTGCCGCCGCGCGATATCGGGCAGCGTATCCGTCGCGTGCGCCGCGGTCGTCAGTGGCACGCCGATCAGGTCGCTGCCCGGCGGTGGCAGTGCGAAACTCTCCGCCGCCACCGGTGGTACAACCACCAGCAACAGGATCAGCAACAGTCCGGTCTGGTGCACGGAACTCACTGTCAATCGGACCCCGGCCCGGGTCGAAAGTTGCGGGTCAGTAGCGGATCAGCGCCGAACCCCAGGTGAAGCCGCCACCGAAGGTCTCGAGCAGCAGCAGCTGCCCACGGCGGATCCGGCCGTCCCGGACCGCGGTGTCGAAGGCGAGCGGAATCGATGCGGCAGAGGTATTGCCGTGCTCCTGCACCGTGATGACCACTTTTTCCAACGGCAGCTGCAGCTTGTCGGCCGCCGCCTGGATGATGCGCAGGTTGGCCTGGTGCGGCACCAGCCAGTCGATCTGGTCGCGTTCGATGCCGTTCTTGGCCAGCGTCTCGTCGACCAGGCGCGACAGCGTGCGGACCGCAGTGCGGAACACCTCGTTGCCGAGCATCCGCAGGCCACCGGGCGCACCGGCACGCAGCTCGCCGAAGCCGTGCGAGACGCCGTACGGAAAGTTCAGCAGGTCCTTGTAGCGGCCGTCCGAATGCAGGTGGGTCGCGAGGATGCCCGGTTCGTCGGCCGGGGTCAGCACGAATGCGCCCGCACCGTCGCCGAACAGCACGCAGGTGCCGCGGTCAGTCCAGTCGACAATACGCGAAAGACACTCGGAGCCGACGACGAGCGCACAGCGCGACTCGCCGAGACGCACGAACTTGTCAGCCAGCGACAGCGCGAACACGAAGCCGCTGCACGCGGCCTCCACCGAGAACGCGGGGCAGCCATGGATGCCGAGTCGCTGCTGCAGCAGGGTGCCGGTGTTGGGGAAGATCAGGTCCGGCGTCGTCGTGCCGACGACGATCAGGTCCACGTCCGCAGGCGTGAGCCCCGCGGCCTTCAGCGCGCGGCGGGCCGCATGCTCGGCCAGCGACGAGGCGGTTTCGTGCTCGGCTGCGATGTGCCGGTGCTCGATACCCGTTCGCGACCGGATCCAGTCGTCACTGGTCTCGACCAGCTGCTCGAGATCCGCGTTGCTCAGGATCTTTTCCGGCAGGTAGCTGCCGGTACCGACGATGCGCGAGTAGCGCAGGTTCATTGCGGCTGGCGCGCGGCCCGCGGGCCCGCCGGCCTCATTCCTGAGGAGCGTCTTTGGCGCGCGGCTCGATCACGCGCCGGCCCCGATAGAACCCGTCGGGACTGACACAATGCCGCCGGTGCGTCTCACCGGTGGTCGGATCCTTGGACAGCGCGGGCGCGGCCAGGCGGTCATGCGCCCGGCGCATGCCACGAGTGGACGGTGTCCGGCGACTTTTCTGTACGGCCATCTGGCATCTCTCCGTTTCAGTTCTTCAACAGCTTCCCCAGCCCGGCAAACGGCCGGCGGGTGGCCTCGGTCACATCGGTCCCGGTGACGCAATCGTCACCCGGCCCATGCCGGGCCGCGACCGGCAGTCCCAGCAGCAATTCGTCCTCGACCAGCGCCTGCAGGTCGACCCGGGCTGGATCGGTCGCGATCGCCTCCGCATCCGCCGGCACGGCCGCATCCGGATCCGCGACCAGCGCCAGTCGCGATTCCGACTCGAGTGCGTGGACCATCGGGCGCAGGCAGCGCTGGCACACGAGCGGCAGCCGCGCCCGCACCACCAGCGTCCCGACCGGCGTGCCGTCGATCAGCTCCAGCGCCAGCCGGACGGCCACCCGCCCGTCCGGCACCGCGAGCCGGTCGGCCAGGCGCGGAAAATCTGCCAGCGCGAACTCCCGCTCGACGTTCGCCTGGCGTGCGGCCAGACTCACTGCATCCAGCCACGCCCCGGCTACCGTCGACATGGGGGCGGTATCATAGTGACGGCCCGCGGGAGTGTCAAAGAAGCCACTGATGCAAATTCCTGTTTTTCCAGCCCGGATCGGTCCGTGAGCCCCCGACTGTACCTGGCCTCCACCTCGCGCTGGCGCGCCGCGCTGCTCGGCCGGCTGGGGCTGCCATTCCTGCAGGAAGCCCCGCGGGTCGCCGAGGATCCGCGCCCCGGCGAGGCCCCCGCGAGCCGCGCGCTGCGCCTGGCTGGTGAGAAGGCAGGCGCGGTCTGCGCCCGGCACCCGGACGCCTGGGTACTCGGTTCCGACCAGGTCGCCGAATGCGACGGACACATCCTCGACAAGCCCGGTGATTCCGCCCGCTGCGTGGCGCAGTTGCAGCTCTGCAGTGGCCGGGCGGCGCGCTTCCACACCGCCGTCACGCTGCGGCATGCGGCCTCCGGCGTCACCACGGAGCACGTGGACTGCACGACGGTGCGATTCCGCCGGCTGGCGCCCGCGGAAGTTGCCCGCTACGTGGAACTCGAGCAGCCCTTCGACTGTGCCGGCGGCTTCCGCTGCGAAGGCCTTGGCATAGTGCTGTTCGAGTCGATCGAGAGCCGCGACCCGACGGCCCTGGTGGGACTGCCGCTGATCTGGGTCGCTGCGGCACTGCGTCAGGCCGGGCTCGATCCGCTGGCGCCAGCCTGATCCCGCCGGCCAAGCGGCAGTCGCGCGAGGACCGCCGCGAGATCGTCCGGCAGCGGCACGGTCACGGCAAAGCGCTGGTCGCTGCCGGGCCAGCGGAACGCCAGCGCAGCGCAGTGCAGGAACATGCGCCGCAGGCCGAACTCCCGCATTGCCGCATTGAAGACGCGGCTGCCGTAGCGCTCGTCTCCCGCCACCGGATGGCCCGCGTGCGCCGCGTGCACGCGGATCTGGTGCATGCGCCCGGTCAGCAACCGCACCTCCATGAGTGTCGCCAGCTCGCGGTAGTGCTGGCGCGGCGCGAACACCGTCGCCGCACTCCGGCCCTCGGCATGCACACGCACGTGCCGCTCACCACCCTGGCGCAGGTGCGTGAGCACGGGCGCATCGATGGTCTTGCGGCCGAGCACCCAGCGGCCCTCCAGCAGCGTGGTGTAGTGCTTCTCGACCTGGCCCTCGCGCAGCAGCGCATGCAGTTCGCGCAGGGCCGGGCGCTGCCGTGCGACCAGCAGGCAGCCGCTCGTGTCCCGGTCCAGCCGGTGCGCGAGCTCGAGCTCCTCGCCGGGACGGTCGGCACGCAGCACCTCGATGACGCCGAAGGCGAGCCCCGATCCGCCATGCACGGCGATCCCCGCCGGCTTCGCGATCACCAGCAGGCGCGGATCCTCGTACACGATCGCCTCGCGGATCGTCTGCCGGAGGCTGGCCGGGACCCGCGGCGGCGCCGGGTCCGCAGACGCGGGCCGCACCGGCGGCAGCCGGATCTCGTCATCGGCCGCGAGCCGGTACTCCGGCTTCGCCCGTCCGCCGTTGACGCGTACCTCCCCGCGCCGCAACAGGCGATAGACATGACTGCGCGGCACGCCCTTGAATTCGCGCAGCAGGAAGTTATCCAGCCGCTGGCCGGCGTCCTCCGGTCCGGCGCGCACGCGCCGGACCCGCCCGTCCCCAGCCAGGTCTGGACTCATCGATATTTCCTAAGATATTGATTTAACGGGTTCAAAGCTGGTATTGTACGAGCCTTCAGGTCTTGCGGCTCCAGCTATCCATAAAGATGAGGCAGGGCCGCTGACCGGTACGCGGTCCCTCCCTCCCCGGCCCCCCGGATTCCCGCAGGCGTCGCATCGGGCAGGCACCGCATGTTAGTTGGTCCGGAAGGTCCGGACCATCGCCGGCCGCAGGCACCAGATGTCCAGTTTTTCCCCGCGCGTGTTGCGTTCCCCGTGGCGTCCCGACGACGCCCGCGAAGCAATGCCGTACAGCGATGCCCACCCGCTCGCCACTGTCCGGGACATCCGTCGCCCCGCGGCCCTTACGACCTCGGAAGGGGCCCATGAAGAGAATGCTGATCAATGCAACTCAGCAGGAGGAGTTGCGCGTAGCGCTGGTTGACGGCCAGAAGCTCTACGACCTGTCGATCGAGATTCCGTCACGCGAACAGAAGAAGGCGAACGTCTACAAGGCGCGCATCACGCGCGTCGAACCGAGCCTCGAGGCCGCCTTCGTCGACTATGGCATGCCGCGCCAGGGATTCCTGCCGCTGAAGGACGTCGCGCGCGAGTACTACCGGTTCCAGCCGGCACCCGGCGCCCGCTTCAACATCCACGACGTGCTGCAGGAGGGCCAGGAACTGCTGGTCCAGGTCGAGAAGGAGGAGCGCGGCAACAAGGGCGCGGCGCTGACGACCTACATCAGCCTCGCCGGTCGCTTCCTGGTGCTGATGCCGAACAATCCCCGCGCCGGCGGGGTCTCGCGCCGCATCGAGGGCGAGGACCGCGACGCCACCCGCGACGCGCTCCAGCACCTGCACGTTCCCGACGGCATGGGCACGATCGTGCGCACCGCCGGCGTCGGCCGCGGCACTGAAGACCTGCAGTGGGACCTCGACAACCTGCGTACCAACTGGGATGCGATCGTCACCGCGGCGGCCGGGCGGCCGGCGCCGTTCCTGGTCTACCAGGAGAGTGACCCGGTCACCCGCTCGTTGCGCGACTATCTCGCCGACGACATCGGCGAGGTGCTGATCGATGAAGCCGGAGCCCACCAGCGCGCCCTCGAGTACGTGCAACGCTTCATGCCGCCGGAAGTGCAGCGGCAGATCCGCCTCTACACCGACGAAGTGCCGCTGTTCACCCGCTACCAGATCGAGAGCCAGATCGAATCCGCCTACTCGCACACGGTGACGCTGCCCTCCGGCGGCAGCATCGTGATCGACTACACCGAGGCGCTGGTGACGATCGACATCAACTCGGCGCGCGCCACCCGAGGCGCCGACATCGAGGCCACGGCGCTCAACACCAACCTCGAGGCAGCCGACGAGGTCGCACGCCAGCTGCGCATCCGCGACCTCGGCGGGCTGATCGTCATTGACTTCATCGACATGGAGTCGAAGAAGAACCAGCAGGCGGTCGAGGACCAGCTCCGGGATGCGGTCCGCGCTGACCGCGCCCGGATCCAGCTCGGGCGGATCTCACGCTTCGGCCTGCTGGAGATGTCCCGGCAGCGCCTGCGCCCGTCGCTCGATGAGTCCACGCGGTCCGTGTGCCCGCGCTGCAGCGGCATGGGCACGATCCGCAGCGTGGAATCGCTGGCACTGGCCGTATTGCGCCTGATCGGCGAGGAGGTGCGCAAGGATCGCACCGTTCGGGTCATCGCGCAGCTGCCCGTGGACGTCGCCACCTTCCTGATCAACGAGAAGCGCGAGTGGCTCGCACAGCTCGAGAACCGCAGCGCGACCGGCATCGTGCTGGTGCCGAACCCGAATCTCGAGACGCCGAACTATTCGATCCGCCGGGTGCGCGATGATGAGCTCGGCCTGCCCGAGAACACGGCGATCAGCTACCAGCTGGCCGAACAGCCACCGGTCGAGATTGATTTCCAGGGGACCGCCGCGAAGCGTCCCGGGGAAACCCCGGCCGTGCAGGCCATCGCGCCGGCGACTCCGGCGCCCGCGCCCGCGCCCGCGCCCGCCACTGCGGTCGTACCGGACGCCACGCCCGGAGCCTGGCGCCGCTTCGTTCGCTGGCTGTCCGGCAGCGCCGGTACCACGACCGGGACGGCCCAGGCGACCGCGGCTCCATCAGCGGACCAGCGGAAGCCCGCTGATCAGCGGGAGCAACGGCAGGACGGCAGGCGCAGCCATGGCGAGGACCGCGGCCCGCGCCGCCGCGATCACCGCGAGCACCGCGAACGTGACCGCGATCGCCACCGCGGGCGGGATCGTCCACGGACCCGCGATGGCGAACCCCGGGACGAGCGACCCCGCGACGAGCGGTCGCGCAGCGAGCGGCCACGCAGCGAGCGGCCACGCAACGAGCGGCCTCGGGACGAGCGACCGCGCAGCGAGCGGCCGCCGGAGGACCTCGAAAAGGCGACCGCCATCGCCGCCGTGGCCACCGCGGCAGAAGCACCCGGCGCCGACTCGGCAGCTACTGCAGACGCAGGTGCCGAGCCACGCCGCCGCCGGCGCCGCCGGCGTGGCCGTGGCGGCCGCGGCGGCGATGGCATGCCGCGCACGGCTCAGCTGCCGGGCATGGAGCAGGATGCGGAGCTGCCAGAGTCCGCTTCCGACTCTGCACCTCCGGAATGGTCACCAGAGTCGGATGCCCCGCAACAGGCACCAGCTGCGGCACCGGCCGTGGCCGCAGCCGCTGAGCCGACCCCGTCCTCAGAGGCGCCGCCACCGGCAAGTCCAACCTACACGGTCTGGTCGTCGTCACCCGGTGAGGAGCAGCACTTCGGACCGCGGGACTGAGCCAGCGCTGACAACAGGCCGCGCGCCCCGGTTTCGACCAGGTCCAGCACGTCCTCGAAACCGGTTGGCCCGCCATAGTATGGATCTGGCACTTCGCGCCGGCCGAGCGCCGGCGCGAAGTCGAGGAACAGCCGGATGCGCGCGTGGAACTGCGGCGGCGCCATGCCGAGCAGGTGTTCGTAGTTGCCCTGGTCCATCGCCAGCACCAGGTCGAAGCGCTCGAAGTCACCCAGCTCGATGAGGCGTGCCCGCAGGCTGCTCATCTCGATGCCGCGTCGGCGCGCGGCCGCCATCGCGCGCTCGTCGGGCGCCGCGCCGAGGTGATAGGCGTGGGTCCCGGCCGAATCGACCTCGACCTCGAGGCCCGCGGACTCGCGGCGCAGCAGTTCCGACAGCACCGCCTCGGCAGTCGGTGAGCGACAGATATTGCCCATGCAGACGAACAGGACGCGATGCTTCATCGTGGCCTCCGGCGCCGCAGCCAGCCAGCCAGCAGCTCCAGCGCCCGGCGGGTCTCATCCGTGCTGACCGCAAACGAGATGCGCAGGAACCGCTGACCCTGCAGCGAATCGAAATCGCGCCCGGTGTTGAGCGCAACGCCAGTGGCGTCGAGCAGCTCGCGGCAGAAGACCAGTGAGTCACTGGTCAGGTGGGCGATGTCCGCGTAGAGATAGAAGGCTCCGTCGGCGGGCGCAAACCCGGTGATGCCGAGCTGCGGCAGCGCGTCCAGCAGCAGCTGCCGGTTGACCGCGTAATCACCGACCCGGCGGTCGAGCTCCTCGCGCTCCTCGAGCGCCGCGAGCGCGACATGCTGGGCGAGTGTCGGCGGCACCAGGAACATGTTGGCCGAGTAGCGCCGGAAAGTCTCGGCCAGCGCCGCCGGAACCACTGCCCAGCCGAGGCGCCAGCCGGTCATGCACCAGTACTTGGAAAAACTGTTCAACACGATCGCATCGGCTTCGTACTCGAGCAGTGTGTGCGCCGGGGCCCCGAAGGTGATGCCGTGGTAGGTCTCATCGGCGATGAGCCGGATGCCGCGCGCCCGGGCGACCGCCGCGAGCGCCGCCAGCTCGCCGGCATCCAGCATCGTGCCGGTGGGATTCGCCGGACTGGTCAGGATCATTCCGGCCGGCGACGGCACCAGGGCAGCCACCATCGCCGCGGTCGGCTGGTAGCGCGTGGCCGCATCGCAGTCGATCTCGACCGGCAGCAAGCCGAAGGCGCGCAGCACGTTGCGATGCGCCGGGTAGCCCGGCCGGGCGAGCGCGACACGCGCGCCGGCCGAGAACAACACCGCAAGTGCCAGCAGCAGGGCTCCGGAGGCACCCATCGTCAGGACGATCCGCTCCGGGTCAATCGTCAGGCCATGGCGCTCCCGGTACAGCCCGGCGATGCGCTCGCACAGCGCGCTGCTTTCCCAATAGCCCTGTGGAGTCGTGGCGAGTTTCTCGTGCGCGGCGGCCAGCGCTGCGACCGGTGCGCCACCGGATGGCTGCCCGACCTCCATGTGGATCACGGGCAGGCCGCGTCGTTCCCGCTGGTGCGCGAGCCGGTTGAGCTCGACCGCGTAGAAGGGCTCGACCGCGGCAGCTGCGTCGCTCACCGGCTTGCCCCGCTCGCCAGCAGTGCCGCGACTGCGGCGAGGTCCTCCGCCGTATCCACGCCGGGGCCGGGAACCACGGCAGCGTCGGCGACCACGATCGTGAGTCCGAGCTCGAGCGCCCGCAGCTGCTCGAGCCGTTCCAGCTGTTCCAGCGGCGTCGGTGGCTCCGCGGTGAGTGCGAGCAGTGCCGCCACCCGGTAGGCGTAGAGTCCGAGGTGCCGGCGCGCTCCGGCAAAGTCCGACTGGCTCGCGAGTCCCGCCGGCGCCGTGTCACGCTGCCACGGAATCGGCGCACGACTGAAATACAGCGCCCGGCCAGCACTGGTGGCGGCAACCTTGACGACATTCGGATCGAGATACTCTTTGAGCGACCGGATCGGCGTCGACAGCGTGGCAATGTCCGCCGCTTCGTCCGCGTCCAGCAGCCGGGCAGCCTGGTCGATCAGCGCCGGCGGCAGCAGCGGCTCGTCGGCCTGCACGTTGACCACGATCGCCGTTGCCGGCCAGCCGCGCCGGCGCGCGACCTCGGCGATGCGATCGGTGCCCGCGACGTGCCCGGCCGCAGTCATCTCGACTTCAGCACCAAAGTCGCGACAAACCGCGGCGATGCGCGCATCGTCGGTCGCCACGACGACCTCGGTCGCGCCACTGGCCATGGCCTGCGCGTAGACCCGCCGGATCATCGGCTGTCCGGCAAGCAACGCGAGTGGCTTGCCCGGCAGCCGGGTCGACGCGTACCGGGCCGGAATGACCACGCGGAACATTCAGCGGCCGGCCACCAGCACCGGGTCATCGCTGGCCAGGCGGCGGGCCTCGTCCGGCAGCATCACCGGGATGCCATCGCGGACCGGGTAGGCCAGCCGGTCCACGCGGCACAGCAGTTCGTCACTCGCGTGCAGGCGCTGCAGCCCACCCTTGCAGACCGGGCAGGCCAGGATATCGAGCAGCGGGACGTCCATGCGTTCAACCTCCGGCGCAGCGACGGCGTGCGGCCGCCTCGATGCGCGCAATCAGGCCAGTGACATCGCCGGTGACCTGCGCCTCGACCTCGAGGTACCAGGCGTCGGTCGCAGCGGCAGCCGGGCATTTTACGGCATCCTTCTCCGTCATCAGCACGGGCAGGTCCGGTTCGGCCTCCAGTACCGCAGCGCTGATCGCCGCATGATCGGGCAGCGGGCGCTCGCTCGGCTCCATGCCGAGCTCGCGCAAGGCCCGGAAATACTGCGCGGGATGGCCGATCGCCGCAACTCCCAGGACCCGGCGGCCCGCGAATGCGCGCGGCGACAGGCGCCGGCCGTCCGTGAGCGCGACCAGTGCCCGCGGCACCAGTGTCATCCCGAGTGCTCCGGGCCACGCGAACCCGCCGCCATTGACGACCACCGCATCGACCTGCGCCAGCCGTGCCCCCGGCTCCCGCAACGGTCCCGCCGGCAGGTAACGGCCATTGCCGAGGCCACGGCGGCCGTCGACGATTGCGATCTCGATATCGCGCTGCAGCGCGTAGTGCTGCAGGCCATCGTCGGCGATGATCAGCTCGCAATCGGCCTCCAGCAGGCGCACGGCCGCGGGCCGGTCGTGACCGACTGCGACCGGCACCCCCAGGCGCCTGGCCAGCAGCAGCGCCTCGTCGCCCACGTCCGTGACACTGCTCGTGCCCGTGACCCGGCGTGCGGCGCCACCGGCGCCCCGATAACCGCGACCCACGATTCCGACCCGCCAGCCACGCGCGAGCAGCTGTCCAGCCAGCCAGATCACGAACGGCGTCTTGCCGGTGCCGCCGACCGTCAGGTTGCCGACCACCACCACGGCCCGCGGCGAGCGGTAGCTCGCCAGCCAGCCGCGGCGCCAGCACTGGCGACGACCGGCCACCGCGGCCGCGAACAGCCAGGACAGTGGCAGCAGCCAGCGCCCGCGACGGTGATCGCCGTACCAGGTCGCCAGCAGCCAGTCGTGCAGCCGCGGCATCTACACGCTGAACTGCATGCGGTGCAGCGCCGCGTACACACCGCCAGCGGCGAGCAGTTCTGCATGCGTGCCGGACTCGACGATCCGGCCCTCATCCAGCACGATGATGCGGCTGGCATTCTCGATCGTCGACAGCCGGTGGGCGATGACCAGCGTCGTGCGGCCGTGCAGCAGTCCGGCCACCGCTACCTGCACGGCGCGCTCGGATTCGGAATCCAGCGCCGAGGTCGCCTCGTCGAGGATCAGCACCGGGGCGTCACGCAGCAGTGCCCGTGCGATCGCGACGCGCTGGCGCTGCCCGCCGGACAACAGGGCTCCGCGATCGCCAACCAGCGTATCGAGTCCAAGCGGCAGCTCGTCGGCGAATTCCAGCACATGCGCGGCACGCGCCGCGCGCTCGACGGCCGCAGCGTCCGCGTCCGGGCGACTGAAGGCGATGTTGTTGCGGATCGTGTCGTCGAGCAGCATCACGTCCTGGCTGACGAGGGCGATCTGGCGGCGCAGGTCAGCAAGCCGGTATTCCCGCAGGTCCACGCCATCCAGCAGCACCTGCCCCGCATCCGGGTCGTAGAAACGCGGCAGCAGCCCGACCAGCGTGGACTTGCCACTGCCCGAGCGGCCGACGATCGCCACGGTCTCGCCGGGCGCAACGCGGAAGCTGATGTCGCGCAGCACCCGGCCCTGCGACGGATCGTAGGTGAAATCGACCTGCCGGTACTCGACCTCGCCGACTGCGCGCGGCAGCGGCCGACCACCGCCCTGGTCCTCGGCCGGCGTATCGAGGATCGCAAACACGCTCTCGCCCGCGGCGATCCCCTGCTGCAGCGGCACGACCAGCGCGATCAACCGCCGCAGCGGCGCGGTGATCAGCAGCAGCGCCGTCAGGAACGACATGAACTCGCCGACCGTCAGTGCCTGCGCGAGCACCCGGCGGATCGCCACGTACATCACCGCGGCGAGCCCGATCGCCGCGATCAGCTGCACCACCGGGTTCGAGACGGCGCGCACCCGGATCAGCTTCATGTGGCTCGCGCGATTGCGCTCGTTGACCTGCTCGAATACCGCGAGCTGACGCGGTTCGGCATTGAAGACCTTGATCACCCGATGGCCTTCCAGCGACTCCTTGGCGACCCGGGTGACATCGCCCATCGAATCCTGGATGCGCTGGCTGTAGCGGCGCAGCAGCCGACTGGTGATGCGGATCAGGCCGACGATCAGCGGCGCCACCGCGAGCGCGAACAGCGTCAGGCGCCAGTTCATCCAGAAGAGCCAGCCGAGCAGCCCGATGATCGTCAGCGTGTCCTTGATGAGCGAGGTCACGGCAGTCGTCGCCGCCTCGGCGACCAGCTCGATGTTGTAGGTCAGCCGCGACAGCAGCTGGGCCGCGCCGTTGCGGTCGAAGAACGCCGCTGGCAGTCCCAGGTAGCGGGCAAAGAGCTGGTGCCGCAGCGCCTTGATCACGTAGCGCCCGACCCGGCCGAGCGCATAGACGGACAGGAAGTCGCCGACGCCGCGCACCAGGAACAGCGCGATGATTCCGGATGGCACGAACAGCAGCATCGCGTTGCTGCGCTCGACGAAGGCCCCGTCGATGAAGCGCTTGACCAGCCATGCGAGCCCGGTATCGACGGCGGCATACAGCACCATGCCGAGCACGCCGAGCAGGAACATCGGCCACTGCGATCGCGCGTAGCCCAGCAGCCGCAGGTAGACCTGCAGGCCGCTGGCCGGTGGCAGGCCGGCCTCAGTCGTCGTTCTGCTGGCTGATAGTGGCAATGTTGACCTGCGTGAAACCCAGCCGCGCCGCGACGTCCATGGCCGTGACCACGGCCTGGTGGCTCGCGTGCGCGTCGGCACGGATGGTGATCGGCCGGCCGGTCGCGCCGGCCGCGCTCTGTACCAGGGCCGCGCGCAGGGTCTCGCGCGAGTTGTTGACCAGCGCGCGCTCATTGACCCGGTAGCTGCCCTGCGCGGTGACCGTGATCACCAGGGGATCAGGGATCGAGGTCGCCTGCCCAACGCTGGCGGACGGCAGCTCGACCCGCAGGCGGCCCTCCTGGACGAAGGTCGAGGACACCATGAAGAAGATCACCAGCAGCAGGACGACGTCGATCAGCGAGGTCAGGTTCAGTTCCGGATCCGCGCGGCGCCCGGAACTGAGCTTCACGCCTGTACTCCGAGGCGATCGAAGGCCTGCACCAGCTTGATCGCCTCCTTTTCCATCTCCACGACCAGTCCATCCACCAGGCCCTGCAGGTAGCGGTAGCCGATCAGGGCTGGAATGGCGACCATCAGGCCGGCGGCCGTCGTGATCAGGGCCTCGCCGATGCCGCCGGACAGCACGCGCGCATCGCCGACGCCCTGGGTGGTGATCGCTTCGAAGGCCTCGATCATGCCGGTGACGGTGCCGAGCAGTCCGAGCAGCGGCGAGATGGTTGCGATCGTGCCGAGTGTGTTGAGGAAACGGCCAAGCTCGTGCACGACGTGGCGACCGGAGTCCTCGATGACCTCCTTCATGATCTCGCGGCCGTGGTGCCGGTGCGCAAGTCCGGTAGCCAGCACCCGGCCGAGCGGCGAATTGCGCTCGAGTGCCTGGATGTGCTGCTCGGTCAGCGAATTCGTCTCGACCAGCTTCCAGACCCGCTCGGTCAGCTCGCGCGGGATCACCCGCTTGCGCTGCAGTGTCCACAGGCGTTCGAGAATGATGGCCGCCGCACCGACCGAGCAGATCAGGATCGGCCACATGACCGGTCCACCGACGAGGATGATTTCCCACATGCGACGGCATGATACCGTGCACCGTCGCGGCGCTGCCACCAGCGCCGCGATGAACTGCGGGCCGACGTCGCGCGGATCTCGCCCGGCCGCGCGCCAAAGTGCACGCTGACGGCACCGCTCGAGGCAGTCGTCAGCACGGTCGTGCCGGTGGCACGCCAGCGCGCGACCACCTCCGCGTGCGGCAGCCCCCACTGGTTGCCGAAACCCGCCGAGGCGATGCCGAGGCCTGCGCCAACGGCCTGGACCAGTACCGGCGTCGACGAACTGCGGCTGCCGTGGTGCGGCAGCAGCACGACGTCCGCTGCGATCTGTTGCCGGCTGAGCGACATTTCCGCGGCTCGCTCGGCATCCGCGAGCAGCAGTGCGCTGCCGGCGGACCCGGTGACAGCCAGCACGCAGGAGCCTTCGTTGTCGCTGCCGACGAAGTCCCCCGGCGGGTGCAGGAAGCGAAAATGCACGCCGTCCCAGTCCCATTGCTGGCCCGCGCTGCAGCGGGCTACCGTGCCCGCTCCGGCCAGATCCGGTCCGACCGACAGTTGCGCGACCGGCAGCGCCTGCTGCAGCGTGGCAACGCCTCCCGCATGATCCGCATCGCCATGACTGACAACGAGGCGGTCGATCCGGCGGACCCCGGCGGCGCGCAGCCACGGCACCAGCACCGTGCGCGCCGCCGTACCTCCGCCGCGCCAGCGTGGTCCCGTGTCGAAGACCAGCGTGTGCTGCCCGGTCCGGACGACGGCTGCCAGCCCCTGCCCGACGTCGAGCACCGCGAGCGTCCAGGTTCCTGGTCCGGGTTGCGGCCCGCGCCCGCAGATGACAGCGAGCAGCATGGCGGCGGCCGCGATGCGCAGTCCGCGCTGGGGCAGCACCAGCGCGAGCGCTATGGCGAGCCCGGCGAGCGCGACGACTGGCAGCGGCTGCCGCGCCGTCGCCCAGGTCGCGCCCGGCAGCTGGCCGGCCCAGATCAACCAGGGCCAGACCTGGTCGAGCAATTTGCCGAGGCTGCCCCAGGGCGCTGCCGGGGAACCAGGGGCCACGAGCGCGAACGCGGTACCGGCGAGCGTCGCTGGCAGCAACAGGAAGCTGAAGACCGGGATCGCCACCGCGTTGGCGAGCGGTGCGACCAGCGACAGGCGCCCGAACGCGACCGCGAGCACGGGCGCCAGCACGATGAGCAGGGTCCACTGGGCCCGGGCGAAGGTCACCAGGCGCGCCGGCCAGCCCTGGCCCGCGTCCGCGAGCGCCAGCAGCGCCCAGGTGGCGACGAAGGACAGCCAGAATCCAGCCGAACTGACGGCGAGCGGATCGCCGGCGACCAGTACCAGGGCCGCGAGCGCCAGCGTACGCGGTGCGATGCTGGTGCGCCGCAAGGCCCGCAGCCCGGTCACGATCGCTACCATCGCCAGGGTGCGCAGTGCCGGCAGCGACGCTCCGGCCAGCAGCGTATAGCCGGCGGTCGCCACCAGCACCAGCGCCGACTCCAGGCCGACGCGCCAGCGCAGCGCGCCGCAGCCGGGCAGCCTCCAGGCGGCGCGCAGCAGTATGAGCACGACCAGTGCGAAGGCCGTTACATGCAGCCCCGAGATCGCGATCAGGTGCGCGGTACCGGTCGCGGCGAAGGCCTCCCAGAGTTCCCCGGGTATCGCGCCGCGCAGGCCGACTGCGAGCCCCTGCAGGACCCCGGCTGAGGGACCGCCCGCCAGCACGCGGTCGATATCGGTCGCTACGCGCGAGCGCAGTCGCTCCACCGGATGCCGCCATGGCCGCTCGACCAGCAACTCCGGCGGCGGATCGGTGCGCAGATAGCCGGTTGCCACGATCCGCTGGCGCAGCAGATCGAGTTCGCGATCGCTGCCGCCGCCGTTCGCGAAGCCGCTGCGACAGCGCAGGCGCGCCGTCACCCGCCAGTCCTGGCCGGGCCTGGGCAGGACGGGTGCGTCGTACCAGGACAACCGCAACCGTCCCTGCGGCGCCCCCGGGCCCCGCGGCTCGAGCACGCGCAGCTCCAGTTCGACGTGCCCGTCACGGGCAACGGCCGGCGCCACCACGCGAACCGTCAGCGGCAGGTCCTCGCGGTCACGCGCGCAGGGCCAGTCCCGGGCCAGCAGCTGCCCGGCGCCATGGGCCGTCCACGCGAAGCCCAGGCACACGGCGGCGAGGCCACGGGAGTGAGGCCAGGCAGCGGCCGCGATCAGCGCGATGAGCAGCAGGACCGGCGCCGCGGGCAGCTCCGGCAGGAACTGCACGGCTCCGGCACCAGCGCAGCAGCACAGGACCAGCCGCAGCATCGAGGTCCATCCGTGGACAAGCCACGGTGATCCTCGCCCAGCGCGGCCGGCGCCGCGCTGCGCTCAGCCGCTGTGTTCGGCCAGAATTCCGTCGGTCAGCGTCAGCACGCGGTCCATGCGGGCGGCCAGCACCTCGTCGTGCGTCACGATCACGAGACTGGTCCCGAACTCGCGGTTCAGGTCCATCATCAGGTCGAACACCTGGCGGGCGCGCGCGGCATCCAGGTTGCCGGTCGGCTCGTCGGCCAGCACGATCCGCGGCCTGGTCACCAGCGCCCGCGCCACCGCCGCGCGCTGGCGCTCGCCGCCGGAGAGCTCGGCCGGCCGGTGCGCCAGGCGCGCGCCGAGGCCGACACGCTCGAGCAGCGCGCGGGCCTCCGCCTGCGCCTGCGCGCGCGGCAGCCGGCGGATCAGCAGCGGCATCGCGACATTCTCGAGCGCACTGAATTCCGGCAGCAGGTGATGAAACTGGTAGACGAAGCCGAGCGCCGCATTGCGCAATCGCCCGCGCTCCGCATCCGGCAGGGCCGACATCTCGCGCCCGTCGATCCGGACGCGTCCGGAGGTCGGCAGGTCGAGCCCGCCGAGGAGCTGCAGCAGTGTCGTCTTGCCGGATCCGGACGCGCCGATGATCGCGACCCGCTCGCCGCGCCGGATCTCGAGGTTCACGCCGCGCAGCACTGGCACGAGCACCGGCCCCTGCCGGAATTCCCGGCTGAGGCCCACGCAGGCCAGCACGATGTCGTCATTCGTGGATGGAGCTTCGCCTTCAGACTTCATGACGCAGGGCCTCGGCCGGCTGGGTTGCGGCGGCGCGCAACGCCGGCCAGATGGTGGCGAGGACGACGAGCACGAGCGCCGTGCCGGCCACCAGCGCGACGTCCGCGGGGCGCACCTCGGCGGGCAGGTCGGCAATCAGGTAGATGCCCGGATCCACCAGCGTGATCCCGAGCAACCGCTCGAGGACCTGCACCACCGCGGTGATGTTGGTCGCGATCGCGAGCCCGAGCGCGACACCCCCGAGCGTGCCGAGCAGGCCGATCGCTGACCCCTGTACGAGGAATACCGCCAGGATCTCGCGTGGCGTCGCGCCCTGGGTGCGCAGGATGGCGATGTCGCCCCGCTTTTCCTTCACCACCATCACCAGTGTCGCGATGATGTTGAATGCTGCCACCGCGATCAGCAGCAGCAGCACGATGAACAGGATGGACTTCGTGACCTGGATCGAGCGGAAGAAATTGCCATGCCGGCGGCTCCAGTCACTGACCAGGAAATCCCGCTCCAGATCCCAGGCCAGGTCGAGCGCCAGCGCGCGCACCTCGGCGGCAGCCTGCAACGGATCCACCAGACGGTAGCGCAGGCCGGTGACCGCATCGCCGAGCCGGAACAACCGCGCCGCGTCGTCGAGATGCAGCAGCGCCAGGCCGCGGTCGTATTCGAACATGCCGGAATCGATGAAGCCCGCCACCGTGAAGCGGCGCATGCGCGGCAGCAGGCCGGCCGGCGTCACCTGTCCCTGCGCGATCACCAGCAGCACGCGGTCACCGATCGTCGCGCCAAGCTCGACGGCCAGCCGCCGGCCGAGCAGGATCCGGTAGTCGCCGGGCGTGAGCGACTCGAGCCCGGCGCCCTGCAAATGCTCGTGCAGCCGCGAGACCGCGCGTTCCGCCGCCGGCTGCACACCACGCAGTTCGACCGCCGCCGAACGGGTGCCGTGCACGAGCATGCCCCAGCCGGCGACGTACGGTGCCGTAGCGAGGACGGCCGGTCGCGCGGCCGTCCGTTCCCGGATCCGCTCCCAGTCTTCGAGCTGCCCGCTGCTGCCCTCGAGCGTCGCGTGGGCGACGACCTCGAGGATCCGGCTCCGGAGCTCGGTCTCGAAGCCGTTCATGACCGAGAGCACGGCGATCAGCACCGCCACGCCCAGCAGGATGCCAGCGATCGCAATGGCCGAGATGAAGCTCACGAAGCGGTTCGAGCGGCGCGCACGGAGGTAGCGGCCGCCCATCCACCAGGTCCACGCCGGCCAGCCACGCCGCTCACTCATAGCGCAGCGCCTCGGCCGGTGCCGTGGCGGCGGCGCGCCGCGCCGGATACACCGTCGCCAGCAGCGTCAGTGTCAGGGCCGCCCCGGCCACGAACACGACATCGGCGAGCCGCAGCTCCGACGGGATCGTGGTCAGGTAGAAGACCTCGGCATCGAAGATCGTGAAGCCGAACAGGCGCTCGAGGCCCGCAGCCACGGCACCGGCGTTCCGGGCCAGCGCCACCCCGAGGCCGACCCCCGCCACCACACCCGCCCAGCCGATCACCGTACCCTGTACCAGGAAGGCGCCGACCACGTCCGCACGCGACAGGCCGAGCGTGCGCAGGATGGCGATGTCGCCGCTCTTCTCCGTGACGACCATCACCAGGCTGGCGACGATGTTGAACGCAGCCACGGCGACAATCAGCAGCAGGATTACGGTCATCATGGTCTTTTCCAGCCGGATCGCGCGGAAATAGGCCGCGTGCTCGACCGTCCAGTCGCTCGCGCCGGAGACCCCGAGCGCCGCGGCGACCCGTGATGCCAGCTGCGGTGCCGCGAACGGATCCGCGAAGAACAACCGCAGGCCGGCCGGAGCCTGCTCACCGGCCAGCGCGACCACGTCGTCGAACGCGGCCACCGCCAGCACTGCATCATGGTCCGCGAGCCCGATCTCGAAGGTGCCGGCCAGCGTGAAGCTGCCGATGCGTGGCTCGAGTGCGCCACCGTCGCCGGTCCGCGGCAGCAGCACCGTCACCGTATCGCCGGGCGCCACGCCGAGCTGCACGGCGAGTGCGCGTCCGAGCACGATGCGCCGGCTGCCGGGCAGGAGCGCCTCGAGCGTCCCCTCCCGCATCGCGCTGCGTAGCGTTGCATCGGCCTCGGCACCACCCGCACCCAGGCCCCGCAACGTGAAGCCAGCCAGTTCCGCTCCGGCGGAGACGAGCCCCTGCAGCTCGACGAAGGCCTGTGCCGCGATCACGCCGGGCTGGTTGCGGGCCCGGGCCGCCAGCGCCGCCAGTTGCGATCCATCCGCCGCCGCCGGCAGCGTCGCATGGGCGGTGAGCGCAAGCAGGCGACTGCGCAGCTCCCCCTCGAAGCCATTCATCACCGACAGGATCGTGATCAGGGCCGCGACGCCGAGGCCGACGCCGAGCAGGGAGACCCAGCTGATGAACGAAACGAGGAACTGATGGCGACCGGCGCGCACGTAGCGCAGTCCGAGTCCCAGCGGCAAGGGGGTCAGCAGCATCGCCGCGTATTGAAGCACAGTGGGCCGCCGACATGGCGTTTCCGCGATGTGCATCAAGGTTTTCCGGCTGGCCGCAGCTCCACTGCCCCTCCCCGGTGCTACACTCGCCACCGGAGGAACCGCGATGACAATGGTAAGCAGAGGCCTGCTGGCCGCACTCCTCGCAGTGGCACCCGCGATCGCCACCGCACAGGACCAGCCCGATGGTGGCCCGGCCGTGGACCGCCCGCAGCGCGGTACCGCGATGAGCACCGTGCAGAATCGCTTCGGCGAACCGGTCAACCGCCACCCGGCGGTTGGCCAGCCGCCGATCACGCGCTGGGACTACCCGGGATTCTCGGTGTTCTTCGAACACGACCTCGTGATCCACGCCGTCCTGGTCCGGACCGCAGCGGCCAGCTGAGCTTGCCCCCGGCGGAAACCGGGGTATCCTGCCGGGTTTGACCCCGCCGGGCCGTTCCGGAACGGGGCCGTACGTTCGCAGGGCCCCGATGCATTCACCAGCGCCGATCCATGTACCGCTGCCGGAGGCCGGTACCAGCCTGTGCTGGGGTGAACTCTACGGCAGTGCGCTCGCGCTGATCCTGGTCCAGGCGGCCGGACGCGCCGCGGGGCCGCTGGTGGTCGTTGCCAGCAGTGGCCGGGAAGCGGACCGCCTGCTCGCCGAGCTGCACTTCTTCGCCGGGCCCGGGCTGCGCCTGCTGGCACTGCCGGATCATGAGTCGCTGCCCTACGATCCGTTCTCGCCGCATCCGGACCTCGTCTCCGAACGGCTGCGGGCGCTCGCGGCGCTGCCCGAACTGGCGCGCGGCATCGTCGTGACGACCCGCGCGGTCGTGCTCGGACGCCTGCCGCCGCGCCGCTTCATCGCCGCACACAGCTTTGAGCTGCAGCGTGGTGAACGCATCGACGTCACTGCGCTGCGGGCCCGCCTGGCGCTCGCGGGCTATGCCCACGTGAGCCAGGTGCAGAGTCCCGGCGAGATCGCCGTGCGCGGCTCGGTCATCGACCTGTTCCCGGGTGGCGCGGCGCAGCCGCTGCGTCTCGACCTGTTCGATGACGTGATCGAGAGCCTCCGCGCCTTCGATCCCGAGGACCAGCGCTCCGGCGAGCACCTGGAGCGCGTGGACCTGCTGCCAGCGCGCGAGTTCCCGACCTCGCCCGAGGCGATTGCCGGATTCCGTGGCCGCTGGCGCGAGCGCTTCGAGGGTGATCCGCAGCAATGCCCGCTGTATCGCGCGGTCAGTGCCGGCCATGCCCCAGCCGGCATCGAGGCCTGGATGCCCTTGTTCTTCGATGCGACCGCCCTCCTCGCGGACTACCTGCCCGCGACCGCGCTGGTCGTCGACACCGTCGATCTCGAGCGGGCACTCCCGCTCGCCTGGGACGAGATCACCGAACGCTACGAGGACCGGCGGCATGACCGCGAGCGGCCGCTGCTGGCCCCCGAGGAGGCGTTCGTGCCCCCCGCGGAAGCGGCTGCGCGTCTGGCGGCGCATGCGCGCGTGCTGGTCACCGTGACCAAGGCGGAACCACTGGGCAGCACCGGCCCATTCCACAATTTCGGCTCCGAACCGCCGCCGGATCTGCGGATCGATCCGCGCGCGCTGGTGCCGCCCGCGGCATTGCTGGCTTCGCTCACAGGCCACGACGACCGCGTGCTGCTGCTGGCCGACTCGGCCGGCCGCCGCGAGCTGCTGCTCGGCCTGCTGCGCGACGCCGGCCATGAACCGCGCCCGCTGCCGGACTGGCCGGCGTTCCTGGGCAGCGCGGAACGTTTCGCGATCGCGGTTGCGCCCGATGTGCGCGGCCTGGTGTTGCCCGCGCACGGACTGCGACTGGTCGCCGAGGACCAGCTGTTCGGCGCCCGGGCCCGCCAGGAGCGCCGGCGCCGGCGCGCCGAGCGCGATCCGCTCGCGATCCTCGGCGAACTGACCGCGCTGGCGCCGGGGACCCCGGTCGTGCACGAGGAATACGGCGTCGGCCGTTACCGCGGCCTGCGCGTCATGCAGGTCGAAGGCCAGCCGGCGGAGTTCCTCGTGCTCGAGTACGCGGGCGGTGACCTGCTGTACGTACCGGTGCACGCCCTCGACCGCGTCGCCCGTTATACCGGCGGGTCTCCGGACACCGCGCCACTGCACCGGCTCGGCACCGAGCAGTGGGTCCGGGCCCGGCGCCGCGCCGCCGAAAAGCTGCGCGATGTCGCCGCCGAACTGCTCGACCTCTATGCGCGCCGCGCCGCGCGGCCAGGTCGCGCGCTCGAGTTCGACGCCGCCGCCAGCGCCGCCTTCGCCGCCGGCTTCCCCTTCGAGGAGACCGCGGACCAGCGCGACGCGATCGAGGCCGTGCTCACGGACCTGCGCTCGGGACAGCCGATGGACCGCGTGGTCTGCGGCGACGTCGGCTTCGGCAAGACCGAGATTGCGCTGCGCGCGGCCTTCGCAGTCGTGCAGGCCGGGCGCCAGGTCGCGGTGCTGGTGCCGACCACGTTGCTCGCCCAGCAGCATGCACAGACTTTCGCTGACCGCTTTGCCGACTGGCCGGTGCGGGTCGAGAACCTGTCCCGGTTCCGCAGCGTGGCCGAGCAGCGCGTGGTGCTCGCGGCGCTCGCCGCGGGCACGGTCGACATCGTCATCGGCACCCACCGCCTGCTGCAGCGTGACGTTGCCTTTCGCGATCTCGGCCTGGTGGTGATCGACGAAGAGCACCGTTTCGGCGTCGGCCATAAGGAGCGCCTGCGGCAGCTGCGTGCCGATGTGAACGCGCTGACGCTGACCGCCACCCCGATTCCGCGGACGCTGAACATGGCGCTCGGCGGGCTGCGCGACCTGTCGCTGCTGGCGACACCGCCCGCCGGACGCGTCGCGATCGAGACCTTCGTCTGCGAATGGAATGACACGCTGGTCCGCGAGGCCTGCCTGCGCGAGATCCGCCGCGGCGGCCAGGTCTACTTCGTGCACAACACCGTGCAGGGCATCGAGCAGCGCGCGGAGGCGCTGCGCCGGCTGGTGCCCGAGGCCACGGTCCGGGTCGGACACGGGCAGATGCGCGAGCGCGACCTGGAGCAGCTGATGGTGGACTTCTATCACCGCCGCTTCGAGATCCTCGTCTGCACCACGATCATCGAGTCCGGCATCGACGTGCCGACCGCCAACACGATCCTGATCGAGCGCGCGGACCGCCTGGGGCTGGCACAGCTGCACCAGCTGCGCGGGCGGGTCGGCCGTTCGCACCACCGCGCCTTCGCCTACCTGATAGCGCCGCCGCTCGCCGCCTTGCCGGCCGATGCGGTGAAGCGCCTGGAAGCGATCGAGGCCCTCGAGGATCTCGGCGCGGGCTTCACGCTCGCGACCCACGACCTGGAGATCCGCGGTGCCGGCGAACTGCTCGGCGAGGAACAGAGCGGCCAGATCGAGGAGATCGGCATCGGCCTGTACCTGGAACTGCTGGAGCGGGCCGTCCAGGCGCTGCGCGAGGGCCGTGAACCCGATCTCGAGGGTCCGCTGCACAGCGGCCCGGAAATCGAGCTGCAGCTGCCGGCACTGTTGCCCGATGACTATGTCCCGGACGTGCACCTGCGCCTGCAGCAATATCGGCGCATCGCCGCGTCAGCGACGATGCCCGTACTCGACGACCTGCGCGCGGAAGTGATCGACCGCTTCGGGCCGCTGCCGCCACCCGCCCGCAACCTGTTCGAGCTCCACGGCCTGAAGCTGCAGGCCCGGCAGCTGGGTCTCCGGCGCCTGCAGGTCGGTCCGACGACCGGACTGGTGGAATTCGCGCCGGAGCACCGCGTGGATCCGGCCCGCGTGATCCGCCTGATCCAGGGCGACCCGCGGCACTATCGCATGGACGGCCCGCAGCGCCTGCGCTTCAGCGGCGCTGCGCCCGACGCCGCAGCACGCTTCGCTCTGGCGCTGCGGCTGCTCGGAGAACTCGGCCCGCCCGCTCAGCCCTCGAACTGAAGCGGATCCGCCTCGAAGCAGCGCGCCGCGGCTGCTGCGCATTCCTGCCAGCGCGGGCCCGCGAGCAGCTCTTCGCGTCCCGGCATCGGCCGGCCGTGCAGGCGTGCCAGGCGCAGCGCGCTCACCGGGTCCGCCGCCGTCGCCGGCAGGGTCGCGAGCAACGCCTGCACCGCGGCGCGGTCGTTGCACACGGGCAGCATGTCGCAACCCGCCGCGAGCGCGAGAGCGGCCCGCGCCACGACGTCGCCGCAGGCCGCCGCGCCCGCCATCGACAGGTCGTCCGCGAACACGGCGCCCTGGAAACCGAGTTCGCCGCGGAGGCAGTCGCGCAGCCAGCGCGGCGACAGGCTGGCCGGCAGCGAGTCCACGGCCTGGTAGACCACGTGCGCAGCCATGACCGCCGGCAAGCCGTTGGCCAACAGGCGCCGGTACGGCAACAGGTCGGACTCGAGATCAGCCCACTCGCGCCGGTCGACCGGCAGCGCCACGTGGGAATCAGCCGCGACGGCGCCGTGGCCGGGAAAGTGCTTCGCGACTGCGGCCATGCCCGCCTCGCGCATGCCGAACATCCACGCTACCGCCAGGTCGCCGACAGCGGCGGCACGGCGATGCAGCGCGCGATCGCCGATGACCTGGCTGAAGCCGTAATCCAGGTCGACGCAGGGCGCGAATGAAAGATCGACGCCGGCCGCCCGCAGCTCGGAGGCCATCAGCCAGCCCAGCTGCCGCGCCAGAGCCAGACCAGCAGCACGGTCGCGGTCCAGGCGATGCCCCAGCACGCGGGCCGGCGGCAACCGTGTAAAGCCGTCGCGGAAGCGCTGCACGCGCCCACCCTCCTGGTCGACCGCGACCAGCAGCGCCGGGGTCCGCAGCGCGTGGATGGCCGTGACCAGCCGCTGGAGCAGCTCCGGGCTCTCGTAATTGCGTGCAAACAGGATCACGCCACCGACCAGCGGGTGCCCGAGCAGCTCCCGCTCCTCGGGTTCGAGCGCCGCACCACGCAGATCCACCATCAGCGGACCCAGGTTCATGGCCGCCCTCAGGCCGGTTCGAACATTGCGATCGATTCGACGTGCGCGGTATGCGGGAACATGTCCATGATGCCGGCGGCGACGAGACGATACCCATATTGCCCGACCAGCAGGCCCGCGTCGCGGGCCAGCGTGCCAGGGTGACAGGAAACATAGACGATCCGCCTGGGCCGCGCCGCAGTTGCCGCCGGCAACACCTCGCGCGCGCCAGCCCGCGGCGGATCGAGCAGCACCAGCTCATGGGGCTCCCGCGCCCAGTCCGCGGCCGCGCCCGCGGCACTGAGGTCCGCCACCTGGAAGCCGGCATTGCTGATGCCATTGCGGTGGGCGTTGGCGCGTGCCCGCGCCACGAGCCCGGCATCACCCTCGACGCCGCTGACCCGGGCGGCCCGCTGCGCGAGCGGCAGGCTGAAATTGCCCAGCCCGCAGAACAGGTCGAGCACCCGGTCCTGCGGTCCCGGCGCGAGCAGCTCGAGGGCACGCGCGACCATCGCCTGGTTGACCGCGTCATTGACCTGGACGAAGTCGGTCGGCTCGAACTCAATGCCGGCGGCCAGACCAGGCAGCTCGTAACGCAGCACTGGTGGATCCGGCGCCAGCGGCCGGACGGTATCGAGGCCGCCGGGCTGCAGCCAGAAATCGACCCGGTGCAAAGCCGCGAACCCGCGCAGCTGCTCGAAGTCCGCAGGCCCCGGTTCATCGAGCACGCGCAGCACCAGCGCGGTCACGCCGCTGCCCGCGGCGACCTCGATCTGCGCAATCCGCTCGCGAATGGTGAGCCCGCCGATCAGCTCGGCGAGTGGCTGGATCAGACCGCCGACCGGCTCAACCAGGATCTCGCAGCGCTCGAGGTCGGCGAGCAGCGGACTCGCCCGCTCGCGGAACCCGACCAGCACCCGGCCCTTCTTCGCAACATAACGGCAGCCCAGCCGCGCGCGCCGGCGGTAAGCCCACACCGGCCCGGTCAGCGGCGGCAACCACGTGTCCGGCTGCAGGCCGGCGATGCGTCCGAGAGCGTCCGCGACCTGCCGCTGTCGACACTCGAGCTGCGCTGCCGGGGCCAGGTGCTGCAGCACGCAGCCCCCACACACACCGAAATGCCGGCAGCGTGGCTCGACCCGGTGCGGCGAGGACTCCAGCACCTCGACGACCATCGCCTCGTCGTGCTGGCGCCGCCGGCGCACGCGGCGCAGCAGCACCCGCTCCCCAGGCAGCGCACCGTCGACGAACACGGCCTTGCCGTCGATGCGGGCGATGCCGCGGCCGGCATGGTCGAGATCGTCGATGCCCGCGACTTCCGGCGTTGCGGCCGGTTTCAAGGCGCAGTCCAGGTGGCCGCGAATGCCTGCCAGTGGGCTTCCGGCCGCGCCTGCAGCCAGCTGCGGACCCGCGCGGTTTCGGCGGCGTAGTCCGCAGCATCCAGGTGCCCGCGGACCAGCTCGAAGCGCAGATAGACCAGGTAGGTATTGAGGACGTCGGTCTCGCAGTAGTCACGGATGCCGCCAATGCGGCCCTCGCACCATTCGTCCCAGACGCGCTCGCCACTCATGCCGAGCTTGCCGGGCAGCCCGAGCAGCGCCGCGGCCCGCTCGAGGCTGGCGCGGCCGCGGCCCTGGTACCCGGACAGCACGTCCATCAGGTCGAGGTGCCGGGCATGGAAACGGTTCAGGTAGTTGTTCCAGCGAAAGTCGCGATCGAGGTCGCCGGTGTCCCAGTACACCGGGGCCACGATGCCGTGCCGCAGCAGCCGGTAATGCAGCACCGGCAGGTCGAAACCGGAACCGTTCCACGAGACCAGGGTCGGAACGACCTTGTCGATGCCGCCGAAGAAACGCCGCAGCAGCTCGTCCTCCGGGCTGTCCGCGCTGCCGATGCTCCACAGCTGCCACTGGTCGCCGCTGCGCAAGGCGGCGGCAATCGCCACGACCCGGTGCTGCTCGAAAGACAGGAACTCGCTGCCGGTCTCCTCCACGCGCCGCGCGAACATCGCCGCGGCCACGGCACGGTCATCCGCGTCCGGGAGCCCGAGCAGCCGGCGACCGAGCTCGACGTCCGGCACGGTCTCGATGTCGAACACCAGGCAGTGAAGCGGTACGCTCATGGACGCCTCATCAGCACGGCCACCGCGACGACGAGCCCGGCCTCGTCGGTGAGGCTCAGGTGTCCCTCACCGGCGCCCAGGCCCTCGGCGACGGCGCGGCCGCGCGCCGAGAAAACCACCTCCGGGCGGCCCCAGGCATTGGCCAGGAAGCCGACGTCGCGGACCCATACGCCATGCGCGAACCCGGTGCCGAGCGCCTTGACGATGGCCTCCTTGGCCGCAAAGCGCATCGCCAGGAAGCGCGCCGGCCGGCGCGCCGGATCGAACTGCGCGCGCTCCGCCGGCAGCAGCAACCGCTCGACGAAGTGCTCGCCGAAGCGCTCCCAGGTCGCGGCGATCCGCTCGATCCGCACGATATCGGTACCGATGCCGAAGATCATGCCGGGCGGGCTGCGCGCATCAGTCGCTTCATCTCCGCGACCGCCGCTGCCAGCCCCGTGAACAGCGCGCGGGCGACGATCGCGTGACCGATGTTGAGTTCGACGATCTCGGGTATGGCGGCGACCGGCTGCACGTTGTGGTAATCGAGCCCATGGCCCGCGTGGACGATGAGCCCGCAGGCCGCGGCCTGGCGCGCGGCCACGGCCAGCCGCCCGAGCTCGCTCGCCTGGCGCGCCCCGCGAGCCTCTGCATACGCTCCCGTGTGCAGCTCGATGGCGCGCGCTCCCGCGCGGAGCGCGGCCTCGACCTGCGCTGGCTCGGGATCGATGAACAGCGCCACGCGGACGCCGGCCGCCGCGAGCCGGGTGCAGGCGGCCGCAATCGCGGCTGGCTGGCTCGCGACATCGAGCCCGCCCTCGGTAGTCAGTTCCTCGCGCCGCTCGGGCACGAGGCAGGCGTCCTCCGGCTGGATCCGCACCGCGATGTCGAGCATCGGTGCCGTCGCGGCCAGTTCGAGATTCATGTGGGTCTGCAGGGCGCCGCGGAATGCCTCGACGTCGCGGTCCTGGATGTGGCGGCGGTCCTCGCGCAGGTGCAGCGTGATGCTGTCGGCGCCCGCCTGCTCCGCCAGCAGCGCCGCCAGCAGCGGGTCCGGCGAGCGGCCACCGCGCGCCTGCCGCAGCGTGGCGACATGATCGATGTTGACGCCCAGTTGTATCGGGATCGCGCTCAAGTGCTTCGCTCCAGCCGGCTCAGTGCCAGCATCACTTCGCGGCTGTGCAGGCCGCGTCCATCCAGGCAATGACCGAGCGCTGCGCGCAGCACGCGCCGCGCCGCGGCCAGCGCACGCTCGTCGTCGAGCGCTCCGGTCGCCACCGCGAGCAGGTCCCGTCCCGGCAACGCCGTCGCGCCCGGCACTTCGTCCCGGACCGCGAGCAGGCCCTGCCCCGGTCGGAAATGATAGTACCGATCGGGATCGAGTGGCGTGCCGCTGTCGGCCTCATGCGTGAGCGCGAGCCCATAGCCAAGTTCCTCGAGCAGCAGCAGCTCGAAAATCCGCAGCGCCCGCGCCGGCGCCTCCGCCGCCAGCGTGGCAAGCGCCGCGGCGTATCCATCGAACACGCGATCATGCCGTTCCTCGCGCGGCAGCAGCCGCAGCAGCAGCTCGTTGAGATAGAAGCCGCTCATCAGCCGGTCCGACGGCAGGGTCGTCCAGGTCCCGGCGATCTCGGCGCCGGTCAGCGTGCCGCCGTCCGCCCGCCCGCTCCAGGACACCAGCAGCGGCAGGAAGGGCTGCAGCAACCCGCGCAGCCGCGATTCCGGCCGCCGCACGCCGCGCGCGAACAGCGTGACCCGCCCGTGCCCGCGGGTCACGAACTCGAGGATTCGTCCGGCGTCGCTCCACGGGCGATGGTGCAGCAGCCAGGCTGGCTCGTGCAGTACCCGCCGCGGCGCGCTCACCCGTCGATCCCGGCGGACAGCGCCGCCAGCAATGCCGCGCTGTACGGATGCTGCGGCGCCCGCAGCAGTGACGCGGTCGGCGCCGTCTCGACGATCCGCCCGCCCTGCATCACCGCGATGCGGCTTGCGAGCGCGGCGGCGACGCCGAGGTCGTGGGTGACCAGCAGCAGGGCCATGCCGAGATCCTGGCGCAATTCCTCGAGCAATGCGATCACGCCAGCCTGCACGGTCGGATCCAGTGCCGTCGTCGGCTCGTCCGCAAACAGCAGGCGCGGCCTGGCCATCAGCGCCGCGGCGATCGCCACGCGCTGGCGCATGCCACCGGAAAGTTCGTGCGGATAATGTCGCAGGTGGCGGCCGGCATCCGGCAGCCGGACGCGCTCGAGCATCCGCGCCGCCTCCGCGCGCGCGCGCGCGCGCGGGCAACCGCGGGTCGCGACTGCGACCTCCGCCAGCAGTTCACCGATGCGGCGATGCGGGGTCAGGCTGCCAGTCGCATCCTGGAAGATCATGCCGATGCCGCTGCCGCGCACGCCGGCCGCCGCGCCGCCGGGCCCCAGCAGCTCGCGTCCGGCGAAGCGCGCCGAGCCGGTGGCGGCGCCGCCCGCCGCCAGCAGGCCGGTACAGGCGAGCAGCAGCTGGCTCTTGCCGGACCCGGACGCGCCGACCAGCGCCACGCACTCGCCCTCCGCAACGTCCAGGTCCACGCCGTCCACGGCCGGCACGGCATCCCGCATCCCGGCGAAGCGGACCGCGAGATTCCGGACCGTGAGCAGCGCCATGTCAGGAGTCCTGCGGATCGAGCGCGTCGCGCAGGCCATCGCCGACGAAATTGCAGCAGAACACTAGCAGCACCAGGCAGCCGCCGGGCACGATGAGCAGCCACGGTGCCGTCTCCATCTCGGCTGCACCGTCGGCGATCAGGTTGCCGAGGCTCGCCAGTGGCTGCTGGATCCCGATGCCGAGGAAGCTCAGGAAGCTCTCCACCAGGATCACCTGCGGTATCAGCAGCGTCGCATAGACGATCACCGGCCCGAGCAGGTTGGGAACGATGTGGCGGGCGATGATCCGCGCGGTGGTCGCGCCGCCGACCACCGCGGCCGCGACGAACTCGCGCTCCCGCAGCACGAGCGCCTGGCCGCGCACGATACGGGCCGTGGTCAGCCAGCCGAAGGCCGCGATCGCGACCAGCAGCGTTGCGGGGCTGCGGCCGAGGGCCACCGTCACGATGATCACGAAGAAGACCTGTGGCAGCGCATAGAGCACGTCGACGATCCGCATCATCACCGCGTCAGTGCGTCCGCGCAGATAGCCGGCGACCGCGCCCCAGGTCACGCCGAGCAGCAGGCTGACGAGCGTAGCCGCCAGCGCGATCGCCAGCGACACCCGCAGGCCATGCAGTGTGCGCACCAGCAGGTCACGACCGAGCCGGTCGGTGCCGAGCCAGTGCCCCGGAGCCGCGAACGGTGCCGCCGCCACATGCTCCCAGTCGAGCTGCACCTGGTCGTGCCCGAGCAGCGCGGGCCCCACTGCGGCGAGGATCCCGAGCAGCAGCAGCAGCGCGAGACAGCCCATCGCCAGGCGGTTGGTGGCGAAGCGCCGCAGCGCGGCCCGGCCAGGCCCTGGATCAGTCACCGCGCCCCCCGGCGGATGCGCGGATCGAGCCAGGTACAAGCCAGGTCGGCCGCCAGATTGAGGGTGATCATCAACGCCGCGTAGACGATCACCATGCCCATCACCAGCGTGTAGTCGCGATTCAGCGCGCCCTCGACCAGGTATCGACCCATGCCGGGCAGCCCGAACAGGGTCTCGACGACGAGAGATCCGGACAGGAGCGCCGCGATCGCCGGACCGAGATAGCTGACCACCGGCACCAGCGCAGCGGGCAGCGCGTGCGCCAGCACGATGCGGCGTTCCGGCAGGCCTCGGGCCCGCGCGGCACGGATCCAGGGCGCACGCAATACTTCGAGCAGACTGCCCCGGCAGAGTCGGGAGAGCTGGGCGGCGACCGGCAGCGCGAGCGCCACGACCGGCAGGATCAGGTCGCGGTAACGTCCGGACTCCCAGCCCGCGACCGGCAGCCAGCCGAGGCGGATCCCGAACCCGAGCACGAGCAGCGGGGCAATGACGAAGACCGGTACTGCGATCCCCGCCGCTGCCACCGCCATGATGGCGCGGTCCGGCCAGCGATCCCGGCGCAATGCGGCCCACGCCCCTGCCGGCAGCCCGACCAGCAGCGCGACGAGCAAGGCCGAGCCACCGAGCACGAGACTCACCGGCAGGCCGCCCCGGATCAGTTCGGTGACCGTGAAGTCGCGAAATTTGAACGAGGGGCCGAAATCACCGCGCGCCAGCCCGGCCAGGTAGCGTCCGAACTGCACTGGCAGCGGCCGGTCCAGTCCATACGCCGCCTCGAGGTTGGCGCGAATTTCCGCTGGCAGCGCCTGCTCCTCGTCGAAGGGGCCACCCGGGGCCAGGCGCGTCATCAGGAAGGCAATCGCGATGATGGCCGCCAGCGTCGGGATCGCCCCCAGCAGGCGCCGCAGCAACAGCGCCGTCATCGCCCGGGGCACTCTTGGGTGAAATCACGGGGAAAACCATCCATAACGGCACAACTATAAGCTGAATCACTGCCCCGGCCACGACCCCGTCCGCGACTGCGAATGGATGGCGAGTTTCGCTGCCGCAGATGGTAGGATGCGCGCTTTCCGCCAGCCATGAGGGACATTGGGGCGCATGCGCAAGGTACTGGTCGGCATCAAGCGGGTCATCGATTACAACGTGCGGGTCCGGGTACGCCCGGACGGCAGCGGGGTCGTGACCGACGGCGTCAAGATGAGCATCAATCCCTTCGACGAGATCGCGCTCGAGGAGGCGCTGCGCATCCGCGAGCGTGGTGCCGCGGATGAGGTCATCGCCGCCAGCATCGGCCCGGATGACGCCCAGCAGCAGCTGCGCACAGCGCTCGCGATGGGGGCCGACCGGGCCATCCTGGTGCGCGCCGACGGCGCCATCCCGTCGATGATCGCGGCGCGTGCGCTGCACGCGCTGGTCGAGCGGGAACAACCCCTGTTCGTGATCCTCGGCAAGCAGGCCATCGACGACGACAGCGGCCAGACCGGGCAATTGCTGGCCGGACTGTGGGACCGGCCGCAGGCGACGTTTGCGTCGAAGATCGAGCTCGAAGGCAACAGTGCCCGCGTCACGCGCGAAGTCGATGCCGGGCTCGAGGTGATCGAGGTCGACCTGCCGGCGGTCTTCACGACGGACCTGCGCCTCAACGAACCGCGCTACGTCAAGCTGCCCGATATCATGAAGGCGAAGAAGAAGCCCCTCGACGTGACCGACCTGGCTGCGCTCGGCGTCACTGCCGCCGCGCAGCTGCGCGTGGTCCGGCTGGATCCGCCGGCTCAGCGCCAGAAGGGGGTCGTCGTCAAGGATGCGGCCGAACTGGTCGCCGCGCTGAGGCAGAAGGGACTGTTGCAATGAATCAGGTACTGGTCGTCGCCGAGCACTCGGGCGGCAAGCTGAATCTGGCCATCGCCAAGTGCGTGAGCTGCGCCGCCGCAGTTCCGGATGCCGAGGTGGTGGTACTGGTGCTCGCCGCGGATGGCAGCGCCGTCGCGGCGCAGGCCGCCGCCATCACCGGCGTGAAACGCGTTCTGCTCGCAGAGCATCCCGCCAGCGAGCCGGCGCTCGCCGCGGTGCTCGCGCCGCAGGTCGCGAAGCTTGCGGCCGATGCCAGCCATGTCTTCGGCCCCTCGACCACCTTCGGCAAGGACCTGATGCCGCGCGTCGCGGCGCTGCTCGATGCCCAGCAGATCAGCGACGTCATGGCGGTCGAGACCGCCAACCGCTTTCGCCGCCCCTGCTATGCCGGCAACGCGATCGCCACGGTCGAGGTCGACGCCGGGTGCCGGGTCGTTGCGACGGTACGGGTGGCGTCCTGGCAGGCGGCCGGTTCCGGCGGCAGCGCGCCGATCGAGCGGATCTCCGTCGATACGCCTCTGCCGACGCATACGCGATTCGTGTCGGTGTCGGCCGGCCGCAGCGACCGGCCGGACCTGCAGACGGCCGCACGGGTCGTATCCGGTGGCCGCGCACTCGGCAGCGCCGACAACTTCGCCCTGATCCAGCGCTTCGCGGACCGCATTGGCGCCGCCGTTGGTGCCTCGCGGGCCGCAGTCGATGCGGGTTATGCTCCGAACGAGCTGCAGGTCGGGCAGACTGGCAAGATCATCGCGCCGGAACTGTACATCGCGGTCGGCATCAGTGGCGCGATCCAGCACCTGACGGGCATCAAGGACGCACGCACGATCGTCGCGATCAACAAGGATCCGGAGGCGCCGATCTTCGAGGTCGCCGATCTCGGGCTGGTCGGCGACCTGTTCAAGCTCGTCCCGGAGATCGAGAGCCAGCTGTAACGCCGGCTCCTACGAGCTGGCGAGCTTGGCGAGTACGGCCTCCGCACTCGAGACCCCGAACTCGCCCGGTGGCTCGACCCACAGCGAACGGACGACACCGTCCTCGATGACCATCGCGAAGCGCTGGCTGCGCACGCCCATGCCGAAGCCACGGGCGTCGAGCTCGAGGCCCAGCGCGCGCGCGTAATCGCCGTTGCCATCAGCGGCCATCACGACGTCTGAGCCGGCACCAGCGGCCTTGCCCCAGGCGTTCATCACGAACACGTCATTCACGGCCAGGCAGACGATGCGCCCGACGCCGCGGGCACGCAGCGCCGCGGCCTGCTGGATGTAGCCCGGCAGGTGCTTCGCACTGCAGGTCGGGGTGAAGGCGCCCGGCACCGAAAAGAGCACGACGCGCCCGGTCCCGAGGAGCTCGGCAGCCGCGACGTTCGCGGGCCCCTCATCGGACATGAGCTTGAGTGTCCCAGGCGGAATCCGGTCACCGACTTTGATGGTCATGCTTGCTGTCCTCAGGTGGCGACCGTGGTCCACAGATCAGCGACGCCCTTCATCTGGGCGTTGGCAGTACCTGCCGCCTTGAAGGCATCGCGGGCCTCGGTGCCCTTGCGGGTCTCGACCAGGGCAATGCCGAGCAGCATGTGCAGGTCGTCCATGCGCCGCACGCGGCCCTTGTCCACCCCGCGGCGCGCGGCCTCGGTGACCTTCGGGAAGTTCCGCAGCGTGAAATAGACGGTCGCCAGCCGGGCCTCGGCATCGCCGCTCGCCATCGCGATGGCTTCGCGCTCCTGCTGGGGCACTGCCGATTTCAGCTTCTCGACCTGGGCCTTCGCGTCGGCCAGCAGGCGGTTGTTGCGGTCATCGCGCTTGATCGCACCGCTGCTCATGCCCTTCTCGATCATCGCCACCGCCTCACCGGGGCTCGACAGGTCGAGCGCAGCCTCGGCGTAGTGGATGAAATGATCGCCGGCGAGCAGGCTGCGGGCAGCCCCGAGCCGGTACAGGTTGATCATCACCACCGCATCGCCCTTGGAGTCCCGCTGGTAGGCATTGACGAGCTGGTCGAAGACGCTGGTCTTGGGCGCCACTGCCATCAGGCGGTGCAGCGTCGCCATCCGCCTGGGTTCGTCCTGCAGCTCGAAATACGCCTTGTTCAGCATCTCGAGCAGCGGCCCGATCGTGCGTGCCGGCTTGCCGGCCTTCTCGGCCGCGGTCACGGCCCGGTCGAGGGTGGTGGCAGCCGCGCGATAGTCGCGCACCTGGAACTGCGAGTTGCCGAGCAGGATCAGGTCGTCAGCCGTCGACGATCCCGCTGCAGTCGCCAGGCGCTGGAGCGCATCGATGGCGCCACGGTAATCCGACAGCGCGTAGTGCGACGTGGCCTTCAGGCGCAGCTTTGCCACCAGGTCCCGTCCGCTGACGCGACCGGTGGCGATGCGCTCATCGACGGTCTTGATGACCAGCCGGTGATCCTTGGTATTGCTCGCCGCCCAGATCAGCAGCTCATTGACGCCCTGTTCCTCCTGCGGCTGCAGCGGCCCGCGCGCCTTGGCTTCCTGCAGCACGCGGATCGCCTCGCGGAAATCGCCCTTCTTGCCCGCAGCCTGCGCCGCGGCGGCCTTGTCGGCGATCTCCTTGCGCCAGCCACCCGCCTGCTGGTCGGCAACAGCCACCGCCGGAATCCCGGCCGCGATCACCCCGGCCAGCGGCAGGGCCAGCATCGCCAGCAGCGTACCCGTCCCGAGTCCCGGTATTTTCCACATCAGCTTGCACTCCTGCTTTCGTCCACCGCAGCGGCCGGCTCCACCCGACCCAGCCGCGCCAGCCATAAACCAGCGATTCGTCCCAGCAGCGAGCCGCTGCCGGCTGCCGCCGCCGCCTCAAAGGCCGCACGCGCCTCGTCGGTGCGACCCAGCTCGAGCAGCGCCGCACCCAGCAGCAGCTGGGCGTCATCCACGCGCGCGACACCGCCGCGAGTGAGGCCACTGCGTACCAGCTCCACGGTCCTGGCGTAGTCGCCCTTGCTGAAGTACCCCAGGCCCACCTTGACCTCGACCTCACCCTTGGCACTCTTCGCCGCCGCGGCGGCGTCGGCAGCCAGGTTCCGGCTGTCCGCAGCCAGCGCGGCCCGGGCCTCCTGCAGCGCGGCCTGGTTGCTGCCGGCATCCGGGACGATCTCCTCGCGCATGCCCCGCTCGAGCGCCCGGACGGCCTCGCCGGGGCTGCCCATCACCAGGGCCACGTCCGCGTAGGCGAGATAACTGCCGACGGTCCCGAGGCCACCCAGCGGATCACTGACGGCCACACGAAAGGCATTGAGCATCACGACCTTGTCGTCGCCGCTCCGGGCCCGATACAGGGCGACCACGCGGCTGTAATAGTCCCGGCTGGGATACTCCGCCACCAGCGCCTCGAGGTTCGCCAGGCGATCGTCATCGCGCTTCAGCTCCACCAGGCAGCGGTCACGCAACTGGAACCAGAGCTCGTCCGGGCGCTTTCCAGCCCGCCGGGTATTGTCGATGACCCGCACCAGCCAGCGGTCAGCGTCCTCGCAGCGATTGTTCTGCAGATACAGACGAGCGAGCGTCTCGATCTCCTTGGCCTCGGCGTCCGGAGTGGCATCGATGAAGGCCTGGTAGTGTTCGAGGGCCTTCACGTTGTCTTTCTTTGAGTTGTACCAGGCGGCGAGCTGCTGGTGCAGCGCACCCACCTGCTCCGGCGCAGCAAAGCCATCCGCCAGGAAGCGCTCGAACCCGGCCATCAGCCCCTCGGTGTCCCCCGTGGCCTGCAGCGCCTGCAGTTTCCAGCCGGACAGCACCTTGCGATCATCCAGGTTCAGGGTCGGGATCGCCTCGATCTCCGGCAATGCCGCGAGGACCTCGGGCCACTTCTTGTCGTTGACCAGCTTCTGGACCGGGACCGCCTTCTTGACGAATTCCTTGCTGAACTGCTGCTGCGGCTCCGTCGGCGCTTCCTTGGCGGCACGCTCCCGCGCCGCCATCGCCGGGAGCGGTCCAGCCATCGCGAGGACCAGCAACCCGGTCAGTGCAGCCCTGGTCCAATCAGCCATCGATGCCCTGTGTTTCATGAATCCCTCTCCAGTCACTTCATGGACTGCGGCGCTGCCACCGGGTTCCAGGCCAGCAAAAACAATTCCTTATTCAGCAACTGTTCAGCTTCGGTTCCCTGCACAACAAAGGAGCGGGGCCCGCGTCGCGAGCCCCGCCCCGGTTCGTGCCCTGCAGGTTCCCCGCCTCACTTGCCGAGCGGCGGCTCCGCGATGAAGCCGACCTTGCGCATCCCGCCATGCTGCAGGTCGGCCAGCGTATCGGCGATGTACTCATAGCGCGCCCGCACGTCGGCCCGGATGTGCACCTCCGGCTGCGGATCCTTGACTGCCTCCTGCAGCACCTGGCTGATCAGGTCCCGCCGGGCGATGTTGGTATCGTTCCAGTAGATCGAGCCGTCGAAGTCAATCGAGAGATTGATGTTCTCCGGAGTGGTCACCGTCGGCTCGTTGAACTGCTTCGGGAGGTCGATCTTCACGGCCTGGGTCATGACCGGGACCGTGATGATCATGATGATCAGCAGCACGAGCATGACGTCCACGAGTGGAATCACGTTCGGATCGACCATCGGATCCTCGCTGGCACCGGTAACCGAGACGGCCATGGCTCACTTCCCCTGGACGCGGGAACCAGCAACGAGGGCCGACTCGACGTCGTGCGCGAAATAATTCGCGCGCTCCATGATCGACTTGTTGACCCGCAACAGGCCGTTGAAGCCCAGCACCGCCGGCACCGCGACCGCGAGACCGAGGGCCGTCATGATCAGGGCCTCACCGATCGGGCCGGCCACCTTGTCGAGCGAGGCCTGACCGGCGATCGAGATGCTGATCAGCGCGTGGTAGATGCCCCACACCGTGCCGAACAGCCCGACGAATGGCGCCGTGGAGCCCACCGAGGCCAGCACCACCATGCCCTGCTGCAGGCTCGACTGCAGCATGTCGGTGCGCCGGTTGATATGCGTCGTGACCCAGTCCGCGAGGTCGATGTTGCTCGACACGTCCCGCGAGGTGCTCTTGCGGTGATGCTCGGCGGCCTGCAACCCGTCCTGGACGATGTCGCGGAAGGGATTGACCTTGCCCTTGAGCTTGGCAATGCCGTCCTGCATCGAACTGGCCGACCAGAAGTTCTTCTCGGCCTCGGTCGCGACCTTCTTCAGTGCGCGCTGGTCCAGCCACTTCGTGATCATCACCATCCACGACCACAGCGACATCGCGATCAGGATGACGAACACGCCCTTGCCCACATAGTCGCTCTGGGCCCAGAGCCCGCCGACGCCATATGGGTTCTCGGTCATACCGGTTTCAGCTGCCATTCTCGACTTCCTCTAACGGTTGTTTGTCTCGCGGTCCTGGTTCCCAACGCTGCCGGATCACGACTCCAGCTTGAACACGATCGGCAATACGGCCTGCGCCTCGACCGGCTGGCCATCGCGCCGGCCAGGGTTGAAGGTAAGCCTGCGGATCACGCACTCCGCCGCGGCATCCAGACGCTCGAAGCCGCTGCTCTGCGTCACACTCATGGCCCCCGCCTTGCCGGCGGCGTCGATCGTGATCGAGACGACCACGCGGCCTTCCTCATTGAGGCGCCGCGACGCGGATGGGTAGCACGCATTGATGGCCGCGGCGATGCGGTCGCCACGGGCGCGCAGCGTGGGGGCCGTGATCTGTACCGGCTTCGGTGGCGGCGGCGCCTGCACCCGCGGCGGCGGCGCCTCGGCCACGCGAGCCGTGATCGCCGAGCTCGGCCCTTCGAACACCGGCAGGTCGAGCAACGGCGGCGGCACCACTGGCGGCGGCACGTCGACCGGCGGCGGTGGCGGCGGCTCCTTCAGGTCTTCCGGCGGCGGCGGCGGCGGCGGCAGGTCGATGATGCCCAGGTCGTCGGCCAGCTGCAGCCCTTGGCGGGCCAGCCCGCTGACCAGCGCATAGTAGAATCCGATGTGCAGGACGACGATGCCGACAAGCACGGCTGTCCTGCGCGATCCGCCCGCGGAATACATGTTCGCCATACCAGACCTTGCCCAGCCCCCCGTCCGTTGAACCGGTTCCGTTCTCAGGTAACCGGGCCGCCCGTCCTTGAATCAGCTACTGGCCCTCGCGCGGCGCCGGCCACCTTAGCGGCAGATCCGCATCACTGCAAGCACCTTTGCATCATATCGGTGCTGCTCCCGTCCGTAAAGCAAACGCGCGCTCCGGCAGCCCGGCAGGCGGCTGCGCAACCTCAGGTTGACAGCCGCGTGGACCGTGTGCTGTCATCACCGCATCTTGCACCGCACCATATCCATGATGCACGAGCGAATGACTACTGCGAAGACGCCGCTTGCCCTCGCCACCGCCGTGCTCCCGGATCGCGGGCTGTTGCTGCTTGCGCAGCAAAGGTGCGGGGCGACGGGCTGACACCCGGCGAAACTGGAGATCAGGAAACCCCGCACCGGAACCCGAACCGGGGCGGGGTTTTTCGTTGTTGGAGCTGTACGTAACCACGGGTAACAGGAGTCTGCGATGCGCATCTATTCCCGCAAACATGTCCGGCCGACGGCCCTGAAGGGCGCCCGGATTGCGATCATCGGCTACGGCAGCCAGGGGCGCGCGCACGCGCTGAACCTGAAGGACAGCGGCTTCGACGTGATCGTCGGCGTCCGTCCGGGCCCAAGCCGCACCCGGGCACGCCGCGATGGGCTGCGCGCCGTGGATCCGGTTACCGCGGTGTCCGGTGCCGACGTCGTCGCCATGCTGGCCCCCGACCTCGCCCAGCCCCAGATCTGGCGCGAGATCCGCAAGTCCCTCAAGCCAGGGGCTGCGCTGCTGTTTGCCCACGGCTTCAACATTCATTTCGGGCAGATCCGTCCGCGCCGCGACATTGACGTCGTGCTGATCGCGCCGAAGGGTCCCGGTGACCTCGTGCGGCGGCAGTACCAGCAGGGCCGCGGCGTGCCCTGTCTGCTCGCGGTCGCGCAGGATGCCAGCGGCAACGCCAGGCACCGGGCGCTGGCCTACGCCGATGGCATCGGCGGCACGCGCGGTGGCGTGCTCGAGACGACCTTCGCCGAGGAGACCGAGACCGACCTGTTCGGCGAGCAGGCCGTGCTGTGTGGCGGTGCCACGGAACTCGTGGTCGCCGGTTTCGAGACCCTGGTCAAGGCCGGCTACCAGCCCGAGGTCGCCTATTACGAGTGCCTGCACGAGCTCAAGCTGATCGTGGACCTGCTGCACGAGGGCGGGATCGCCAAGATGCACCGTTTCATCTCCGACACCGCCAAGTACGGCGACCTGACCCGCGGTCCGCGCGTGATCAACCGCGCGACCCGGAAGGAAATGAAGGCCATCCTCGGCGAGATCCAGAGCGGTCGCTTCGCGCGCCAGTGGATCAGCGAGAACCGCCGTGGCGGAGCGCGCTACAAGCGGCTGCTGAAGCGCGACCTGGCGCAGCCGATCGAGAAGGTCGGCCGCCGGCTGCGCGCGCGCATGCCGTGGCTCGAGGACCAGGCCTGAACCCGGGAGGACCCAGCCGATGACCGGCCACGACCCCGACCGCGTACTGATCTTCGACACGACGCTGCGCGACGGCGAGCAGTCGCCGGGCTGCAGCATGACCCGCGACGAGAAGCTGCGGGTCGCCCGGGCGCTCGCCGAACTCGGAGTCGACGTAATCGAGGCGGGCTTCCCGGCCGCCTCGGCCGGAGACTGGGAGGCCGTCCACGAGGTTGCCCGCCAGGTGCGCGGACCGGTGATCTGCGCGCTGGCCCGCTGCAACACCGACGACATCGACAAGGCCTGGTCGGCGATCTCGGTCGCGGCCCGGCCGCGCCTGCACGTATTTCTCGCGACCAGCGCGATCCATCGCGAGCACAAGCTCAACATGGCGCGCGAGGAGATCATCCGGGTCGCGGTCGAAGGCGTACGCCGGGCACGCAGTTACTGCGACGACGTGGAGTTCTCGCCGGAGGATGCCTCGCGCACCGAGCTCGAGTTCCTCGCCGAGGTCGTGCAGGCGGCAGTCGACGCCGGCGCGACGACGATCAACGTTCCCGACACCGTCGGCTATACGACGCCGCAGGAATTCCACGAGACCTTCAGCTACCTGCGCGCGCAGGTGCGTGGCATCGAGAACATCACGCTGTCCGTGCACTGCCATGACGACCTCGGCATGGCGGTGGCCAACAGCCTGAGCGCCGTGCGCGCCGGCGCACGCCAGGTCGAGTGCACGATCAACGGCATTGGCGAGCGCGCCGGCAATTGCGCGCTCGAGGAAATCGTGATGGCGCTCGCGACCCGCGCGCAGGTGTTCGGCGTGCACACCGGCATCCATACCCAGCGCCTCTACCCGACCTGCCGCCTGGTCTCATCGCTGACCGGCATGGCGATTCCGCGCAACAAGGCCATCACCGGCGAGAACGCCTTCGCCCACGAGTCGGGCATCCACCAGCACGGCATGCTGCGCCACTCGGCGACCTACGAGATCATGCGGCCGCAGGATGTCGGCCTGACCCGCAGCCATCTGGTGCTCGGCAAGCACAGCGGCCGGCATGCGTTCCGCGAGCGCGTGCGCGAACTCGGCTTCGAACTGGAAGCGCAGGAACTGGATGAAGCCTTCACCCGCTTCAAGGCGCTGGCCGACCGCAAGAAGGAGCTGTTCGACGGCGACATCGAGGCGCTCGTGCTGCAGATCGAGACCGGCACCGGTGGGCCGTGGACACTCGTGAGCCTCACCACCGAGGCGGCGACCGGAGCGGACGCGCGCGCCGTCGTCCGGCTGCGGCACGCGGACGGCCGCGCGGTCGAGCAGGCCGCGACCGGCGACGGTCCGGTGGACGCGGCACTGACCGCGATCGAGCGCGCGATCGGCCTGCCGGTCCGGCTCAGCAAGTTCGAGGTACGCAGCGTCTCCGAGGGCGAGGATGCCCAGGGCGAGGCGCTCCTCACGGTCGAGTGCGAGGGCCGCAGCTACCGCGGCAGCAGCGTCAGCACCAACATCGTCGAGGCCGGCGTGCTGGCCTTCCTCGAGGTGGTCAATCGGATCGAGCAGAGCCGCGCGGCGCGGCGGCCGCGGGTCGCCGCAGGAGCCGCATGAGTCCGCGGACGATGTTCGACAAGATCTGGCAGGCCCATCAGGTCGTGCCGGAGACCGTCGACACGCCGGCCGTACTCTACGTGGACCTGCACCTGGTGCACGAGGTGACCTCGCCGCAGGCTTTCGCGCTGCTGGGAGCGCGCGGCCTGCGGGTCCGGCGCCCGGACCGCACGCTGGCCACGCTCGATCACTCGACCCCGACCGATGCGGATGAGCTGTTTGGCCGCGTGCCGATGCGCGACGCCGCGGCCGCCGGCCAGATCGCCGCGCTGCAGCGCAATGCCGCCGCCGCCGGCATCGAGCTGCTCGACATCGGCGATCGGCGCCGCGGCATCGTGCACGTGATCGGTCCGGAGCTCGGCGCAACCCAGCCCGGCAGCGTCATCGTCTGCGGCGACAGCCATACCAGCACCCACGGCGCCTGCGGGGCCCTGGCCTTCGGCATCGGCACCACCGAGGTCGGCCATGTGCTGGCGACGCAGTGCCTGCTGCAGCGCAAGCCACGCACGCTCGCCGTCAATGTCGCGGGCAAACTCGGCGCCGGTGTCACCGCCAAGGACCTGGTGCTGGCGATCATCGGCCGGCTCGGCGTCGCCGGCGGCACCGGCCAGGTCATTGAATACCGCGGCGCGGCCGTCCGGGCGCTGACGATGGACGAGCGCATGACCGTGTGCAACATGTCCATCGAGGCCGGCGCGCGCGCCGGCATGATCGCCCCGGATGCCACCACATTTGAGTACCTGCGCGGCCGGCCGCGGGCACCGGCCGGCGCGGACTGGGAACGCGCAGTCGCGGCCTGGAGCGAGCTGCCGACCGACGCCGGGGCCACTTTCGATCGCGAGATGAGCCTGGATGCCGCGGGCATCGAGCCGATGATCAGTTTCGGGACGAATCCCGCGATGGTCTGTCCGGTCGGCGGCAGCGTGCCCGGGCGTGACGATCCCAGCTACCGCAAGGCCCTGGTCTACATGGGCTTCGCCCCGGGCGAGCGGCTGGCCGGCAAGCCGGTCGACGTGGTCTTCATCGGCAGCTGTACCAATTCGCGGCTGTCCGACTTGCGCGCCGCGGCTGCCCTGCTGCGAGGGCGACGGGTCGCCGCCGGGATCCGGCTGCTGGTCGTGCCCGGTTCCGAAACGGTGCGGCGCGCCGCCGAGGCGGAAGGCCTGGCTGCGGTATTCACCGCCGCCGGCGGCGAATGGCGGGAACCGGGCTGTTCGATGTGCCTCGGCATGAACGGCGACCTCGCCGCACCTGGCCAGTACGTGGTCAGTACCAGCAACCGCAACTTCGAGGGCCGCCAGGGCGCCGGCGTCCGCACGCTGCTCGCGAGCCCGGCGACCGCCGCGGCTGCAGCAATCGCCGGCTGCATCGCCGACCCGCGCGAATTTGCGACCCGGGAAGAGTGAATCACGATGGAACCGTTCCGCCGCCTGCGCTCTCGCACCGTGGTCCTGCCAGCCACCGACATCGATACGGACCAGATCATCCCGGCGCGCTACCTGACGACCACCGGCCGCGAGGGCCTTGGCCGCCACCTGTTCGCCGGCTGGCGCTATGCCGGCGATGGCACGCCGCTGGCGGACTTCCCGCTGAATCGGCCGCAAGCGGCCGGCTGCGCGATCCTGGTCGCCGGCCGCAACTTCGGCTGTGGCTCGTCGCGCGAACACGCCGCCTGGGCGCTGTACGACTACGGCATCCGCGTCGTCATCAGCAGCGAGATCGCCGACATCTTCCGCAGCAATGCACTGAAGAACGGCCTGCTGCCGATTCTGGTCGATGAACCGCTGCATGCCTGGCTGCTGGCGCACCCCGGTGCCGACCTCGAAATCGATCTCGAGGGCAACCGGCTGCTGCTGCCGGATGGCCAGGCGGTGACTTTCGCGATCGAGCCATTCGCACGCTATTGCCTGCTGCAGGGCGTCGATGAGCTCGGTCACCTGCTGGCGCAACTACCGAGGATCGAGGCGTTCGAGCGGGAGACCGCTCGGTGAAGGCACGGGTTGCCGTATTGCCGGGCGATGGCATCGGGCCCGAGGTCACCGGCGAGGCGCGGCGCTGTCTCGAAGCCGTCGCGCGGCGCTTCGGACACCAGTTCGTGCTCGAGGAAGCACCGGTCGGCGCAGCCGCAATCGACGCCTGCGGCGAGCCGCTGCCGGCGGCGACGCTGGCGCTGGCCCGGGGTGCCGACGCCGTGCTGTTTGGTGCAATCGGTGACCCCCGCTTCAACGATCCGTCCCTGCGGGTCCGGCCCGAGCAGGCGATCCTGGGCCTGCGCGCTGAACTCGGCCTCTATGCCAACCTGCGCCCGGCAGTGCCCCACCCGTCGCTGCGGCGGGCCTCGCCGCTGAAGGACGAACTGCTCGCGGGCGTCGACCTGCTGGTCGTGCGCGAACTGACCGGCGGCATCTACTTCGGCCGCCGCACCCGCGACGCGGATTCCGCCACGGATGAGTGCCGCTACACGGTCGGCGAGATCGAGCGCATCGCGCGCGTGGCCGGACGGCTGGCCCGGGGCCGGCGGCGCCGGGTCACCTCGGTCGACAAGGCCAATGTGCTGGAGACCTCGCGGTTGTGGCGCCAGGTCGTCACCGGGATATTCGCCGCGGAGTTCCCTGACTGCAACCTCGAGCATCAGCTCGTGGACTCGGCAGCGATGCTGCTGCTCGCGCGGCCGGCCTACTACGATGTGCTGGTCACCGAGAACCTGTTCGGCGACATCCTGAGCGACGAGACCGCGGCGCTCGCCGGCTCGCTCGGGCTGCTGCCCTCCGCTTCGCTCGGCGACGGTCCGCGCGGACTGTACGAGCCGATCCACGGCTCCGCGCCGGACATCGCCAACCGCGGCATCGCCAACCCCTATGGAGCCATCGGCAGCGCGGCGCTGCTGCTGCGCCACTCGCTCGGCCTCGAGGCCGAGGCCAGCGCGCTCGAGAAGGCCATTCACCAGTCGATCGGCGGCGGCGTACTGACCGCCGACCTCAGCCCGCGCGGCACCCAGGCCGCGACCACCCGCGAAGCCGGCCAGGCAGTCCTCGACCGGCTCTGACTACCGCTGTCGCATCCGGTCGGCTGCCGGGCGCCAGCGTGCGGCGGGCCGGGGCGGCGGGAACATCACTCGCTCGCGCCGCCGGAACATACGCGCTCGCTCGCGACGTTCCCGCCGCCCCGGCCCGCCGTCATTGCCGCGGCTCCGGCCGCAACCTCACACGGTGCGGGTGAGGCGGACGGGGATCCGCGCGCGAGTGCGTAAGTTCGGGCGGCACGAGCGCGCGGGGTCCCCGTCCGCCTCGCCCGCGCCGCGGTGGCGCTTCAGGCCGCCGCGGCGCGATCGAGGCCGGCGGTGACGTCCTCGAGCAGGTCGGCGGTCGCCTCGATGCCGACCGACAGCCGCAGCAGCCCCGGCGTGATGCCCGCCGCCGCGCGTGCCTCCGGCGTCATCGCCGCATGCGTCATCGACTCCGGATGCGCGACCAGGCTCTCAACGCTGCCGAGCGACTCGGCCAGCGAGAAGAAGCGCAGGCCGTCGAGAAACCGCCGCACCGCCGGCAACCCGCCGGCGAGCTCGAAGGACAGCATCGCCCCGAAGCCCTGCTGCTGGCGGGCTGCCAGTGCATGATCCGGGTGCGCCGCCAGGCCCGGATAGTGCACGCGCGCCACCGCCGGATGGCCCGTGATGGCCGCCGCGAGCGCTGCAGCGTTCTCCTCGTGCTGGCGCAGCCGCACATGCAGCGTACGCAGGCCGCGCAGCGCGAGCCAGGCATCGAAAGCACCACCGGTGACGCCCAGGCAATTGGCCCACCAGGCCAGGTCCTGCAGGAGTGCCTCATCGCGCGCCACGACCGCGCCGGCGACCAGGTCGCTGTGCCCGTTGACGTACTTGGTCGTCGAGTGAACGACGAAATCCGCGCCGAGCGCCAGCGGTCGCTGCCACAGCGGCGTCATGAAGGTGTTGTCCACGGCGACCAGCGCCCCGGCGACCCGCGCCCGGGCGGCGACACTCTCGATGTCGGTGACGCGCAGCAGCGGATTGGAGGGCGTCTCGATCCAGACCAGCCGCGGGTCCCGCGCGAGTTCCCGCTCGAGCGCCGCGCGGTCGGACAGATCCACGAAGGCGACTTCGGCGCGGCCGGTCCTGGCATACGCAGCCAGCAGCCGCCAGGTGCCGCCATAGCAGTCGTGTGGCGCGACAATGAGTTCGCCGGGCCGCACCAGCGCGAGCGAGAGCGTGACCGCGGCCATGCCAGTCGCCGTGATGACGCCGCCAGCACCGCCTTCGAGATCGGCCAGCGCGTCGCCGAGCAGGTCGCGGGTCGGGTTGCCAGAGCGTGAA